>JAGPFZ010000033.1 GCA_018056245.1 Bacteroidales bacterium
GGTATGTATAATCTTCCATAAAAGAGGTACCGCCCTTCAGTCCTGCTCCCATTACTTTCATTGAGCGCACAAGTGCGGCAGTTTTCCAGTCGCCTTCAGCTCCGAAACCATAGCCTTTTGCCATCAGTCTCTGTACGGCAAGCCCTGGAAGTTGCTTAAGGCCGTGCAAGTCCTCAAAAGTAGTTGTGAAGGCTTTGAAATTGCCATCTTTCAGGAAGTTTTCCATGCCTACTTCAATCCTTGCAGCTTCAAAAAGCGCATCAGAATCGGCAACTGCTTTTTCAAGATTATATTCACTGGCATACTCTACCAGAAGTTTTTTTACGTCTGCCGGGTTTACGTCATTTATATACTTAACCAGATCGCCTACGCCATAACCGTACACGGAATATCCGAGCTTTATCTGAGCGCTTACCTTATCACCCTCGGTTACTGCCACATCGCGCATATTATCTCCGAACCTTGCTACTTTCATATTTCTTGCATCGGCATAAGCTGTGGCGGCTCTTGTCCATACTGCAATCTTTTCAATGACCTCATGGTCTTTATAATGGCCAACAACAATCTTTCTGTTCACCTTCATCCGTGAACAAATAAAACCAAATTCCCTGTCGCCATGAGCCGACTGGTTCAGATTCATAAAATCCATGTCAATCGTATCCCATGGAACATCCTTATTAATCTGTGTATGCAGATGAATAAACGGCTTGTGAAGAACTGATAGGCCTTTTATCCACATCTTCGCCGGAGAAAATGTATGCATCCACATTATCAGGCCAATACATTCATCTGAACTATTGGCTTTAAGACATAATTCAAAAATTGATTCGGGAGTTATAAGAACCGGTTTGAAAACAATTTTTACGGGAATTATTTCTGAATAATTCAATTCTTCCACTATTTTACGGGAATCTTGCGCAACTTGTTCGAGAGCTTCATTTCCATAAAGATGCTGGCTGCCGGTTATAAACCATACTTCTAAATTTTTAAGTTCTTCCATTGTAATTTTATCTATTAAGTAATTTTTTTTACCAGAAATAAATATAGAATGCAACAATTACAGAGAGGATTATCACCGTATTTATTACATCCCACTTATTCCAGCTTGCGCGTGTTACTGCCTTTTCCTCCGGTGTTGCCGAGCCGAAATAAAGGCCTCTGATTGCCGCCGGATCGGGTTTTGGCGTAAACATACTGACAACAATCATAAGAATGATAACTAAAAAGAAAAGTGCTATTTCGTAATGAAGCCAGTTGGGAGCAATAAATATTTTGTAAATAATGCTATCGGGGTTGATACCTTCCTCGAACACTTGAAGGCCGAGTCGTAGCATGCCAAGAACAAAACCGGTTACAAGGCCGGTAATACCGGCTTTTGATGTTATCTTTTTAGACGACACACCGAGAAGGAATACAGCAGCTATGCCAGGTGCAAGCAACGATTGGACATCCTGAAGGTAAGCATAAAGAACTTTGCCGAGTCCTTTCATAACTGGAATCCATAGAATTCCCAGAATAACAACTGCAGCAGTAGCTATCCGTCCCACTTTTACCAGTTCTTTTTCCGAAGCTTGTGGCTTATACTTTTTATAAAAATCAACTGTAAACAAAGTTGCCGATGAATTAAATAGTGAAGCGAGTGAGCTCATAAGTGCCGCCAGCAATCCACCCACTACAAGTCCTTTAAACCCAATAGGCAGCAGTTCTTTAACAAGGACTGCAAATGCTGAATCGGAACTGGGAAGTTGTATTATCCCCTGCTGCGCCAGAGCATAAGCTATCATACCGGGAATAAGGAAAATGAATACTGGTGTGAGTTTCAAATAAGCACCAAAAATGGTTCCTCTTCTTGCCTGTTTCTGGTCACGTGCTGAGAGTACTCTCTGAACAATATACTGGTCGGTGCACCAGTACCAGAATCCTATTATTGCCGAACCAAGGATAACTCCTGTCCAAGGGTATTCTGGGTCATGTGCAGAACGTATCAGATTTACCATAGTATCGCCGTATTCATTTACAGGAACGGCACGGCAAATCTCCATTACCTGCGACCAGCCACCGGCTTTTATAAGCCCGATAACAAGCACGGCGATTGATCCTATGAGCAAAACCGGAGTCTGCAGTACAGATGTATAAAGAACTGCTTTCATTCCTCCAAGTACAGTATATATCCCTGTGAGAACAACAAGTCCAACAGCGCTTATCCAGAAGAAATCAATTCCATATATTGATTCAATACCGAAAACCTCTTTAAAAACTATTCCTCCGGCATATACCGTCACAGCTACTTTAGTGAGCACATAACTCACAAGAGAAATGATTGAAAGAAAAGAACGTGATTCCTTGTTATACCTCTTTTCGAGAAACTCAGGGATTGTGAATATTTTACTCCTTGAATAAAAAGGAACAAAAACCCATCCGAGTAAAAGTATAAGCCATCCATGCATCTCCCAGTGGGCCATTGCCATCCCGCTGGAAGCACCAGCGCCGGCAAGTCCGACCAGATGTTCGGAACCAATGTTCGATGCAAAAATTGAAGCCCCTATGGCAAGCCATGTTGCATCACGGCCTGCAAGAAAATAATCTGTAGATGTTTCCTGTTTCTGCTTTGCAGTCCATATGGCTATGACTACAAGACCAAGAAAGAAGATGCCTAAAACGATCCAGTCTATTATTGTCATATTAATGTATATTAAATTGATTGTTATTTAGTTGAATTGAATTACACTAATAATAAATATTCGAATCATTTTAAATACAGTATTTATTATATACAAAATTTATTATATACAAAACTAAAAGAAAATATTTAATTGTAATATCTACACTTAAAAATTTAAGTTAAAAAATTTAAATATTCAATCCTTAATAAGTCAGTTTTTTCAATAATTTATCAAAATTAAGTAATCCGCAGGGAAAAAATCCATGATTCAATTTAAGACAAAATTCACGAAATACTTTCGCCTGCGGATTCTTAGTAATTTTACCTGTTCCGTCAACCAGCGGACAAGCGTTTGCCAAATATACCGAAAACCTTGCAAATTATAAAAATAACTTATCAACATTATCTGTTAATAATCTATAATTTAATATGTTTTTAATGAACGTCTATTTAACTGTCAAAGTCAGGAGATCGGCTTTAAGTTTTGGGATCATCATGTGAACTTTCCGTTCGCAATCCTATTTGGGTGTCTCCCGACACCGCAGCTGAACATTGATCTTCCTTTGTTTGGAAATAGAAACTTTTTGCTGCATTTCAGAATTTCTTTAATGCCGTGGAGTTTTCTATAATTTTATCAACTAATCCCAGTTTTTGTTCCTGTCAGGATACCCTAATACATATTGGGCTGACCTGGCGTCGGGAAGTTATTTGCTATCTGTGTTCCGATTCCATGAGCTTTGGTCAGAGTGGAAGAGATAGTTATTCCACTGCCGGAGATCTGTGTACCCATAGAATGAGCTTTCTTAAGGGGAACGGTGACTACAATAGAGTTGTTTGGAATGTAATTGGCGCTGCCAATACGACCTTGTGCTCGTATTATTGATGCAATAATTGCTGTTTCGGCATTTGAACCACTTCCTATTGTGATGGTTTGACCGACGCTGAAGCCAGTCAGACTTGCAACAGGTATAGCAGTGACGCCTGCCCTGATGGAAGTTTCTGTTGTGGTAGCCCCTGCTGAACCAACAGTCTTTATAATGACAGTTTCGCTGTTTTCACCTTTATCAATATAAATCCTCTGTCCTGTATTGAAGCCGGCAACACTTGAGACTTTTATGTTGTCTGACCCTGCAGATGCAGCTGTTAGCAGGTATACTATATTCTGTAGCATGAAATCGCTACAATTGGAGTCGGTATCCTTTCCATCAGGATAACGCCCGGCACTGACATCTGGCCTGCCAAAAGGAGCCTTAGCACCGAAACCGCCCATACCACTAGCTATACTCGGCAAAGGTGCTTTGCAACCGCTTTCTCCGGCTCCAGAAGTACCTTGGTAACCCTCGGCTGACCATGGATCGACAATAAGTCCGTAGTTGAGACCATCAACAACATTGCCGGCTGCATCGCGTAATACCATATTGCCTGCTCTGGTAGAAAAAGTAGGACCGCCGAACCATTGGTTTGGTGTTATCGTTCCTTGGTAACCTGCAATTGTTACCTTCTCGTCACGTACTACTGAATTGATCTCATGATCCATGCTCAGAGGCTGGTCGAGTGTTATACCGGTACCAAGCGGAAGAACCGGCTCGTTGCTTGAGTGATCAAAGGCCGTTGCCGGCTCAAAGGTGATCCCTGTTCCATTGCAAGCGAATGGCAAATTGGATGAATGATCAAACTTAAGTGGTTCTGCCAGATCAAGTCCGGTGCCAGGATCTTCATTATCCGCTAACGGTCCATTAAAAGTGCTACGAACAGACTGTGTTCCTACTTTTGTCACTGTTACCCACTCAATGCCATGACCTTCACTGTCAATATCCAGTCTTATCCTGTCGCCAACAGAAATATCTCCGATAGGATAAACCTTTATATTTGTATCGCCTGCCTTTGCATCCATTGATAGCCATCCCTGCGTACCCGGCTTGCCTACTTGCGTAACCGTAACCACCTCGTACTTTTCAATTGGGTTAAGTGCCACTGGATATGTGGCGCCATATCCTATGCCAATCTTCTGGCCTTCCATGATACCTGTCACGCTCGCTACAGGTATGTTTGTTGATCCTTTGGGAATAGTAATAACCGGACCTTCAGGAAGAGGCTGCCAGATTGTCGGAGGGTTGTCGGGTGCAGCTGAACGGATCCCCGTGGAAGCTCCCGGAGGAACACCTGCTGCTGTCCCTACACTTTTTATCGTACGCCTTTCCATGTTGGCACCTTCGCCTATCTCAATTACATCACCTGCCGACATACCAGTCGTGCTCCTTACATAAATGATTGATTCCCCTTTTTTGGCAGGAACAGCCAGTCCGGAAGTGGACAAGCCTAACAGGTAAAAACCATTTGACGCAAGCTTTGTCCCGGCCGGAACATTTATGGAAGAAAAGATTGGCAGCTGATATGGACGCATAGTTAGTGTCCAGTTTGAAATGTCAACTTCATTGTCACCGGCGTTATATAGTTCGATGAAAGAGTTCGTTGTGTTGGAACCGTCACTGATGCGGAATTCGTTTATCTTTACCGGACTTACATTACGGACTTTTTCAATTGCTGTTTCTGTTTGAGATTTACCATTAGCAGCATTCCATGAAGCTTTGCCAATAAGATCACCATTGAAAGCCTGTGACCCTGAAGTTACAGTGAAAATTGCATTTACGGTAGCACCGGGTTCTATCTGATCTGTGAACTTCTTTGAAGTTTCTGTAGAGTTTTCAACAACAGCTTTCCATCCCCTTGGAAGGGTAATGCTCAGGTTAAGATCCCTTACCGGAGCACCTGTTGTATTTGTATATGTAAGGGTCGTGTTCTGTGGCGATCTGGGTGAGAAGGTCTGGAGACCAGGAGGCATATCAGTTGCATTGGCCGGAGCTATGCTCAGACGAGGCACATCGTAACCCGCAGCCACTATATTGGCCTGTATCTTCTGGTTTGTTTCTTTTGTGGGGAATGTACCCGCAGCAGTCATTGCCCCCTCGTAGAAGGTACCCTGTGAAGCGTTGCTGTTGTCGCCGCCGTTACCCAGAAGGATAGCTCCCTGTTTACGCATAGGATCATAACTGCTTGTTAATTCAGGACGCGTTCCTTTGTCATTGATAATTCGTGGTCCGTCAAACATCATTTTAAGGTCACCGCGCTGTGCGTCTCCGCCCATAGTCCTCCAGTGACCTGGTTCGCCATCCATTGTTGCGGTTACAAAGCGCCAGGTAATGGTGGGCAGATCAGGACAGTACTTATCGTTTGGAGATTCATTAACACAACCCACAAGGTTGTTCTCCTGGTCAGACATGATCCATGGGCCTGTACCCTGGCCATAATACCATCCCCTGGAATTGCCGTAGTATGTGGTTTCCATGGTACCGTCGCCGTCATCTCGACTATCTATCTCAGCGTTGCCGTAGTCGAAGCAGCAGCCAGAATTGTAGTGATGACCGTTAATGACCCAGTACTGACCTTCTGCCTGGTCATCAACTGCAGTGCCCCTGGGATCATTCTGGCGGAGGCCCATACCCGGTGCAATGAAGATACCGTAGACTTTGTGACCCATGAGTGTAACCGGCGCCATGTCGGCGATTGGAAGACTATTAAATCCGCCCATCATGGGTGGAGCGCCTGTTCCTCCTCGGGGTGCCTGATAAAGGTGATTTTCATTACCTGACTGATCATAGATAGTGGTAATAAAACAGTAGGTGTTGGCACAAAATGCATCCTGGGCAGCTGCATCGGCATATCCACCCGGATTGTCCTTGGTAGGTTTTACTACACCAATGTCCATGGTTTTACCGTCCGATTGTCGCATAACCTGATAAAGCGGGCCGTTGTAAGCTGCATATAATGCGCGGGTGCTGCTGTGGGCAGCAACACAAGGGCAACCGTCAGCTGCGTAGATATCACACGGCCCTCCTAATCTGGGTGGAGAATAACTGCACCCTGTCCCTAATGTCGCTATCACCATAAGTACGGCAATAGGTAATATTAGTGACATTGTCAGATGGACAACAAAACAACTTTTCCTTTTCATAATAATCATAATAATTAAGTTTAAATTTAATTTTTTTATTCTTTCCTTAAACAGTAATACATTGTTACAAAGTATGTTATTTTATCAAAATCATTTCCCCGGTCTGATAATCTTTTTTATCCACCAAAACCTGTTCCGCGACAAAACTTCCCAAAGAATGTTAACAATGCACGTGTCGGTATCTTATAAGTTTAGTTTTTAAAGTTCCCAACCCGGATTTTGGCCCAGCTTAGGTGCCCTTTTTACGTCAGCATCCGGCAGTGGGAATAAGTAGTTTTTAGGACTGTTAAATACTCGCACTGGATACGTATCTGCCAGTCTGTATTCATAAACAGGAGTACTTGGATTCGTTACGGTAACTCCATATAAGTTGTAATACTGCTGATAATAAGGTTTTGTCACTTCTGAAATCATAGTCTGTCCTTCAAATATTTTCCAACGGCGTTCATCAAAAAATCTATGATCCTCGAAACAAAGCTCAATCCGTCGTTCATTTCTAATTCTCTCACGCAACTCTTCTTTTGTCATTCCGGAATAGGGGGGCATGCCAACACGAGCCCTGATTTCGTTTATGTATTGGTAAGCTGCATCAGGTCCTTCAGCTTCATTAATTGCTTCTGCTGCATTTAACAGAATTTCTCCATATCTATACACTGGCCAGCCATGTATCGGAGTACTTGGAACCTTATAGGATATATTGTTCACGTATTTTTTAAGATAATATCCTGTTAAAGTACCTCCATGAAGCTCTTTGTAATCTTTCCCATTAGGAAAGGAAACATCTACAGCGCGATACTCTTCATGTTCTATATCTCCCCACATGGACCCATGGTGAAAGATGCTCTGGTCTAAACGCGGGTCGCGGTTAACATAAGGATTCTGAGGGTCATATGAAGGATCTTTATCAATTGGCAAGCCATTCTTTGTTTCATAACAATCTACCAGATTTTGAGTCGGATTAGTACGACCAGTAGAGGTAAGTTGTCCAGCAAATCCACAAGGAGCTAAAGACGTTTCAATTGTGGTTGTTGCCCAGGGTTCATAGCATAGAATGAATTCATAATTTAGTGTTGGAGTTATAGCAAAACATTCGTAATAATCATTGTCTGGATTTCCTGTACTGTACAATCTATAAGGATTACCTTTTTGGGTATTAACTGAAATGAAATCTTTAGCAGCCTGAGCCGCTTCAGTCCAATATGCTGAATTATTACCAGTGTTATTTAACTCAGAAGCACGATAAAGAAGAGCTCGGGATTTTAATGCATAAGCTACAGCTCCGCTCACACGTCCCCAATCTACAATTTCATTCTCGTAACGGAATGGTAGTACATCTTTTACCAGATCACACTGATCGGCAACCCATTTTAATGCTACGGCTGGATCAGTACGTTCCATATTCATCTCTTCCGCACGGCTTATTTCAAATACAATTGGTATTCCTGCCTCATTATCGCCAATAATTGGAGCAGCCCCAAACCAGCGGATTAATTCAAAATGGAACATAGCACGCAATAACCTTGCTTCAGCCATATATTGATCGTATAATTTACTACCAACAACGGACCTTTTGGCATTTTTAAGAAACTGATTGGCTTTTCTTATTCCAATAAGATTATTTGACCAATAATCGTTCAGAAAAGGATGATTTTTTGCATCATAACTATCAGTTTGCACACCATGCCAATAATGTACATTCCAATAAGAAACTGCATTGTCAGTCATACAGTCAGTGGTAGCTCCCTTAAACTGGCCGTTAGTAAAAGGAGCGAACCCATTAGGGATATTATTATACATATTAGCCAAAAATCCACGTGTATTAACTTCGTTAGAGAATACCTCTTCATCTGATAATGAAAGATCATATTCCTTATCAAGGAAATCAGTACATGAGGCCATGACAAGGGATAATAATGCACCTATAATATATGTTATTAACTTATTCATCTTAATAATATTTATTAAATTTAAATTAGAAACCTATTCTTATACCCAATGAGAAAGACTTGGTTTTCGGATACCACCAGACATAACTCATTGGTTTTTCCGGGTCAACATCTTTTGGTAAATCAAAAGATTTATACATTAAATTATAGCCACTAAGGTAAATTCTACATTCTGTGATATCTACTCTGGCAATTAATGATTTAGGTAATGAATATCCGAACTCTACATTGCGAAGAGATAAATAGTCTCCCCTCCTTATCCAGATATCATTTTTGTAAGTTCCGGAACCTCTGTCACTACCAATGGGTTCATAACCGCTATAAGTTGGTCTGGGATATTTGGCATTAACATTACGGGGATCATTGGGGTCGCTGTTATAATATCCCCATACATGAACAACTTCCTGAGTTCCCATATTACCCCATCCTGACCAGGCCATGGCTGGAGATAAAAATACCGAACGATTTAAGTAGCCATCCACTACTATGCGGGCATCAAAACCTTTCCACCCAAGGGTAATATTTATAGAAGGGAGCAATTCCGGTATCATGGTAAAACTATCCGGAGCCTTATCAAGAACATCAATCTGACGGTCTCCATTTAAATCTTCGAAAACAGGTGTCCCCAATTTCTGACCACCACTTGAAGCAGTATTATACGGATATTTTTCAGGATTAGCAATGGCATCTTCCTTGCTAGTGGCAATTTTAGCCGGATCACTTGCCCATTGCACAAACCTGAACATATTCCATCCTCCTACACCGTAGTGGTTTGTCCATGCTTGTTCATATATAGTGGCAACCTCGGTATCATCATAAATCCGTTTTCCAGTTTTACGCTGCCACTCAACATCAGGCTCCAGTTCATCCATCTCTGTTATTATGTTGGTATTCCAGGTTACCTGTCCTAATATAGAGTATGTAAAACTTCCAATTCTATTCTGGTGTCCTAAAGATACTTCAAATCCTTTGCTTTCTACTTTGCCATACGAGTCAAGAGGCACTGTGACACCAAAGAGAGAAGGAATATTAGAACGTTGAACCAGAATACCGGAACGCCATTCTTTAAATACATCAACAGTACCATACAACTTTTTCTGAAATAAATCAAAATCCAATCCCAGATTCAACATGTCTGAAATTTCCCACAGGATATTATAATTTCCGGCTGTGCTTTCATATGTTCCCTGAATAGTAGATCGTGAAGTACCGAAGTCATATCCATTACCCAAAACATATGTTCCCTGGTAAGGATATTTACTGGTTACTACATTGGATTGTCCTGCACGTCCAAAAGATGCTCTAAGTTTTAGCAGGCTGATATTTTCGTTATTTAACCAGGATTCCTCTGAAAGAACCCAGCCGGCAGAAACTCCCGGGAACCAGCCAAAACGATAACCTGGCGCAAAGTTATCACATCCCATATATGACACATTTCCCGATAATATGTATCTGTTATCATATACATAATTAACTTGTCCATTGTATGACAAATATCGGTTAGAAGAACTTGAACCAGCTGTTTCGTTTTTAAAGGTACGTATAAATGTCTGGGCATTCACTGTGTGTTTGCCAAATGTATTAGCATAAGTCAGTCCGGTTCTGAAATTAGTATTGAATGCATAGTCAGAAGTGCTGGTACTTGGGGCTCCCAACGCACGAAACGTTCTGTAACGAGTATACTTAATTTGTGAAACATCAGTTAAATTCTCAACTTCGGTGTATTTGTAATTATACTGATTCATACTAGCTGATTGGTTGAATATAAATCTTTCGAAAGAGTCAAAACTAATGCTGGCATTTGCTTTTAACCCGGGTAATAACGCATCTAAATTACCAGTAACATTAACGGTACTGTATATCCCACGACGACGTTCCTGTGCTAATCCGGTACCAGCAATATAACGTCCGGCATTCTGAGCTGTAGCCGACCCATAAACTGTACCGTTCGGATTAAAAACAGGCTCCATAGGATTACATTCAATGTTACCAAATGTTAAAATATTAAATGTACTCGTGTTAGGCCGTCGGGTAAAATCAATCCTTCCACCTAAATCCAATGATACATTAAGAAAATCAGTTACATCTATATCTACATTTGATCGAAGGTTGTAACGATTCAGTATAGCTTGAGTGCTATAATCGTTATACTCCGCCCAAAAGTCATCCCAGAGACCTTCTTGTTTTAAAGAAGAGAAAGAAACAAAGTATCTTGCAATATTACCTCCTCCGCTAATCGTAAAATTGGTTCTGTTCTGAGGTGCATTGTCTCTATAAACTTGGTCATTCCAGTCGGTGTTGTAATATCTGTATTGAGCCATTCCTGTTAGTTTTTCTCCATTAACCAGACGATGATACATCTCAATATCTCTTGCGGAAAACATTGGGTCACGCCCATCCAAATCCATAACTCGGTTACGGGTAATGGCCATATCGTATGAATTCTGATTTTTCATTTTCCCTATACGATTCAGGAAACCCATCTCGTGAGTAAATGAAATCTTTGCACGGCCAGATTCACCTCGTTTTGTAGTTACCACAATTGCACCATTAGCACCTCTCATTCCATAAATAGCAGTAGATGGAGCATCTTTTAAAATCGTAATATTTTCTATCGAATAAGCATCTAAAAACGTCATATCTCTCTCAACATTATCCACAATAACCAGGGGGGCACGAGCCCGTCTGTTCATCGTTCTCAGACCACGGATAAATACACCTGTTGCTGCTGCGCCAGGCTCACTGCTCCATTCATATGTTTCTACACCATTAACTGTTGAGGGTAAGGCATTCTCCAATACTATTACTGGAAATTTTTCCAGCTCTTCTCCTGTAACTACAGAAGTAGCTTCAGTTACAAATTTCTTTTCTTTTCTGCCAAATGCAACAGGAGTAGTCTGTAAATATTCATCTAAATCAGGTTCCAGTATAACTTGAAAATTTTCTCTAAAATCGGCTATTACCGTTTTGCTTATATATCCCGGAAGCGAAAAAATAATTCCATCCCCCATTTTTACTCTATCAAGACTAAAGTTACCGTCTTTGTCTGAGAGTGTAAAATGAAGTGATTCTTCTGCATTAACGACTACACCGGAAATTGGATTTCCTTTGGGATCAATTATTCGTCCTTTTAAAATCTGTTCCTCTTGCGCAAAGGTTGTAATCGCAATGAGGGAAAATATTCCCATCAGCAAAAGTCTAAAAACTCGCGCCGGAATAATATTAATATTTTTCATTTTTTTCATTTTATTACATATTATATTCCATATATTATAACTCAATTAAATGATTACCATCCGGCATTGTTTTGAATGCCCGTTATCCAAACTTCTGTTTCCGGAATAGGATAGAGGTACATTTTTTCTTCGAAAACACGATTTTGTGCAACTTTTCTGGAAATAGTACTATCTGAATTAACTTCAACTCCATAAATATCACGTGAAAGTGCTTCAGTAGCTACATTCCAACGACGAACATCCCAGCTCCTATGCTCTTCGAAAGCAAGTTCAACTGTTCTTTCTTTGCGAATGAACTTTCGCATATTCTCTTTGGAAGAAGTCAAATCAATGCGATCTTCTACATTACCGGTTATACCTGCACGATGACGTATTTGATTCAATGAATTATAAACATCGGAAGATGGACCACCCGCTTCATTCATTGCTTCAGCATAATTTAATAAAATCTCTGCATAACGTATAATAATCCAATTACGATAGCTGGTACCTGTGCGGTCAGCACTTAATATAACTTCAGGAATATACTTGCGCACATAATAACCTGTAGGTGTGGAATTGACATTACCAATTGGATTATCGCGTTGACCTTTAATAACATTTATTGTCCCATTGCCCCAAGGTACACCATGATATAAAACTGTTGCAGCAAGACGTGGATCCCTGTTACTCCAAAGGTTTTCTTCCGAGTATCCACTTGCAACATTGATAGCAGGTGCTCCGGTACCAGTATAAACTGGAGCTCCGGTTTCATCATATGCTGCAAAAGGAGAAGAACCGTCTTTCATATCGTACATATCAATAAGGTTTTGAGAAGGACATAAACCTCCATTACCACCTTCTCCAATTGGTGAATCATTACTAATTCCACTCCATCCAATTTTTCTATCATTACGATAAAAGATAACTTCTCTATTAGCTCCTTCGTAAGGTGTCCTGAGAATGGCATTTGTGTAAGCAGTTTTCCCGTCAGAATTATTGAATAAAAGATAATTACTACCATAGTCAACGATAAAGCTTTTTGCAGCATCTGCCGCTTCAGTCCAGGTGATACCTGATTCACTACTAAAGCGGTCACTTGCCATATAAAGCATAATTCTTGAATATAAGGCTCTAGCCATTGGTTTGCTAATTCGTCCGGCATTTGCAGGTTTAAATCCATCACTATATGACATTAATCCACTTTCGCAGTCGGCTAATTCATCCAGAATAAAATCTACAACATATTGCTTAGTGGTAGGACGTGTTGTGTAATCACTTAATACATCACCTTCCGGATCAAGTACAACTGTAATTATAGGAATTGGCCCATATCTTAAAAACATTTCCCAATAAAAGTATGCACGTAAAAAACGAGCTTCTGATTTATAGTTTAATTTATCTGTTTGATATTTTTCTTCACTTAAATCAGACGCTTTAGGGACATCGTCAATTTTCGATAAAATTAGGTTACATTTCCGAATTCCCTCATAATAATGCTTCCATGTTTCGATTAGTTCATTCGCACCAGCAATTCCGTAATAATTTCCGATATTAAATGTGGTGCGAACACCACCAGTTGAATAGCTGGTTACTGCTAAATCTGTTGCTGCATCCAACCAAGAATTTTGAATTCTCAATGCCCCATGCCGTAAATAAGAATATGTGTTAAAATGAAACTGTGATGTGGTATACCAGTCACTAAAAACCTGGCTTTCTGTTAACTCATTACTCGGATCTTTATCGAGAAAGTCGCCAAACATATCCTCACAAGAGGTCAATGCAACAACTGAGATCCCTAATACTACAATTATAATAAATATTTTATTCATGATTTTTAAAATTTTACGTTAACTCCAAAATTTATTGTTTTCATAATAGGATAACGGTTAGAGCCGTTACTTTCCGGATCAGCAATAGAGTTTAAATGGTCCCAGGTAAATAAGTTATTGGCATTCACATATAATTTGCAATTGCTTATACCAGCTGATTTTGTCCATGAGGCAGGAAGTGTATAACTTAATTCAATATTCTTTAATCGTATAAAAGCTCCATTTTGCAGGAAAAATGAGTTCAATCGTTGATTATGATCTCCAAAGTTATCATAATGTAGCAGAGGATATTTAGCATTAGTCAAATTATACGCTTCGCTCTGGGAAGGATCCCAGCGGCCGAGGTGATGTTCTTTCACCTTACCTCCGTTTATAAATGCATACATGGCTTCAGCATCATAATAACGGCTCACATGACTTACACCCTGGAACACCATATTGAATCCCAGACCCTTATAATTAAAGCCTGATGTAAGCGAGAAGGTGTTCTCAGGAACATCATTATATCCAATAGCCATTACATCGCGTTCATCAATATAACCATCATTATTTGCATCTTTATATTTCAGGTCTCCTACCTTAACGTCACCATAAGTAGAAACAGGAAGGTTAGGATTCGCTAAATCTGCTGCTGTAATAAATCCTTCGCTTACCAAACCAAAATATTGACCAATCGAATGTCCTTCACGCTTCCTGTAATCAGTTTTTGATTCGGGCTCATCCATATTAATAATCTCATTTTTCGCATGAGCATAAGTTAAACCTACGTAGTAATCAAAATTCCTGCCTGTAATCCTTGCATGATTTAATTCTATTTCAAAACCACTATTTTTAGTTTTCCCCAAATTACCGGCAACCATACTCACACCAATCCACATAGGACGACTTAAGTAATCTGTTAAGATATTGTCTCGTGTTTCGCTAAAAAAATCAATGTTACCTTTAAGTAAATCTTTCCATAAACCAATCTCGATACCTAAATTGTATTTAACAGCACGTTCCCATGTTACACGGAAGTTAGGATATGCTCCTTCGGAAATAGTTGATGCTGTAGTTGTTCCAAAGATATAATTACTACCCTGGATCCATTTTTCTTCATATAAGAATCGTTGACCTCTGTAATTATCATTACCAACTTGACCATATGTTCCTCTAATTTTAAGATTATTAAGCCAATTCTGTGTTGACGCCATAAACTCTTCCTGAGTGATTCTCCATCCAATTGAAAAAGCAGGGAAAAATCCGAAACGATTGCCTTTCGCGAAGTTCTCAGAACCATTATAACCGGCATTGAATTCCATCAGATAGCGATCTTTATAACTATAAGTTACACGACCAACTAATCCTTGATAACGCTGAGGTAACGCAGCATTCGCACGTCGATCGTTCTGGTTATATAACACCATTGCAGTAACATCGTGCATACCAAATCTTCTGGCATAATTAAGCTGGAATTCAAAGTAAATCTTCATAATATTACTATGATTCGCACCGGCGTAACTTAACTTTGAATCAGTACCATATCTGTTATATGCCTCAATTGAATTATAGTTATTCCTGTCAATTAGCTCATAGGTTGAAAAATTAGCTATAAATCGTCGGTTATAATATGCATTATAATCAAAAGACATCATCCCCTTGGCTTTTAAACCCTTTGTGAGCCAATCCAAATTGTAATCAACAATACCATTGATTTCATTAATGGTATTTGTAGCTTTATAAAAACCGCCTACAGCAAATTGTGCAGCTATATTGTTTTGGTATTGTGCAGTACCACCATATAGTATCTTTTCTGAACCCTCCTCCCCGACAGTATAACTCACAGGGAAAAGCCATCCCGGGCTATGGTTCAACTCATAAAAAATTTCACTCTCAGAAGCATTAGGTCCGGTACGTTCTTCAAAGCGCGTTCCAAAATTTACGGACATTTTAAGATTTTTGGATAATAAGTAATCAAGGTTTGATCTGAATCCGTATCTTCTAAAATTGGTATTTGATTCATTTCCATATTTATCCAAGCTTAAATTTTTAAATAATCCTCGCTGATTATAATATTCTCCGGACACAAAGTAGTGTATCCTTTTAGTTCCTCCCTGAACATTAACATTATATCTTTGAGAAGGGGCTGAAGAACGTAAAATAGTTTTATACCAATCAACATCAGGATAAAGTAGTGCATCCACACCACTTAACTCTCCAGCAGATGATTTACGGTACATTTCGATGTCTGAAGCTGAAAACTGAGAAGGAAGATTGTCGTTAGACAAGGCTTCTTCTAAAAGAAGAACCGACTGGTATGAATTCAGGTAAGTATCCTTTCGGGTAGGACTTTGTGACTGCCAGTTGGCTGTTAAACTCACTACTGGTTTTTGATCCTGTCCCCGTTTGGTGGTAACCAGAATAACTCCGTTCGCACCCCGCACACCATATACGGCTGTTGCTGATGCATCCTTTAATACGGATATAGTCTGGATATCATCAGGAGCTATTTGAGAAAAATCACGTTCCACTCCGTCAACTAAAACAATTGGTTGTGCATCTCCTGCGAAAGTAGCACGACCCCTGATATAAATCTGAGCGTTGTCGGAACCCGGAATTCCGGATGCTTGAGAGGTTATCACACCGGAAATTTTACCCGAAATGGCTTGGGTTATATTAGACGCTGCCGTACTCAATATTTCGTCAGTAGATAATTGGGAAATTGCCCCAATGACACTTTCCTTCTTCTGTTGCCCATATCCAATAACCACAACTTCACTTAATTCCAAAACACTCTCAGTCATGATAATATTGAAAAATGTCTGACCGTTTAGTGGAATTTCCTTACTTTGAAGTCCAATAAAGCTAACTTGTAGAACAGCATCCTTGCTACTAACTGTAAGACGGAATTCTCCGTTAAGATTACTAAGCGTACCATTTGAAGTACCTTTCTCAAGTACTGTGGCACCAATAATTGGTTTTCCATTTTCGTCTTTGATAATACCACTTACTTCTACCGCTTGGGCAAATAAATTTTGCCCGGTCAGTAAGAATATCAGTATTATCATCATACTTATTAATCGATAGTAAGATCTTATTTTTTTCATAGTTTATTATTTTTTCCCATGACTATTAAAATTGTTAAAGATATTAGAGATAAATATTGAATAACGAATTATTATACTAACTCGATAATTCTGTGTAACTTAGAAGTCACGATACTTTACTGGCTTTCTCTTCTCATAGGCATTCATGTTTTAGGTTAGTTATCAGTTAAGGGTTAATTTAGGATCGAATTTCACATAATCACTTATGTTGTAACCATGGGAAAATTACTGCAATAGTTATTCCGGAACAATATGCCGTGTAATTCAAGCATTCAATAATTAAGATAATATATCGGATTTATTTAAGTACCAGCAAGACGACCGACTTAGCCGGCAATGCAACATTAAGAAGATCGCCTTGTTTCCTGGCGCCATTAAATTTCTGAATAACAACTGTGTTCGGTTTGTCGAATGTGTTTATATCGGTAATTTTAGACGATGTAAGTATCTGTCCTGTAACTGTTGACCACTTTACCTGGTTCAGTGTTATGCTTATGTTTATCGAATTATTCGGGTCAATGTTCACAAGTGTTACATGGACGATTCCTGTAGAATCTTGTGAGGCCGATGCATTGAGAGCTGGCAGGCTTTGTCCTTCAAGCACATAGTCGGGACTTTTAAAACTCACAGGTAGCATTTTTGAATCGTGATGAACTTTATACATATCGAAAACATGATAGGTCGGGGTTAAAATCATTTTAGGACCTTCGGTAAGGATTAGTGCCTGTAACACATTGACCGTCTGGGCAAGTTGTGCCATTTTTACTCTGTCGCAGTGGTTATTGAAAATATTAAGTGTAGAGCCAGCAAGCAGTGCGTCCCTCAGGCTGTTCTGCTGGTACAGGAAGCTCGGATTTGTGCCTGGTTCAGGATCGCACCATATACCCCATTCGCCCACTACAAGCGCAATTCTCTTTTGGGGGTCATATTTTGTCATAACAGAATCATGTCCTCTGATTAATTGCTCCATTCTAAGTGCATTTCTCATTGTTCCAAAATAAGTTGCCTCGGTGAAATTTGTTGCCGAAGCCTGGCTGGGAATCTGTTTCTGTGCCTGTCCCTGCCCGAAATTTCCTCGGGGTGGACGTGTATAATAGTGAAAATCCAAACCCCAAACATTTCCTCTCCCACCAGGCGCCAATCCTGCCATCAGAACATCTGTCCAGTTATAGTTGCCCGAATTGGCACCGGAAGCTATTTTTCTAACTGCCGCACCCGGATAATTTTTAATGAACGTTGCATACTGTCTGTACTGTGTAACATAATATTCGGGTGTCATATTACCGCCGCAACCCCAGTTTTCGTTTCCTACACCAAACCAGGTCACGCCCCATGGCTTCTCACGACCATTTTGTTTTCTCAGGTTGGTCATAGGACTGATCCCGTCGAAATTCAGGTATTCAACCCATTTCGACATTTCCTCAACAGTGCCACTCCCAAGGTTACCTACAATAAAAGGTTCTGCACCTATAAGTTCGCATAGAAGAAGAAACTCATGTGTGCCAAAACTATTGTCTTCAGTTACATTTCCCCAATTGGTATTAATCATAGTAGGACGTTGGTTTCTCGGACCAATACCGTCGCGCCAATGGTATTCATCGGCAAAACAACCGCCCGGCCAACGAAGATTCGGAATCCTTATCTTTTTCAATGCGTCAACAATGTCGAGCCGTATGATCTTGTTTTGGCACTGGCATAGAAGGATCAACCCAATAACCATCATAAATACACCGTCCGAGATGTTCTGAGAAATGGCCATAGATATGGCGGCTTATAGTATATTTAGAAGCTCCAGCGTCGACAGTCATAGCTACCGACGTCTGACTGAAACTATTAAGTGAAACAGCAGTCAGAAAAAACAATAAAAATATTTTTTTCATATCAACTTAGTTTTAGGGTTTATTGGTTATTATTATTACAAAATAATTATTATTATTACAAATAATCTGATATTTTCGGTTATATGTTCTATAAATCTTTACATATTATTCTTAATTTTATTAGTGTATTTTACACACTTATTATAATAAAACTTTTATCTGAACCTGATGCATCATACCCAAATAAAATTTTAGTAATTAGTAATAAAACTGTGTTTCTCTTTTTGTCTTAATAAAACAATTACCAACTAATACCAAATTTGTTTTAATGTAACAGTTATACATAATAAAACACTAAAATATAAATATTAATTTATAAAAGCAAACATTTTTTCAAATACAAATAATATTTTTAACATTTTTTAACTTTATTTTACTTTGACGGATTAAAAAAATTAGTGTAATGTTTTGATAAATGTTGGATTTTATAATTTTAAAAGAATCGAAAAATAGATTTATCGATCGGAGTAATGTTTAATTAGACGTAAAAATAGTAAAGATTAGAGAAAAACATTGGCCTCTGCTAATAGGAGGTTAGGTTGCTATTTTATTGAATAGAGAGGTATTTTTAGTAATATGACGAAGTTTTTTTTGATAAGGCAGAAAAATATTCAATGGAGATAATTAAAAGTCAGATGCGGAACATTGAACGGATAAGAGAAGAGTAGGGTGTCGATTATTTTCAAATGCAACATTTCATTACTAGATCCGAGTGGGATGGGCTGATGTTGGTAGACCATGTAGCCAACAGTGTGAGTTCAGTTTTGCCAGAGAGAAAGATAACGGGGTTGATAATTGATGAGAGTGGTTGGGCTAAGAAGGAAGATGGCAGTGTTGGAGTTGAGCAACGATATTGTGGTTATGTTGATAAAATAGCTAATAGTCAGGTTGCAGTTTTTGCTTGTTATAGTGATTTTGCTTCGATAGTTGACGGGCGCTTATACCTTCCAAAGGATTGATGAGATGATTCGGTTCGTTATAAAGAGGCAGGGATACCGGAATCGGAGAGGGTTTTTAAAACGAAAATAGAATTAGCAGGGGAGATACTTCGGAATCAAATAGAAATTCACATTGTGTTTGATTTTGTCACAGCCGATGGGTATTATAGGAACGATGGTGATTTTGCCCGGAAAATAGATAGTCAGAGTTATTTATTTATGTTAGTGGTTATGGTTATAGGTCAAATGAAAGTTTACCTTTTGAATAAATTTGCAGGATTTAATTTTTGTTTCTTAATCACACCACGCATTGAGATTCTCCTGAATAAACTTTACAATGTATTGATTTTCTTCTCTTCCTGTCCCTTTCACAGGGAAAGGTATTCCGAACTTTATATATATTATTTTTCTGTGGTCGAGTTTACCCAGTTCTTTGATAATCTTTCCGTTGCCCCAGAAGTCGGTTTTTATTGCGATTGGCACAACCGGCACCCCTGCTTTTTTTGCCAGTTTTACCCCAAGTGTATTGAACTCTTCCGGTTTGAATATATTACTTCTTCTTCCCTGAGGGAAGATGATAATTGAAATACCTTCCGATAGCAGTTCAGCTCCGCAGTTCATCACTGTTTCGAAATCTTTTCTTGCATCCTTACGCGATACAACCACCGGATTTCTTGAACGCATAACAGGCCCAAACAAAGGATGTTTAACAAGGCTTTCTTTGACCACAAATGTTACTTTTAAACGTGGAGCTATAATCCCAGGGAAAATCATAGTTTCAAGCGTACTCATGTGATTGCTGACGAAAACAACAGGGCCTGCAGCCTTTAAAATGTTATCCATGCCCGAAATCATGAACCGTCCGCCAACTTTCTCTATAAGTCTCAAAATCTCTATTGACGAATCAGCCCATTCTTTATCACCGTATATTCCTTTTAGTGCCTTACGACAGCTTCTTATAACTATGCCGAGATAATTAATCACAAAATACAACCAGTTATCGCGTAAAAGCCATGTTTTGAAACCTGGTTTAGGTTCGGAGGATAAATAAATGTCGGAATAAAAAATGTTTTCGTGCATTTTAAATACTAATTGATATAAAAATACAGCTATTTTTGATTTATTATAACTGACTGATTTTTTAGTATAATTTGCAACGACAGTTTTTTTATTATTTTTACGGCCGTTTAAACAACAAGATAATAAAAGAGATGGGAATTTTAAAAACAAAATTATCATCGTATGATGCTCCACAGAAAGCTATGGAAGCAGGAATCTATCCTTATTTCAGAGAGATTCAATCGGATCAGGATACGGTAGTTACAATGAACGGAATGAAAGTTCTTATGTTCGGTTCGAACAGTTATCTTGGTCTGACAAATCATCCTAAAATAAAGGAAGCTGCAAAAAAAGCTATTGACAAGTATGGTACAGGTTGCGCCGGTTCACGTTTCCTTAATGGCACTCTTGATATCCATATACAACTTGAGGAAAGGCTTGCAAATCTTGTAGGAAAAGAAAACGCTTTATGTTACAGTACAGGTTTTCAGGTTAATTTAGGAGTGGTTTCAATACTTGGAGGGAGGAAGGATTATATATTGCTCGATGAACTCGATCATGCTTCAATAATTGAGGGAAGCAGACTTTCTTTCTCAAAAGTACTCAAATTTGCCCACAACAACATGGAATCACTTGAAAAAAAGTTAAAACTCTGCAAACCCGACAGTATAAAATTAATTGTTGTTGACGGTATCTTTTCCATGGAAGGAGACATAGCTAATCTTCCCGGAATAGTTAAACTGGCCGAAAAATACAATGCGTCTATAATGGTTGACGATGCCCATTCTATAGGTGTTCTGGGTAAAAATGGTTCAGGTACTTCTTCACACTTCGGCCTTACCGACAAAGTGGATTTGATTATGGGAACTTTTTCTAAATCTCTTGCCTCACTTGGCGGTTTTATTGCTTCCGATAAAGAAATAATAAATTATATAAAACATAATTCCCGTTCACTGATTTTCAGCGCCAGTATTACTCCCGCCTCTGCTGCATCAGTACTGGCTGCACTCGATATCATGGAAAGCGAACCGGAAAGAATTCAAAGACTATGGGATGTAACAAATTATGCTCTTAAGGGTTTAAAATCGGCCGGCTTTGACACCGGAAAAACTGAATCTCCTATTATACCATTATTTATTCGTGATGATACTAAAACTTTGAAATTAACACAAATGCTTCTTTCAGAAGGCGTTTTTGTAAATCCTGTGGTTTCACCTGCAGTTCCTAAAGAAAACTCCCTGATAAGATTCTCTCTGATGGCTACACATACGAATGAACAGGTAGATATTGCTGTTGAAAAAATCTCAAAAACAGCAAAAAAGCTCGGAATATTGCAGTAATGACAACTAAATTTTAAATAATAACAAAATAAAAAGATTAAAAACTTAACAACTTATTAATATGCCCTTACCGAAAAAAGTAATCCTTATTACAGGCGTCTCGTCAGGCTTTGGAAAAGAAACTGCTTTGTTGCTTGCAAAAAAAGGTCATATCGTTTACGGTACGGTAAGAAGAGAGACAGATATTAACAGTGACATTAAGATTCTTAAAATGGACCTTACAGATCCTTTATCAATAGATACCGCCGTTGAACAATTAATCAAATCTGAAAATCGAATTGATGTCCTGATTAACAATGCTGGCATGCATTCGGGAGGGCCAATTGAAACTATTCCTGAAGAATTCATCAGGCTCCAGATGAAAACCAATTTCATGGGAACCGTCCTTCTTATCAGAAAAATTCTGCCAGTAATGCGTAATCAGGGAGGCGGATTAATTATCAATTTCAGTTCTATAGGAGGTATGATAGGTTTGCCTTTTCAGGGAATATACTCCGCAAGCAAATTCGCCATCGAAGGATTGAGCGAGGCACTGCGCATGGAAGTCAGACCGTTCAACATCAAAGTTGTGGTAATTAATCCTGGTGACTTTCATACAAATAATACAATAAGCAGAAAGAAATATCTTGCTCCTACCGATGAAAATGATCCTTATTACCAACTATATTCAAATGCCCTCTCAAAAATTGAACACGACGAAACGAATGGTTGGACGCCCGATATAATGGCAAAAAAAATTGAAAAGATTATAAACCTTAAAAATCCTTCCCAGCGATATATTATAGGTTCATTCGAACAAAAACTTTCAGTATTTATAAAAAAAATCCTGCCTGAATCATACTTCAGAAAAATTATAGAAAACTATTACAAAATTTCATGAGCAGGCATTAACAACCAAACCTGAATCCGGTCAATCAAACAATGGTTTTCTAATTGACTGCAGAGCAGAATTAGCAACTCAATAAGTTTAGATAACTTATTTGACTTCTTCACGCTTAAAAATAAGCTCTATATACTTAAGGAATTTTACTAATTTTGCACCTTAATTTTAAAGAACAAATTATTTAACTTATGGATATTCCTTCACGATATGAGCCT
>JAGPFZ010000073.1 GCA_018056245.1 Bacteroidales bacterium
TAAACTGGGAGCAAACCAGGGTGCTTAACGGTGAAGTTGGCGATTATGTTACCATTGCCCGTCAGGAACGCGGAACAAACCGTTGGTTTATTGGTGCGGTAACCGATGAGAATTCAAGGGAGCTCAGCGTTAAGCTGGATTTTCTGGAGCCGGGTAAAAAGTATTCAGCAACTCTTTACCTTGATGCTCCTGATGCCCATTGGGATAAGAACCCCTCGGCATACGAGATAAAGAAAATGGAGGTTGACAGCAGCACAGAGTTAAACCTGTATTTAGCACCAGGAGGTGGAGCGGCAATTTCGCTTTTCCCGCTATAAGTGAGGGTTGAAAATAAAATATCAGAAGAGTCCCCGGCCAGTAACCGGGGATTTTTTTAACGGTTGAAGGTATGGTGACGTGCGGGATTACGAAGCAGTTTCCTGTCCACCGATACGAAAGTTTAAGCGGGCTACAACGCTTGAATACCCACTGAACCCCTTATGGCATATACACTTTATTGGCGTTTCGTTGTTTTTTCTTTTAATCATTTTCTTCATAGTAATACGAATAGTCAATCCCTTTCATAAACATTTCTCGGTCATTTATTTTGTTTGTTAGTGCATTTTTCAATAGAGTTTTCAAAATATTACTTTTTGTTGGACTTAGCATCATTGCATTCATATATTCGCGTTTACCTATTTTACTCCAATCAATGCATTTTTTAAGGCGTTTTTTTAGCATCAAATCCAACCATATTCGAGTGCTTCTGCCATTACCTTCCATAAATGGGTGTGCAATGTTCATTTCAACATATTTGTTTACGATTTCTTCAAATGTATTCTCAGGCATTGCTTCTATTTGCTTTAATATGTCACCTAAATAGCGTGATACAGCAAATTGAAAACCTCCTTTTGAAATATTTTTTTGTCTGATTTGACCCGCAAAATCATAAAGTCCTCCAAATAAATACGCATGAATTTGTTGTAAGCCCTTGGCTGTTCCGACTTCAATGCTTTCGATAAACGAACTCTCAAATAAGGCATACGCTTTTGTTTTACTTTTTCCATCTATACTCTCATCACTGTATGTAAACCATTCAATAAATCGGTTTGCTTTCTTCCCTGGAAACTCTTTACCTAATGCAATTATGCCGTTATAATCTAACATATCAGCAAGACGTTTTTTCCCGTCTGGAGCTAGAAACTTCAACTGGGTAGTAGCACTAACCACTTGGCTCTTTTCTTTCTTTAACTTTGATTTAAGGTATTTCCAATAATTGCGGTTTTTTGTATAGTCGTCTTGGTCGGTGAGAACAGCAACAATATCCAAAACTGAAAACCACCACTTGGCATTTTCTTCATCCCAAATAGCTCGTACTTCGCGGTCGTCAAAGAAACGAATGGATATTTTAGTGTTACTCATAATTGAATCTATTCAAATCTGGTATTATTTCAAAATTAGGATAATTTTCGTATCGAAGTGATAATCTCTGCTCTCTTTTTACAATAAACGCTAACGGTTTCGGCGCTGGCAAAGCCTTGCTTACCTTAAATCATTAGCGCATAGGCGAAGCCTTAGCGTTTATCATTAAAGCAAGGTGGTGCTATGCGCCGTGTTAGCGTTTCGTTGGTTATATGTTTTATTATCATAAATTTTTACTGCCGAAAACTCAATTCTAATCTTCATTGTTTTTTTGAATTATTTGCAATCTCTCATCAATTCTATATTCTGTGTGCGTGGGCTCTTGTGCTAAAGCAAAAATCCAAAATAAACTGTTCTGTTAAAAGTATCTACAATATCTGCATTATAACCAAATACAACCGAAATCTTTTTGTTTTAATAATTTGTTTACCTCATTTATATTGAAATAATCAGGATCAAATTCCTCTCCAAGCCATTCCATCATTTCCTCGTATTCATCATGTTTTTTATCTTTTATTACCTTTAGTAAATCCTCATATCCCCATATACCTCCGCAATCTTCCGGTGGACAATTTTGTTTCCCATCTATACATCTTGGTATTTGATTCTTTTCGTCCTCTTCTATTATTTTTTCAAGGATTATTTCATGCTCCCATCCATCTCCAAAATCATACTCGTAAAGTAATACGTCTTTTTCTTTTTTCATTAATTTATTCAATTTTACTGTCCTGGAATTTTTGCTGTATTCAAGTTCAAATTCCTTTGGTGCATAATCATAATTCCCATCATTAAACTGATGTAGATGAGAATTTGTCCACCCCATTGTTGTTTGAATTATTCTATGTAAATCAACCAGTAAAACGTCCGGATTTACCAATATTTTTCTCCATATTTTTGGCTTGGATTCAACTAACGTAATTTTTAATTGATATACTTGTTTTGTCATATTCTATTTTAATTTCGTTTGTATTATCATTATTTCAATCTCTCAATTTGCTATAAAGATACTCATTTTTTTCATAAGAGTTTTTTGGCTAAATTTATTTTCGGATTTTTTTATACCATGAACAATAACGGATTGCGTGCTTGTGCTCTTTTAATTGCACAAGCACGCTGTTATGCACCGCTTTTCTGTCTGTCGTATTCTGATTCATTCTGCTGCTCCGAGCAAGTATCCTGTTGTCAAACCTTTTTCGCGAAAATATTTTTTTACTTCGCTTTTATTATCTGCAAGAATTCTGTCAATGTCAGAATTTATTGGAGTCTCCCAAACATTCCAATTTGCTAAGCGCCTAAAAACCTTTCTGATTTTTTCAAAGTCATCGTCAGGTATTTCTCTATAAAATAGTAGTGCTTTTTCATCTCTGTCAATAATATCTAGTTTTGCTGCAACTGCGTCACGAAGCAGTTCAGCCCATGCCATTATAGATTTACTTCTAAACATCCTGTTTAACTTGTTTTGCGTCAAATCATTTGCAGTTTTTGTTGCATCCCATTTGTGCATTATTTCTTCATCAATAATATTACAAAGCCGGATAACATTAATGATTTCTTTATCTCTTTTATAATTTGGGCTTGTCAAATCATCATTTGTTGGATAGCGATAGAGAAAATTAGAAAATAATGACTTATTCAACATATCGGGAGTCAATGGAAACTCATTTGAACTACGATTGCTTTTAGAAACAAGGCGAACAAGTTTATTTGTGCTTTCATCTAAAACAGCATTATAAAGAAAACTTGTAAATCGTTTATTTATTTCAGCTGTTGTTAGTTGTTCACTTATTTGTACATATTTAACGAAACCCGCTTCGGTTTTTTGTTCATCATTCTCATTGTTTTTATATTCTTCAAATTGTTTTCCAAATTGAGTGCCAAGTTTGGCAATCATTATTGATGAAAAGAAACGAGTCTGCGCAAATTTATCGTGGGCAGCAATGTTTGTTTTATTCAATACTTTAGGGTCAGGGTTGATATATATTTTAAGTTCAAATTCCTTTCTTTCTCCCCAGAGCATTGCTGCAATTTTATGTTGTCCGTCAAACACTAATATTTTGTTTTGGTAAAAACGCGCAAGTGAAGGTTGCAATACTGTATTATTTTGGAAATGCCTATAAAGGTCAAATACTTTGTCTTTAATTAAGTATCGAGGTTGTAAACCGATTTGACCATCATCATCATCATCGCTATTAATTACATTAACAGGTAGGTTTGCATAAAAATAATTCCATTTTGTTGTCGGGCAAGTGTAAAGTCTGAATTTTTCCTTCTTGTTTTGAAATTCAAGTTCAATTTCTTTATCTGTTAAGCTTGAAAAAACTGTTTCACCAAAACTTTTAATGATTCCTTTATCCTTGAAAAATTGTAATTCGTGCTTTAGAGTCAGAGCCTGCCCTTGAGTAAAAAATTCATCAAGGCGTAATTTTATTCTAAAGTCTTCTAAGGGTAGCCTACCTTTTTGTAAGTTGTGTGTTTGACACATTGGAGCAATATTGTCTATCTCTGATGCTCCATCCATTGAGAATGCTCTAATATGGTCAAAGTGAATTTCATCGTTGTCAGGAATATTGTGTCCATTTGCGTAACAGGTTCTTCCAAATTTTTCTAAGATTTGACCCTTTTCTTCGTCTGTAATTTGTCTTTGTAATATTATTGCCATTGTTCTATAGTTTTATATTTATTAGTCTAAATAAAGTGGTGCATAACTCGTTTAGGCGCAACTCTGTTGCGCCTTATTTCCATATTTGGATGTATAGGCGCCATAAAGTTGCGTTTACCATTCCATGCAATAGAAAAAAAATTACATTTCAAACAAATATATGTAATTTTTTTACAACTCATCAAATGGGATTCTAATTTCCTGTAAATTTTTCTGGCTCGCATGGGTGTAAGCATCTGTAGCTTGACCACTTTTATGGCCAGGTGGCAACCGGATAAACCGCAGGGGGACAGCTTCGAGCAGGTATTCGGAACGGCTGGCCCCATTGCTGCCGCACGGTGTGCCGTGAGTAAAGGTAAACGTTCTTTACACAGCTGCAAACAAGATGGTGGAACCGACCCACCAGAGTCTCCTTGCAGGAGGCGTTCTAAACTACTTCTCTAATGCATGGCGGGCAATCGGTGTGTGTGAAGCGAGAGAAGAAAAGGCTAAGCTGTTACCGGTCAGGTATGGATAAGAGAGATGAGCGGGAGCGAACCCTTGATGACGCATCGGTAACCGATCCGCCAACTGGCGGAGAGCTCGGCGAAGTCTGTGACTTCGTAGTACTGAAGTAGCGGTCTCTGACCGCGTCAAATCCTTGCTAAAGTTCCGGACTCCAGACCGAAAACTACTAACAACGAAAAACAAACTTTACCTTACAACAAGACAGTTGTAAGCTGTCCTTTAGCCACGACGTGGCTACCCTTTGCTCAAACCCTAGCGCTTAAACCTGCTTCGAACGGGGAAATATCAGCCATAGGTATGCATAAAAGGGTAACCGAAATCGATTACCCTTTTTAATGACTTTGAAAATGCCTAAATGAA
>JAGPFZ010000074.1 GCA_018056245.1 Bacteroidales bacterium
AAACCAAAACTGAAATATGCATCGGTTATCGGTTCTTTTGGCTGGGGCGGCAGGACGCTGGATATAATTAAAGGCCTTATTACAAATCTGAATGTCGAACTGATCGAGCCGGTTATGATAAAAGGATACCCAAAGGAAAATGACTTCAAATTGCTCGATAAATTAGCAGATGAAATAGCTGAAAAACATAAAAAAGAATAAAAATATATTAATATTGCTTCCTGGCCTCCCCAAATGGGCACGAGCAATAAGGTACTACTAGGAAAAGACCCCAATTTGGGGCCTGCCTGCATTACCTTCGTGAAGCTTTGGCGGAGCAAGGCCGAAGCACTAGCGGAGGCAGGGATTTAGGGGGCAAATAAGTTATGGGCAACTAAAATGGTTTAAATAAAGGATAAAATATAATTTGTTGAATTTTAATATTAAGCAAATTGTTTTATGTGAATTATTTTGTTTAAATTTAAATTTAAATACTTAATTAAAAGAGGCATAGATATGATAAAACAGAAACAGATTTACAAATGCAGCGTCTGCGGTAATATAGTCGAAGTACTGCATGTCGGAGGAGGACAACTTGTTTGTTGCGGAAAGCCGATGGTCCTTATGGTTGAAAACACTGTTGATGCCAGTAAGGAGAAGCACGTGCCGGTAATTGAAAAAACAGCTACTGGAGTCAGAGTAAAGATTGGTTCCCAGCCACATCCAATGGAAGAGAAACATTATATTGAATGGATAGAAATAATTGTGGATGGGAGGTCTTGCAAAAAATTCCTGAAACCTGGAGATAAGCCGGAAGCAGAATTCCCGACAGGAGCAACAGGTGTGGAAAACATTGAAGCAAGGGAATACTGCAATATCCATGGTTTATGGAAATCATAAGTTTGGAGTTGATTGAGTTAATTATTATAATTAAATATCAATTTATTTTAGGGGGGAATTTTTGGTTACATTAACCAAAAGTTTTTGGAATGCCTTGAATTCAAAAAAGTACAATACTAAATTTATTAAGTTATATGGCATTACAGGAAGAGTTCGAAAAACAAGGAACCTGGCTCTTCAGGCATAGAAGTTATTTACCTTTGACTATTCTGCTTATTGGATATATCCTTTATTTAAGAACAGAAATAAACCCGGGAACCTTCTTTCTGGAAGAGACTCCTTATGAGATTTATTATGAGATATTTTGTTTGTTGGTAAGCTTAATTGGTTTCTCCATCAGAGTTTATACTGTCGGTCACACCCCAAAAAACACATCAGGGCGAAATACAAAGGAAGGTCAGATTGCTGACCAGCTTAATACTTCAGGTATGTATTCAATTGTGAGGCATCCGCTTTATCTTGGTAATTTCTTAATGTGGATGGGCGCTGCCATGCTTACAGCGAACCTGTGGTTTATTATAGTATTTTGTCTTTTCTATTGGATTTACTATGAACGTATCATGTTTGCCGAAGAGCAATTTTTGAGGAAAAAATTCGGAGAGGAATTTTTGGAATGGTCAAAAAATGTTCCGGCATTTATTCCAAAATTTAAGAAATTTATAAAGCCTGATTTTTCGTTTAACTGGAAAAGAGTTCTTAAAAAGGAAAAGAACGGCTTAATTGCTTTATGCTTTATTTTTTTTGTTTTCGACTTTTCCGGTGAATTAGTTGAAAATGAAACTCATTTCAATTACTTCTTATTAATTGCCTGTCTTTTAGTCGGATTCAGCTATATTGTCTTAAAATTTCTTCAAAAGAAAACCACATTTCTTAACGAGAACGATAAATAAATAAAAGAATACTGCGTATAAGAGTTTCCATCGTAAAAAGATAAGTCGGTTTTTGTGCGCATTGTAATTTATTAATATAATCTTACCGATCCGTATGATGTCCTGACCTTAACTGTGGATGAGGTATTTTGTTCTGTGCCGACGATACATTCAATTTCCGAAGATGTATTTTCAATAATTCTCTTCTTAATAATCAGATGTTCTTCCGGAAATTTTATTGACGAATATGATGATGTTCCGTCCAGCTTATAACTTGCGTCCGGAGCAATTCCAACTCTTACGCCTGTATATCTTGTATTAATGTCAATCGAATCAAAGTCTTTCGGTACATTATCAACATTTACCGAGCCATAGCTCGCTTCGATAGTAAGTTTCTTTTTGAGAGTTCCCACATTAAGTGTCGTATAGCCGGTTTCCATTACCAGATTATTGATTTTCTCAATTGAGTAGTTGTCATATCTTGAAGTGACAACCATTGAACTTACATTTCCTATTTTTATTTTGGAATATTTGCTGTCAATGAGCAAAGCTCTGACTGAATGCATCTCGACCATCGTTGCATACCTGAGGTAAAGGTCGAGCCAGCCAGCCGATTCTATAGTTGCCTTTCCGTATCCGACATTTATATGGTTGAGAGGCTTTTCGTCACCTCTTGTCAGCTCTGTAATAGAGAGGTTGCCATATTTAACGTTAAGGTCTATATGTCCTCCGAGCTCATCTATAAACGTATCTCCGTATCTGTTTGAAATAACAAGGCCAGAATAATAAGGCATCTTCACCGTATAGTTGATGCTGAATCTTTTGTTTTTACCCCAGACTGAAGAATTGAATTTGTCGTCAATGACGGTTTCTGCCGATACTTTGCCCGCTATTTCCTCGAACCGGATGTCTATAAGGTTGATAAGTTCTTCGGCTTTGCCCCTGTCGGGATGTTCGACGGTTATTTTCACATATATATCTACTTTATTACTATCCCAGCCTGCAACAATCACATTGCCGTATTTGTTATTCAGATCAACAACTGTGTTTTTATCGGCAATAAATTCTTTTTTAATCTCCTTTGTCACTTCCTGAGTATTGGCTTGTATAGCAGGAAGTAGCGCTATTAAAAGAAACAGCTTCTTATTAAATTGAAAATTTTTCATTTTCTCCGGTTTTTTGATTTTCATCTTTTATAGCTTTTAACTGGTTCAGTATATATGACATTACCTCGACTTTTATCTGATAATGCTCTATCATGGAATTAATAATTCTTTCATCATTGGGATTGGCTTTAAGATCTTTCTGAAGCTGAATATAAATTGAATCCATACTTTTCAGTTCACTGTTCAGCATATTTTTTTGTTCAGGGCTTAATCTGAATTCAGCTTTGTTAAGTTCATCTTTCATAGTGCTTACCTCACGCAGATAATAATTCTCCACTTCTTTGTATTGTGGCGAGACATCTCCCAGCGTCATCTGGTCTTTACCCGGTCTCAGATAATTATTCCAAATCCATACTGATGACAGTGATATGAATGCCGTGATTATTGCTGCTCTCAAAAGATAAGGGAGAATATCCCGTTTATTGGCAGGCGGATGAAGCCTTTTCTGAAGTTTCCATTCGAATCGTTCGAAATGCCCTTCCATCGGCTCTTTGTCGTCGAACAGATTTCTGTTTTCCCTGATGATTTCATCTATATTTTTCATTTCTTTCGTTTTTACATGTTTTTTTGCAGTTCATTTATCAGCTTTTGTCTGGCTCTCGAAAGCTGCGACCTTGAAGTACTGCTGCTTATTGACAGAATCTCGGAGATCTCGTCGTGATCGTATCCTTCAATAAGGTATAGCGATAATATAATTCTGTAGCCGTCTGGCAGTTTCTCAATCGCCTTTTTTATCTCCTCCACTTTGGTCTCCTCTTCCTCCTTATAAAGCGAATCTTCAAAGCTGTTATCAATTATTGCAGGGTGAGACTCGATTTCTTCGAACACCATCTTTCTTTTGTTCAATGCATCGAGCGACCTGTTTATAACTATCTTTTTGAGCCATGCACCGAAACTTACCATACCAGAGTATGTATCAATTTTTTCGAATGCCGACAGAAAAGATTCCTGCATTATATCTTCGGCTTCCATACTGTCGTTAACTATCCTCAGACATGTGTTGAACATGGCTTTGTAATAAAGCTTGTAAATCTGAAACTGTGCTTTAGGGTCGCCGTTTCTGCATCCGTCTATGAGATCCTGATGGATGTTTCTGTAAGCGGCTTCTTCATTATTCATTTCATAGTAAAGAGTTGTCCTTATTTTCAATGCCGGGTTCACTATTTATCTTTTTTCCTTGAAAAGGACGAAAAAAAATATTTTGTGATGCACGGGGAAAGGATTTTATTTTTATTTGAAAAATGTTGAAAGATAACCTTGCAAAACTTTTCCGCTTTCATAGTCAAGTTCCGAACCCAGTAAGCTATGCGGTATGGAAAATACGATCAGAAGCACAAAAGCTGCAAGCACAGTGTAAAGAGGCCGCTCTTTCTTTCTGTTCATTATAACAGCCAGAAGCCAGAAAATAACAGCGATGAGTGTCTTGTTGTCGGTAAGATCCCATCCGAAGGGGATTCCGGTCCATAGTTGTCCGAAAGCATAATACTGAACAATGGGACCAAGAATCAAACCGCCTGCGGTAACCAGTATAAGAGTCCATACCGTATATTTCTTATATGATGCATTATGTGCAATCGCCATAATTCCCGCCAGAGTGGAGAATAGCATGGCAATGAACATTATTATTATATGAGGTATTAATGCCCACCCGGGTACGGCACCTTTAAACCTGACAACTATCGGATTCTCTTTGAACAGACTCTTTGTACCCATGTTATCTGTAATCTCTATATAATACTGAAGCTTACCGGCAGGGGGTTGTTGTGGCACGGATGCAAAAAAACCCTTAATTTCATTTATGCCGAATATTTTATTCATCACAAATGAGTTAACAGGAATAACTCTATATTTCCTCTATAAATCTTCACTCCTAAGCACTAAAAGATTCTTGCTGAATAATTTCCTCTGCGGACATAAAAGTCCAAGTCTGTGTGCTTTTTTTGTGGGTATAAGCCAGTTTGAAGACGGGG
>JAGPFZ010000034.1 GCA_018056245.1 Bacteroidales bacterium
CCTTTTGCCTTATAACTCTTTACTCCAATGAATTTTTCCACTTCCACAATCTCGACATTTTTTGATTTGTTTTTACCCCCGAATTTAATTTCGAATCTCGGGTATTCAACTTCAGTGAGGCTTATAAGCTTTGATTCAGGATTATCACCTATGAAACTAAGTGGTTTCTCGGTGTCTTCCGGCATAAATCTCTTTATATAATAGTATTTCAAATCCGCATCCCAGTAAATAGCAGAATATACAACTTCTGGCCTGAACTTTTCTATCAGTAAAATATTATCTTCATAATGGTTTGACAGGTCGAAATTTGTTGTTCTGAAGCGTCCATCTCTGGTTATAACCAGTATTCTGTCGTCGCCTGCAAATTCTCCAAGCAGCTTTCCTCTGCCCTCGACATTAAGCCTTAAAACAGCATCGTCAAACCATATTTTGCGGCCGCCGAGTGTTGAAAAACCCTTTTCCTTCAACATAATTTTTTGCACAGGCAGTTTTGTAACTATATTGCCCATAGATGTTTTGCCTTTAATACTAATAGTGCTGAAGTCGAATTCGATAACAGTTTTCTTAAGTCTGGGCTTTGGTTTATGGTAAATTCTTATGATCTCTGCCTCGCCATTGGGATTTGCGCTTAGATACATTATCCTTGACCCAGGTTTTCCCCTTGTAAGGTCATATTCCTTATCGCGGGTAATACCTGTTATAGCACATCTTTTTGCAAGCAGAGGACCTTCCTTGCCATCCTGATAAACAATATTGTAAATTGTTCTCGAATCGTTTTTATCAAACACTCCGACATAGACTATATCCGGACCAACAAATACTTTTTCAGCCACCCTGGTAATCAGGAACGTTCCGTTCCGGTGTATGACAATTATATCGTCAATATCGGAACATTCGCATACAAAATCACTCTTTTTAAGTCCTGTTCCGATGAATCCTTCCTGGTAATCGGCATATAGTTTGGCATTATCGGCCACAACTTTCGTGGCCTCAATGGCATCAAAATTACGTATCTCACTCTTCCTTTCGTGGCCTTTACCATATTTTTTCTTAATCTGGCGAAAGTAATTGACTGTATAAGGAATAATATTCTTCAGATGATTTTTAACTTCTTCGAGTTCTTCTTCGATATTTTTTATCTGTTCATCAGCTTTTGCAGAATCGTATTTTGAAATCCTTTTGATTTTTATTTCGGTAAGCCTGACAATATCATCCTGAGTCACCTCTCTCATAAGGCTCAGCTTATATGGCTCGAGTCCTTTTTCGATTGTTTCGATAACTGATTCCCAAGTTTCGCACTCCTCTATATCACGGTAGATTCTCTTCTCAATGAAGATTTTTTCCAGAGTCATCATGTGCCATTCTTCAATCAGCTCATTCTTCCTTATTTCAAGTTCGGTCTTCAGTAATTTCACAGTATGGTCAACGGAGCATTTCAGTATTTCGCTCACGCCCATAAAGGAAGGCTTGTTATCTATTATCACACACGAGTTTGGCGAAATGGAATATTCGCAGTCGGTAAGAGCATACAGAGCATCAATAGTTTTGTCGGGTGATACGCCCGGCATCAGGTGAATAACAATTTCGACGTTTGCAGCAGTGTTATCGTCTATTTTCCTGATTTTAATTTTCCCCTTTTCTCCGGCCTTAATAATCGAATCAATAAGGGATGATGTTGTTTTTCCATAAGGAATTTCAGTTATGACAAGGGTTTTTCTATCAATTTTTTCAATCTTTGCCCTTATTTTCACTGCTCCTCCTCTTTGTCCGTCATTGTATTTTGAAACGTCTATCATACCTCCTGTGGGAAAGTCGGGATAGAGGACAAAATCCTTGCCGGTAAGGTAATTAATTGCTGCATCAATGATCTCGTTAAAGTTATGCGGTAGAATCTTTGATGCTAGTCCCACGGCAATTCCCTCGGTTCCGAGTGCAAGAAGCAGAGGAAATTTAACCGGCAGTGTCACAGGTTCTTTATTACGGCCGTCATAGGATAGCTTCCATTCGGTTATTTTGTGATTGAAAAGAACTTCGAGTGCAAATTTCGAAAGTCTTGCCTCAATATATCTTGGGGCTGCAGCACCGTCGCCTGTGAGGATATTACCCCAGTTTCCCTGCGTGTCTATCAGAAGCTCCTTTTGCCCGAGTTGTACCAGCGCATCGCCTATCGAAACATCACCGTGAGGATGGAATTGCATGGTATGGCCGATAATGTTGGCAACCTTATTATACCTGCCGTCATCCATTCTTTTCATCGAATGGAGTATCCTACGCTGAACAGGTTTAAGTCCGTCGAGGACATGAGGAACCGCTCTTTCGAGAATAACATACGAGGCATAATCGAGAAACCAGTCGCGATACATCCCCGATAGTGCAGTAACCGAATGAAGGGACGAGCCTGATGAATCGCCTTCATAATTTACTTCCCTGTCATCTTCTTCAGGTTCATCAAAATCAATAATTTCCTCTTCCATCTACTCTCTTGACTTCTGGTTAAACCTCTTTTATCTCTTCAACTATATCTTCCTCAATCCTGAGATTATCAATAATAAAATCCTGTCGTTCCTGAGTATTCTTTCCCATATAGAATTCAAGGAATCCGTTGATCGAATCATCTTTCTTCATTCTCACCGGTTCGAGGCGCATATCTTTTCCTATAAAATGTCTGAATTCATCAGGTGATATTTCTCCCAGCCCTTTAAATCTTGTTATTTCCATATTGGGCCCAAGTTCCTCAATTGCTTTTCTTTTCTCCTCTTCAGTATAACAATATCTTGTTTCCTTTTTATTCCTTACTCTGAAAAGTGGTGTTTGCAATATATATAGATGGCCTTTCCTTACGAGGTCGGGAAAGAACTGAAGAAAGAAAGTAAGCAGCAGAAGCCGGATATGCATACCGTCAACATCGGCGTCGGTTGCAATAACGATATTGTTATACCTTAAATTTTCAATACCATCTTCTATATTAAGTGCTGCCTGGAGCAGGCTAAATTCTTCATTTTCATAAACTATTTTTTTGGTAAGCCCGTATGTATTCAGTGGTTTGCCTCTAAGGCTGAAAACGGCCTGTGTTTCGACATTGCGCGATTTTGTTATTGAGCCGCTTGCCGAGTCACCTTCAGTAATAAATATTGTCGAATCGAGGTTATTCGGATCATTGGAATTATAATGCACTCTGCAATCGCGGAGTTTTTTATTATGCAGGCTTACCTTTTTGGCTCTTTCACGTGCAAGCTTCTGAATTGATGATATGGCCTTCCTCTCTTTTTCGGAATCTTGTATCTTTCGCAGAAGAATTCGTGCAGTCTCGGGGTTTTTATGTAAATAATCGTCGAGATGTTTTTTTACAAACTCCATAATAAAATTTCTGACGGAAGGGCCGCCCGGTGCCATGTCTTTAGAGCCCAATTTCGTCTTGGTCTGCGATTCGAATATCGGTTCCTCAACTTTGATGCTTATTGCAGCGATAATTGACGATCTGATGTCAGATGCATCATAATCTTTCTTATAAAATTCCCTTATTGTTCTGACAATTGCTTCCCTGAATGCAGCAAGGTGTGTTCCACCCTGGGTTGTATTCTGCCCGTTTACAAAGCTATAATATTCCTCACCATATTGGATGCCATGCGTAAAAGCCACTTCTATATCGTTCCCAACGAGATGTATAATAGGATAAAGGCCTTCTCTGTTCATGTTTTCAGTTAGAAGGTCGAGTAATCCGTTCTTTGAATAGAACTTATTACCGTTGAAATTGATAATCAGGCCGGAGTTCAGATAAACATAGTTTCTGAGCATACTTTCAACATATTCCGATATGTAGTGAAAGTTTCCAAACAGTTCTGTGTCGGGCTGAAAGATTACCTCAGTACCGTTTCCCTCATTCGTAGGCATTAAAGGTTCATCCTTTACAAGATTCCCATGACTGAATTCAACGACTTTAACTTGTTGGTCACGTATTGACCTTATTACAAACCTGCTTGAAAGAGCATTTACAGCTTTAATTCCTATCCCGTTCAGACCAACAGATTTCTTGAAAGCCTTTGAATCATACTTTGCTCCTGTGTTCATTTTCGAAACAGCATCCAGTACTTTACCGAGAGGAATACCACGGCCATAATCCCTTACACGAACTTCTCTGTCGGTGATGGTGATATCTATTTTCTTTCCGAATCCCATCATATACTCATCTACCGAATTATCCATCACTTCTTTAAGAAGAACATAAATGCCGTCGTCCTGCGATGAACCGTCACCGAGTTTGCCAATATACATTCCCGGCCTCATTCGGATATGTTCCCGCCATTCAAGTGTCTTTATATGCTCTTCAGTGTACGATACTGACATTACTTTTAAATTTTTGCGCAAATATAATCAATAAGATGCGGCTATGCCTGACTACTTTTTAACAAAACCTCAATAGTTATGAGCATCATTAGCCGGGCTTAACTTTTTGTGTATTTAAAAAAATCTTTTTAGAGCTTCATCACTTATCATTACTCCTTCCGACAGAAATACTTTTTTTATGTCATCGAAAAGATGACGCCGTCCGATTAACATTTTGCCTGTCCGAGCAAGCTTTTCGTTGCCTGTAATATTACATTCCCATATAATGCCATCTTTTACTAACATTCTTACTGTGCCTGTATTACCGTCAATCTCGAAATCGCTCGTGAAGGTATAGGATGGTGTAAATCCATAATTCCAGTCCCACGACATATATTTTTTTTCTGCAATTGACTTGATTTCAGACAACTCCACATCTGTGAATGATAAATTTTTGATACAGTTGAAATAATCTTTCATGAATCTCATCATTTCTGATGCAAGCTCATCAATAGTGTTTATATTTTTCAATCTGCCTTTCAGATTTGTCACGGCAGATCGCTTCGATTCAACTGCTTTTGTAGTATAAGTGTCTGTTAGTGGCCTTATTAACTGTTTCATCACTTCAATGGATGTATCGAACATAAGAGTTCCGTGGTGAAGAATTCTATCTCTGAAAACATATTCTGCATTGCCCGATACTTTATGGTCATTAACAGTAATATCGCTTTTACCGCTCATCACTGACGGTACACCTTCAACATTAAGAAACTCAATAACCGGCTGGATATATTGATTAAAATCAACCTGCCGTTCTTTTTCACAGTTTCTTATAAAAGTAAAATTCAGATTTCCCCTATCGTGGTAAACTGTTCCTCCTCCTGAAATTCTTCTTATTACAGGTATATTCAAAGCTCCGGCTGTAAAGACGTCGACTTCCCTAAAGATTATCTGATGACGGCCAACTATTACTGAAGGATCGTTAACCGACACCAAAAAATAATCGCCCTTGCAGTTATGAAGTAGAAAATCCTCAACGGCAAGATTAAAAAACGGATTATACGTTTCCAGAATTGCACCCGACATATACCCGAAACTATTACACTGATTCAGTTGAACTTGTTGCTTTTCTGAAGAAACTTTCTGTCAACAAATTCGTATAATAATATATTAAGCCATCCTATAAAAGCTCCGAGGATTGAGCCGGCAATCACGTCGCCCGGGTAATGAACGCCAAGGTAAATTCTGCTGTAGCCTACAATTAAAGCCCAGAAAATCATTGCAATCGTAAACCATCTCTTTTTAATAAGTAAAATACTGAACACAGCAACCATAAAAGCGTTTGTTGCATGTGAAGAAACAAAGCTGTATTGTTCTCCACATTTTCCTTTTACCTGGTGAACCATTCCCTGAAGTGTCAGTTCGTGACATGGCCTTGGCCTTTTAACGCTGTTTTTAATTGTCACCGATAATCTGTCGCTCATGGTTACGGCAAGTATCACGAACAGCAAAATGATTATAAGTTTCTTTTTGTATTTTACCCATAGAGCCCAAATAATCCCAAGGTAGAGTGGCACCCATGTAAGCTTGCCGCTAATAATATACATAACCTGATCCCAGAAAGGGGAATTCAATGAATTAAGAAACAGAAAGAGCTGACGGTCAAGTTGTTCAAGCATAATTCATAAGTTTAGAACATTCCATAGAATATCTTTAAGGTTGTTCAGCCCGCGACCCGTAACAGAGGAAATAAATACATGAGGTATATCGGGCAGGTTTTTGTTTATTTCCTTCTCTGTTATATCATCTATAAGATCTGTCTTGCTTATTGCAAGTACTCTCTTTTTATGGAGAAGCTCAGGGTTAAAGCATTTTAGTTCATTAAGTAGTATTTCATATTCCCGGATAATATCCGGTGAATTTGCCGGAATCATGAACAGCAGAACTGAATTTCGTTCAGTATGTCGTAAAAACCTTATACCCAATCCTTTACCTTCGTGAGCTCCTTCTATTATGCCAGGTATATCAGCCACAACAAACGATTTATCCTCCATATATTTTACTATACCAAGGTTTGGAGACAGTGTTGTGAAGGGATAATCTGCAATTTTAGGTTTGGCTGCAGTGATTACGGACAGAAGTGTTGATTTTCCAGCGTTAGGGAATCCCACGAAGCCTACATCGGCAAGAATTTTCAATTCGAGGATAATATCTTCCTCTCGGCCAGGTTCACCAGGCTGTGCATAACGTGGTGTCTGGTTAGTGGCCGATTTGAAATGAACATTTCCCAATCCCCCCTTTCCGCCGCTAAGAAGAATTTTTTCTTCATTATCGGATGTGATTTCGAAAAGAAATTCACCAGTAGTTGCATTTTTTGCCACTGTTCCAATCGGTACTTCGATTACGACATCTTTGCCTGATGCGCCGGTGCTTTGCTGACGTCCGCCAGGTTTGCCACTCCCTGCAAAAACATGCCTGTGATATTTAAGATGAAGGAGTGTCCATAGCTGACTGTTGCCTCTTATGATTACATGACCACCTCTGCCTCCGTCGCCTCCGTCGGGTCCACCCTTTGGAACGAACTTTTCCCTGCGGAAATGCACCGACCCTGCCCCTCCACTCCCGGAGCGGCAAAAAATCTTAACATAATCAACAAAATTAGAATCGGACATATTTTAAATTTCCTTCCGCACCTCTTATTAGTGAGTTCTTTGCACGTCTTTCTATAATTTCTTCAATTACAGAGAGCACAGAAAGTAATATGAAAATACAAAATAATCAGAAGTATTTTCTTATAACATCACAAAGACGTTCAAAAATATCATCTATAGAACCCATCCCATTAACGGGCTGGTAAATGCCCTTCTCCTTACAATAATTTATTATAGGTTCGGTTTTTTCCCTGTAAACATTTATTCTATTCTCAATCACCGATATATCTTTATCATCAGGACGTTCTGATTGTTCGGCTCTTAACTGTAGTCTTTTCACGAGTTCATCATGATCAACTTCGAGCACAAGCATACAATCAATTTTCATGCCTCTTTTGTTCAGCATTTCTTCAAGAGCAATTGTCTGAGCTATCGTCCTTGGAAAGCCATCATAAAGAAATCCGGCATAACCTCTTGCTTTATCAATTTTTGAAGCAATCATATCAATCACAACATTATCAGGTACAAGTTCTCCCTTTGCCATTATGTCGCTCATCTTCTTGCCGATCTCTGTTCCTGCTGCTATTTCAGCCCTGAGCATATCTCCGGTAGAGAGATGAATCAGATTGAATTTCTCTGCAAGTTTTACAGACTGGGTTCCTTTGCCCGAACCCGGGGGACCGAAAATTAAAATATTAACCATAACAGTATTAAAATTATTTATTCAACCATTTTATAAATTGAAGGATAGTTTCGACCGTAACCCTCATAATCGAGTCCATAGCCTATTACATAATTATTCGGGATTTCGAAACCCACGTAATCCAGTTTTATATTTTTTTTAAATGCGTCGGGTTTAACCAGGAGTGTTGCCACTTTCACTGATCCAACTTCTCTTGTTTTTAATTCATCAAGAATATTTTCAAGCGTCGCTCCAGTCTCTACAATATCTTCAACCACAATCACATCCATGCCTTTTATATTTTCATTGCATCCAATAAGTTGTTTTACTGAGCCTGACGAAGCCGTTCCCTGATACGATGCAAGTTTTACAAATGATATCTTTGCATCGAGGCTTATTTTCAAAAAAAGAGATGCAGCAAAAACAAAAGAGCCATTTAGAATACCAATAAAAATAACGTCTTTCCCACGATAATCTCGGTTTATTTCGCCAGCAATCTCTTCGATCCTTCTACTTATGTCCTTTGCAGGAATAAGCTCGCTGAAAATCTTACCATGGACTTCAACTTTTTTCATCGGTTCTCTTTATTTCAACTGACCTGCGAAATTAGGAAATTAATATTACTTTTGTAATTAAGAGCATTAATAAGTCAAACTCATGGAACCACTGGTAAGCATAATTATGGGAAGTATCTCCGACATGCCGGTTATGGAAGGTGCTGCAAAGATACTCAATGATTTCGGAATACCTTTCGAAATACATGCACTTTCGGCTCATCGCACGCCTTTGGAAATTGAAAAATTTGCACTCGGTGCCGAATCAAGGGGAATAAAAGTAATCATTGCAGCAGCAGGTATGGCTGCTCATTTACCGGGAGTGATTGCTTCGCTCACACCTTTACCTGTTATAGGGGTTCCTATTAAAGCCTCTCTCGAAGGGCTCGATTCATTGCTTTCAATAGTGCAGATGCCTTCGGGTGTACCTGTAGCCACCGTGGGTATTAATGCCGCCCAGAATGCAGGTATCCTGGCAGCACAGATTATTGCATCGGGTAATCCTGAAGTGGCAAAAGAAATTTCGAAGTTCAAGCAGGAACTTAAAAAGAAGGTGGTGCAGGCAAATGACCAACTGAAAACCGTTAAATTTCCATATAAAACCAATTAAAATTCCAACCTCTGCGTTCTCTGTTTTTCACAGTACATTCAGTGAAACCGAAAATTTAATCTCTTTCAAAATTTCTATAACTGCCTGATGCAGGTATTGAATTTTTTTTGTACATTGCCTCTGTTAATCGAAACAGTTGTACTCGCTGCAAAAAATATCTGTTTCATTAATCTGTTTTTTACTTCCCTGCCGGATAGCAGGCAATGTTATTTCTCGCCAGCCGCCCGGAGCAGGTGAAGCAGGAATGGGTTATGCTTGTGTTATGAAACCCGGAATATGGTCGTCATTTTATAACCAGGCTGGACTTCCTCTATCTGGTAATTATGAAGTGGCATTCAGTTTCGAAAACAGATTCGGTCTTAAGGAATTAAGTACCAGATCAGCAGGTTTTATCATTCCGACAGGGAAGAGCGCTGTCGGAGCTTTCTATTCATATTTCGGATGTCCGGATTATAAACGAGAAACTATTGGAGTTGCCAGCGGAATAAAACTATCTGAGACTATATCGGCGGGTGTACAAATTGATTATCTGTCGGAACGTACAACCGGCGACTATGAAGATTACCGCATGATAACCTGCGAGGCAGGATTAATGTTCGACCTAACCGGCAGTGTAAAAGCAGGTATTCATGTTTTCAATCCTGTACCAAATTCTCTGAGAAATTTTCCTATGTCATCTTCGATAAGGGCTGGGGCAGGTGTGAATGTGAGTCCGCAACTTTTCGCTGCAACAGAGGTGGAGATGATTACCGGTCGAAAACTTAACCTTAAAGCTGGATTCGAATATGAAGCAGCAAAAAAATTAATCATACGAGGAGGCTACAGCACGAGTGAACCTTCATTTTCGTTCGGTTTCGGATGCAAAGTTAATCATGGAATGCTCGATATGGCATTCGCAACTCACCCAAAACTGGGAATAATTTCTACAATTTCCGTTGCTTTTAATATAATCAAGTAACCGCTAAACATGCAAAGAATTTACGCTATAAAACGCAGATAAAAATAAAATATGAATGAAATTGCCAGAAATTATTTAAGTCTTATTCTAATACTTGTATATATTTCAACATTAAATCTATTCTCTCAGGAAAATTCGCTTGACGAAATTATATTTTCTATTACTGAAGAGATTGCCTCCCTCGATGAAAATTCACCCGATATCGAATTATTGTCGGACCGTCTATATGAACTGGCCGATGATCGGGTAAAAATCAATACTGCAAACGAAAAGGAAATCGGACGTCTTTTCTTTCTTTCATCATTCCAGATAAACGCAATCATTTCATATATCCGAAAAAAAGGCCGGTTGATTTCGCCTTATGAGATTGCATTTATAGATGGATTCGAAAAAGAATCGGTTAATATGTTACTTCCTTTTATCACACTCGAAGAGAGTTCAATCAAACCGGTTAAAAGAAATATGAGGCAATCGTTTCTGAATAATTTCATAATTAAACCCGGAAGAGCCGATACTTCAGCTCCTGGATCACAATGGAAAATCCTCAGTAAATACAGGATTACATCGGGAAAATTTTCAGCAGGTTTTACCGCCGAAAAAGATGCCGGCGAGAAATATTTCTCAGGTAAGCTCCCTTTACCTGATTTTCTTTCGGCACATATCGCTTACAGTGGAACAGGCTTCATTAATAAGATCATAGTGGGTGATTACTCGCTAAGGTTTGGCTCAGGCATTATTATGAATACAGGGTTCAGGACAGGGCTTTCTCTTTCCGATCCTGGTTTTATATCGGCTGCTGGCGACATCAGGCCATACACTTCAACCGATGAAAATAATTTTTTCAGAGGTGTCGCAGTGACAGCCGGGTCGGGCCTTACTGAAGTTGCCGTCTTTGCTTCTATGAATGAGGTTGATGCAACTGTTTATTCAAATGAAGATTCTACAGAATATTTCGTAAGATCTTTTTATACAGGTGGGCTTCATAATTCTGCAAGTTCTATTCTTAAAAAAGATGCCCTGAAAGAGTTTGTTTACGGGATAAGTCTGATGTCGGGATTTAAGAATTTCAGAGCTGGTATTTTATATACTGATAATCAATTCTCACTACCTTTCTTACCCGATACATCCAGGCCTGAAAATATCTTCGATTTCACAGGAAAAGAATACAGAACGTTCAGTTTTTGTTACAGTGCTGCTTTAAGCAATACGATACTTACAGGAGAGATATCGTTTGGAGCCGACCTCAAACCGGCTATTACACAATCGCTATATCTCATTCCGGACGACAGGTTATCATTAAGCTTAGTTTACAGGCATCATCCGCCTTCCTTTACAAGTTTTCATGGAAAGGCTGTTTTTTCAGGCTCCATGCCGGTAAATGAGAATTCCGTATACGGAGGTTTCAAATTCGAAGCTGCGAAATACCTTTTTATCAATGCAGGAACAGATTTTATAAAATATCCATGGGCACGATATAATGCAATATTTCCTTCATCGGCAATAAGAAGCGAGGTAAGACTAAAATATCTTCCGCCAAGGAAAACTAATCTCGAGCTATTATACAGTTTTCGCTACATGCAGTCTGATCTGAATGACGCATTGGAAATGCCATACATTAAAGAAGAACGTATTAATTCGATTTCGTTACGTTTCAGGCATTCGCTTTGGTCTTCACTTTCGCTTCTTACAAGGTTCGATTATAAAAAATCCTCATTTACCGGCAGTGATGGGATTCTTTTAAGTCAGGATGTAGTATGGCAGCCGGCACCAATTCCTTTCAGGATATGGTTCAGACATTGCATTTTCGATACTGGCGACTGGAGCACCAGAATTTATACTTATGAAAACGACCTGCTCAATTCTTTCAGTGTCCCGGCATTATATGGCGAAGGTAGCAGGAGTTACCTTATGGTTGAATGGAAAGTTGCCGGAAAAGTGGAAATAAGAATGAAATACGGCATTACATCTGAAGCACTCTATTCTGAAAGCCGAAAGGATGCGGAAGAGGTTAAAATCCAGATAAGAATAAAACTATAAAAATAAATTTTATCCGTTGTTAGTTTTTATATCCTTTATATTAAGCTGAAGGTTTTTGTTGCCGCGGAATTCATTCATCTCCACTGAGAAACATATATCGAAAGGCTGTCTCGATTTTATATAATCGAAATGTTCGGCCTGTCCGAATGCAATAGCCTGGATTGTTTTCGAGCCCGGCAGCCCCTGATAAAGTTCGAGCTTCATGTGATCGCCGGAGTTTCCAACAATCCGACCGTTACCGGTATCGAAAACATTTCTTGTCATATATACGGGCGACATATTTTCAGGTCCGAAAGGTTGAAACCTGTTAATGCCGTTATAAAATTCCTCATTTATCTCTTCGAAATCTATTTCGGAATCTATCAAAATCTGTGGAATAAGTTGCTCTTCGGAAATTGTTTCCGACACATATTCCTCGAATCTTTCCTTGAAGAGCTCGATATTTTCCTTTTTAAGAGTTAGGCCTGCAGCATACATGTGGCCGCCAAAGTTCTCGAGCAGGTCGCTACATGCCTCTATTGCCTGATAAAGGTCATAGCCTTGCACCGACCTGGCTGAGCCTGTTGCAAAACCATTTGATTCCGTAAGGATTACCGTAGGCCGGTAATATATATCAATAAGTCGTGAAGCTACTATTCCAATAACGCCTTTTTTCCATTTAGGATTATATAGTACTGTTGTTCTGGTATTTATATTATGCTGATTATCGGAAATCATTCGCATTGCCTCAGTAGTGATTATTCTGTCAACTGTGCGGCGTTCGGTATTAAAAGAGCTTATCTCCCTGCTTATATCTGCAGCAAGCCGAGGGTCGTCTGAAATAAGTAGGTTAACAGCTTTACTACCATTTTCCATCCTTCCTGCAGCGTTGATACGTGGACCTATTTTGAACACGACATCCTCGACGGCCAGTTCCTTGTGAATTTCCGACTCCCTTATTATCTCTCTGAAGCCGATTCGAGGCGATTCATTGAGTTGTTTCAGACCAAAATGAGTTAGTATCCTGTTCTCGTCAGTTATAGGCACAATATCGGAAGCTATACTTACAGCCACAAGGTCGAGGAAGTGAGTTATTTCATTGAAAGGGATTCCATGAACACGGCAGTAAGCCTGGATTAGTTTAAAGCCAACGCCGCAACCGGAGAGTTCTTTATAAGGATAACTACATCCGGGTTGTTTTGGATCGAGAACTGCAAGTGCATCGGGTATTTCATTGCCAGGGTAATGATGGTCACAGATTATGACGTCGAGCCCCTTCGATTTTGCATATTTTACTTTTTCCGTTGCTTTAATACCGCAATCGAGCGTGATAACCAGGCGGCAGTTATTTGCAACTGCATAGTCGAGCCCTTCATAAGAGACGCCGTAGCCTTCTTTATAACGATCGGGTATATAATAAATAACATTAGGAGAGTATTGACGAAGAAACGAATACATCATTGCGACGGCGGTAGTGCCGTCAACGTCATAATCGCCATAAACAAGTATTTTTTCTTTCCGGCTTATTCCGAAGGATATTCGGTCGACTGCCACATTCATTCCTTTCATCAGGAAAGGGTCGTACAGATTTTCCAGTGAAGGAAGGAAAAAATTTCTGGCATCGGCCGGTGTAAAGATGCCGCGCTGTGCCATAAGATTAGCAAGCGACTCCGAGACGTTAAGTGCTCTTGCCAGCTCCCGCACGACAGCCGGGTCGCCTTTCTCTTTCACTACCCATCTTTTCTCCATCACTGATATCATTAATAAATTGAAGGTCAAATATATCTTTGAGATTATCCAGTAAATATTTTTTTACTTCTTTCATATCCTGCCTGATACCGGTTTCTTTTTGCAATGAGGTAACTCCTTTATCGGTGAAACCACAGGGATTGATGAAATTGAAATATTCAAGTTCCGTATTTATATTGAAAGCAAATCCATGCATGGTAATATAACGGCTTGCTTTTACTCCTATTGCGCATATTTTTCGTGCCTTCGTATTATTGTCGGCATTGAGCCATACGCCTGTGGCACCGGCAAGCCTTTCGCCTTTCAGACCAAAAACCGACATAGTCCTGATCACTGCTTCTTCGAGTCTGTAAATGTGTTCTTTCAGGCTTATGCCAACCTCTTCAAGGTCAAAAACAGGATACACCACAATCTGACCAGGTCCATGGTAAGTTATATCACCTCCTCTGTCGGTTCTGTAAAACGCTGCATTTTTAGCATACAATTGAATCTGATTGATGAGAAGGTTATTTTCCGACCCGCTTTTACCGAGAGTATAAACATGGGGATGCTCGACAAAAATAAGTGTTCCTGGTACACTTTTAATCAATTGTCTTTCCTTTCCGCTATCTTTTTTCTCCTCAGTAAGTCTGTTAAAAACAGAGGTCTGGTAGTCCCACACTTCTTTGTAGTCTCTCAATCCAATGTCTTCGTATTTAACCTTGTAACTCACAGTATTATTTATAATCAGACGAAAATTAAGTTTTTATCGCAAGCCTGCATGTATTTCAGCATGATATGATGATCTGACGAGTGGGCTACTTTCAACGAAATCAAAACCTTTCTCTATACCGATTTGCCGGTATTTCTCGAACTTTTCCGGTTCAATATATTCAACAGGTTCCATGAAACCCTCGGCAGGTTTAAGATATTGGCCGATTGTCATAATGCGGCATCCGACCTGTCGAAGATCGTCCATCGTCTCAATAATTTCTTTTTCCGTTTCACCCAGTCCGAGCATAATTCCCGATTTTGCAGGTATCCCTGATTCAGCAACTGTTTTTAGCACGAAAAGACTTGTGTCATATTTTGCATTAGATCGAATTATTGGGGTAAGTCGTCTCACTGTTTCTAAATTATGAGATATTATAGTGGGTTTTGCATTGATAATAAGTTTAATATTATCAGGGTTACCGTTGAAGTCGGGTATCAAGGTTTCAATAGTGATTCCGGGGTTTATTTTTTTGACTTCTTTTATTGTCTCAGCCCAGAATGATGCGCCTCCGTCAGGCAGGTCATCACGGTCAACTGATGTGATGACACAATGAAGAAGGTTAAGTATTTTAACTGCAGCCGCAAGTCGTGACGGTTCTTTCGGGTCGGGCTTAAGGGGTACTCCTGTTTTAGTGGCACAGAATTTACAGGCACGCGTACATATATCACCAAGAATCATGAAAGTTGCTGTGCCGATATTCCAGCATTCACCTATGTTCGGACAATTTCCGCTCGAGCATATCGTATTAAGATTGAATTGTTGTGAAAGGTTTTTTATTTTCGAATAATTTTCTCCGCTGGCCCTTTGCATCTTCAGCCATGACGGCAATCGTCTCCCCTGTGCCATTCGTAAATAATAATTCGTCAAAATTAACAAAAATACCAATGATAAAAACATTTAATTTCTGGCAAAATAAGAAACAATTTTCTGCAAACATGGCCGCTCCTGTACAGCCCAAAAAAGATTTGTGATGGGGTATTAATCTATTGACATGCTACACTTCCGGCACTCATTTAATAATGAAATAGAATTTTCTTGATTATCTATATTTTAAAGCTGAATTCTCTTATCAGGATATTTTTCAAATTTAACTTCAAAACCTTTTAACAGAGTGTGTTTACGGCGTTCAATAAGGTGTTTGAATAAAGTATATCTGTTCGAGATAAATTTATTTTCGGAGTTCCCTTTTATACTTATATCACAGACAAAATAACTATTTCAGGAATTTACATATTTTAAACTAAATGGCTATATTTGTTATTTGATGTTATCATAAAAAACAATAAATTATGGCAAATACAGAAAGCGGAAATGGTAGAACTTACAGGCGGGTTATAGGTGATTTCCCGAAAGTGGGTATCAGACCTGTCATTGACGGCCGTATGTTTGGTGTTCGCGAATCGCTTGAAAACCAGACCATGAAAATGGCTCAGAATGCTGCTAATCTTATTTCATCATCGCTCAAATACCCTGATGGTTCTTCGGTACAGTGCATTATAGCCGACACGACCATAGGCGGAGTAGCGGAAGCAGCCATGTGTGCCGAGAAATTCAATAAAAACGGAGTCGGTTTAAGCCTGACTGTAACTCCCTGCTGGTGTTATGGAACCGAGGTTATTGACATGGACCCTCTTAATCCAAAGGCGATATGGGGTTTCAATGGCACCGAGCGTCCCGGAGCCGTATTTCTTGCTGCCGCACTAGCCGGACATAATATGAAAGGATTGCCTGCCTTCGGCATTTATGGCCGCGATGTACAGGATGCCAACGACGAAACAATTCCCGACGACGTAAAGGAAAAAATCCTGCGTTTCGTGAAAGCTGGACTGGCAGTCTCATACATGAAAGGTAAATCGTACCTCTCGATGGGCTCTGTGGCAATGGGCATAGCAGGTTCGATAGTCCGCGATGATTTCTTTTATGATTATCTCGGCATGCGCAACGAGTATATTGATTTGTCGGAATTTATTCGCCGCATCAACCTCGGGATATACGATAAAGAAGAATTTGAGAAAGCTCTTGCATGGACAAAAAAATACTGCAAGGAAGGAGTAGATACGAATGAGAGGCCCAGAACACGTCAGCAAAAAGACTCTGACTGGGAAACGGTTGTAAAGATGACTCTTATAGCCCGCGACCTGATGGTAGGCAACCCCAAACTCAAAGAAATGGGTTTTGGTGAGGAATCACATGGACATAATGCAATCCTGGCGGGTTTCCAAGGTCAGCGCCAATGGACCGACTTTATGCCCAACGGCGATTTCCTCGAAGCAATTCTATGCTCATCATTCGACTGGAACGGAATCCGCCCGCCATATCTTGTGGCAACAGAAAACGATGCTCTGAACGGAGTGGCTATGCTCTTCGGCTATCTGCTTACCAATACCGCACAGATGTTTTCAGATATAAGAACCTACTGGAGCCCTGAGTCAATTAAGAGAGTAACCGGTATTGCACCTTCAGATCTTGCCTCGGAAGGAATAATTCATCTTATCAATTCGGGCGCTTCTTCACTCGATTTTACGGGTTGCCAGACTAAAGACGGAAAGAGTGTGATTAAACCTTTCTGGGAGATTACTCAAAAGGAGGTCGAGGAATGCCTTAAAGCAACCGTATGGATGCCGGCAAACACCGGCTATTTCAGGGGCGGAGGATTCTCATCACAATTCAACACAAAAGGAATAATGCCGATAACAATAATGAGAGTCAATATTGTAAAGGGACTTGGTCCGGTACTCCAGCTTGCAGAAGGCTACACAGTTGAACTACCCCAGAAGATGCACAAAATACTCACCGACCGCACCGACCCGACATGGCCCACAACATGGTTTGCACCCCGACTAACTGGCAAAGGACCTTTTAAGGATGTATATTCGGTAATGGCCAACTGGGGAGCAAACCACTGCGCTTCAAGCTATGGTCATATCGGCGCCGATATTATAACCCTCACATCAATGCTTAGAATACCTGTTTGTATGCATAACGTACAGGAAGAAAGTATATTCCGCCCGGGCGCATGGAACGCCTTCGGAATGGATAAAGAAGGGGCCGACTATAGAGCGTGTATGGCATACGGACCGTTGTTTGGGTAGAGGGGGAGAAAGAAAAAAGGAAATAATTTGTATTAAGGTTAAAAAACTAATTATCAGGATATGGAAAATCAAGTTGAAGAAAAAAAGATTGAAATAGGAAAAGAATCATTAGCTCATCTTAACACTACCCGGAAATGGACAATGTTTTTTGCCATACTGGGTTTTGTGCTTATAGGAATTATGCTTTTGGGAGCATTGGAAGCAGATAAATTGATGAGGGCATTTTCAAATTTTTTTGCAACCGAAAGTGTTGAAGGTTTTGGAGAAGTTGAGCCCTTGAGCGGTGTTGCAAGCATACTCCTTTTTCTTCTTGTTCTCTTTTTTGCCATAATATACTTCATACCTGTATTTTTTCTGTACAGGTTTTCACGGCATACTGCGATGGCGGTTAAGAAACTCGACCATAATGAACTCGGAAAAGCATTCAAAAACATGAAATCTTTCTGGTTGTATCTTGGCGTTTTTATAATAATTACCCTGGTGATTTATATTATTATTTTTATAATTGCCGGTGCCTCTCTTGTTTTTTTATCGGCACCTAAAGTGTTATAACTACTAATAGTTTAATTTTGAAAAGCGTGGAAGTGAAGCAAGAAGTTAAAAAGAGGTAAAAAAGAAAAGATTGTAAATGAATGAGACGGATTTTTACTATAGGAGAATCGCTGATTGATATTATTTTCAGGGGAGACCGGCCTGAAGCCGCCAGCCCGGGAGGAGCCATGCTAAACACAGCAGTGTCGCTTGGCAGACTTGGTCTTCCGGTTTACTTAATAAGTGAATATGGGAATGACGACCCGGGAAACCTTATAGACAAATTCCTCAAAGAAAACAATATAAACTCAAAATATATTTCAAGATTTTCTGATGGAAACACCGCACTTGCCCTTGCTTTCCTCGACGAAAACAACAATGCCCGTTATACATTCTATAAAAACTACCCGCCGGAACGTCTTTCGATACAAATGCCTTTAATCACCGAATATGACGTATTTCTCTTTGGTTCGATCTATTCAATCACTCTCGAAATAAGAAACAAGCTGTTCTCTCTCGCACTCGAGGCATTCAATAATGGTGCTTTAACCATTTACGATCCCAACTTCAGAAGCTCTCACCTGAATAAGCTCAATACTTTACTCCCCATGCTTACCGGCAACATGAAACTTGCAACTATTGTAAGAGGATCGAATGAAGACTTTAATAATATCTTCGGTGCGACTGGCCCTGAAGAGGCATGGGAAGAAGTCGGAAAATTATCGGGGTGTATGATTTACACTACAGCAACAGCAGGAGTATGGGTAGTTACCAATACCTTCTCAGGAAGGTTCCCCGTAAAAAAGATAACACCGGTAAGCACAATAGGAGCCGGAGATTCTTTCAACGCCGGATTGATAACAGCCTTTTACCGTGATAAAATCTTTTCTTCGGATATTAATAAACTCGGAAGTCAGGAGTGGGAAAAGATAATTTCCACAGCTGTTGATTTTGCTACTGAGACATGTTTAAACTACGATAACTATATTGATCTTGCATTTGCAAGTAAATACCGTTCTGCCTCGAGGTTCCAGATATAGTTATTTTTCGACACTATCTCGTGCAATCCTTTATAAAAGGAATCTGTTGCCGCCTTTTCTTCCAGTTCATAAAGTGAAATAAGCGGCATTGAAATATTTGTATAAATAAGTTTTTTACCTCCAGGGATAGAAGGAAGATTTAGTGTTGTCTCAATAACTGCATCAAGTCCACCAACATGGGTTATCATAACTGCAGGATTAATTTTCCCTTCACTCATCAACTTTAGCGATTCTCTCATATCGTCGGTATTTCCGCCGGATGTGCCGACTATATGAGTAAAAGAATAATGAACGTTATAGAAATTAATTGCAGCAGTAAAGCCAGGATCGGCAGGTCCGGCAAAGAAATTAAGGCATCCGTCGAAGCCGAGTATGGCATCGGCCTGCTCCACCACCTGACGAACAGGAGCAAAAACGAAAACGTCGTCGTAACCTTTTCCGCCAGTAATACTTTTAAGATATTCTACAGGATTATCAATTCTGGATGTATTTGCATAAACGAGTTTTATACCTTCATTTAACGCATGTTCCGGTGTAAATAGGCTGGCGGCGCGGGCAATGCGTTTCTCATCAATATCGGTTACTACAACCAGGGAAGGACTACGCTCCTGATGAATGGCATAATCAATAGCACCAAGGCCCATAGGCCCGGCGCCTGCCAGAATGGCCAGATTGCCGCCCTTTCTGGTGCCCATCTCATGAATATAAGTCCCGGGACGTACATGATAACTTGCATGAAAAGCTCCCATGATACACGACATCGGCTCTGCCAGTGAAGCAGGGAAAAAAGCCTCGCCTTCATAAGGAAGAAGACAGTCGGCTTCCATCACTATATCAGGGATAATAATATATGTTGCATCACCACCAATATATCTGTAAGAGTAGCCTGGTGCATTAAGAGTGCCCATGTGAGCCATGGCAGGCTGAATGGCAAATTTCTGCCCTTCGCTGAATTTATGTTTCCATTTTTTGCCGACTTTCAGAATCACACCCGTAAACTCATGCCCTATAATCGTCGGATTAACCGCAATATCATTCGGAACTCTTTTATGTTCGGCTCCCTGAATAGCTGCCTTATACGACGACATGCAGATGCTATCGCAAATAACCTGAGCAAGAATCTCATCATGGCCCATCTCCGGAAGCTCGAACTCTTCGAGCCTCAGGTCTTTTTTCCCGTATATACGCACCGCCTTTGTCTTCATATAGAAAGTTTTGTCCGATACGCTTCGCTGTCAACTACGCTGCACTGTTCTGACGCTGCGCTATCTTAAAGTTAATACAATCCATGCCTTAAATACTTTTGTCTTTTACGCTTTACCTGTACATGCAACGCTGATTAATATGTTGACCGGCTAAGGTCTTATAAACAGCAGACGCGTAAAAATAAAATTTATTGTAAACAATTAACTATAATTCAATACACCCATAATCTTTTTCTCTCAGCAGCTCATTTACTACATCTTTATCGAAAAATCGAGGATCAAAACTTCCTCCTAACCAATCAATATAACTCTCATATTCTTCATGATCCGGTTGTTTAAGTATCTCCAGCATCATGGTATATCCATAAATACCTCCACAATCTTCAGGCGGACAATTATTCTTTCCGCTTACACAAACACGGTATTTTTTGTTCTTATCCACCGGAAGGATCTTTTCCAGGTCAATGTCATGCAGCCAGTCGTCACCAAAGTCATATTCATAAGCAATCCTATCCTTTTCATTTTTCAATAAGTCGGAACTTTCATTTTTTTGTAATCAACATTATTCAGTTCATACCATAAATCATCATTGGGCATTCGCTCTGTATAAAAAGTCCCGTTCTTAATAAATTGATGCAGATGTGAATTTGTCCATCCCATTGATGTCTGGATTACTTTATGAAAATCCGATAATAATAAGTCAGAAGGTATTAACAATCGCCTCCATATCTTAGGTCTGGAATCTATTAAAGTAATTTTAACCTGGTAAATTTTGTTTGTCATATTTTTTTCTTTAAACATATAAAGAACATGATTTGGAAGTATTCACATAATTATTGGAATATTTCTTATAAGTCGTTTTTATAGTGCTGGATTATTTATAATCTGTTTTAATGATAAATGAAATGCTTTGTCAGGCATATCTTACTCTTATGTTTTGTCCATATTTTCAATTTGATTTCTAAGTGTTAACTTTAAAATAATCATGCCTAAAATTCCGGATATCAACGAACCGATTAAAATGGCGGTTTTAGAGATATTTATCATTTCTAAATTGTTAAAAGCAAGAAGAGCAATAAAAATTGACATTGTAAAACCGATCCCTCCAAGAACTCCTGCTCCGACAATGTTCTTCCATGACAGGTCGGAGGGTAAAGAACAAAAGCCAAGCTTTACACCAAGTAAAGAAAACAGCCAGATCCCTAAAGGTTTTCCAATTACAAGCCCAAGAATTATTCCAATACTGTAGCTTTGTCGCAATCCTCCCAGTAAAG
>JAGPFZ010000075.1 GCA_018056245.1 Bacteroidales bacterium
CTGTTCTTCCAGCAGAGAGAGAATCAGTAAGGCTGAATGCCCCTCATTCATATGATAAGCTTGAAGCCGGGAATAACCGAGTGCTCGCAGCACAGAGATGCCGCCCATGCCCAGTATGATTTCCTGACACAAACGATAGTGGGCATCTCCTCCATATAAATAATCAGTTAAGGCCCGGTCCCACTCAGAATTTTCCGGCAGGCAGGTATCCAGAAAATACACAGTTACCTCACTGCCAGTTACGCCGGTAATAATCAGTCGCCACGGTCGTATTTTAACTTCACGACCTTCAATCTGGACTGAAACTATCGTATCGAGCGGCTCAAGGAATTGAGCCGGATCCCAGTCGAAGGGTTCTTCCGTCTGATTTCCCGCTTGGTCAAGGTGCTGTCGGAAATATCCCTTGCGGTGGAGGAGCGTTACACCTATTAAAGGCACTCCCATATCGGCTGCTGCCCGTAAAGTGTCGCCGGCCAGTACTCCGAGTCCCCCGCTGTAGGTAGGCATTTCTGAGATAATTCCTACTTCCATGGAAAAATAGGCGACCGGAGCAGGATAAATTTGTGTGTGGTTGATGGCCATGTCGCTTTCTCCTTAAAGCTAAGGCTAATGAAATAACATCGCTGTTAATAGCGTTAATATTGGGTATGAGCCTTGAAGACTGATTTATCAGGTTATCATATTTCTAATTTTTAATCATTGAAAAAATGGGGACGCATTATCGTATCCCTGTTTTTTACATAATTTAATTTTCCTTCTGACAACTCATAAATCTACGATGGCTCGGCCTCCTGTGCTCTTACAGTGTCAACTTAAGTCAATCTTTATGTATATGCTGATCTTGACTTTCCAGGCGGCTCCTTGTATTTCGTTATTATCTCCTTTTTCTTTTCTTCAGGCTTTGCTTTTATGTCAGTTATTGATATAGGAAGGCTTTCAATTGAATTTGTCAAGGGAAGGGCTGCAGACTGTCGCAAAATTTTGATTACGATATATCGATCACTATCTTTTTTCCCCAGGCAAATCGGCCACCTATGTCTCCATTCATCCTAACAGCGACCGGCACCTATCTTCCTTCATACAAAGCTACCTACCAAAAAGCCTGGTATTAAAATCTTAGGTTCTTCAGGCAGATATCTATGAGCAGATCGATTGCATGAGCGCCGACAAACCATAGCCCGGCTGCCACTTTACATGGGTTAAGCTCAGCTTTAAGGCAATCGTCTATAATTCTTTTCTTTAAATCAGAAAATTTTGGCTCATTATATCCAAGCCGTTCTGCAATTGTTACTACCCAAGTATCAACCGGAAAAGCAAATATATAATTTTCCTGGGAAATTTTGATTTCCGGATTAAGCAAAAGAATATCCCTAATAATTAAACAACTAATTTTATCTCCAATAGCGTAAATATTGTTTAGTCCTTTAAAACTTTCAGAGGCTTTGTTCTTAACTAGAGTATCGTAAACATATTTATAAATATTTTTCTGCCGTGGCCTTGCCGTGACGAAATTCAAAACGTCCAAGACCATTATTATATCAATATGATTGTCCAGTTTTACTTTCTCACGATAAATCGCACGTCCCCAGGGGACCTCGATCTCTTTTGGATTGATTAAAAGCCTAACGATCTCATTTTTACTGGCAAAATCCTGAAATTCAGCAAGGGCTTGAATCTTCCCGCTTTTCGTTTTCCTTTTAAGCTCCAATAAAGGAGTTATATCGAAATAACTCCGGCGATCTGACATTTTTTGGTATGCATTCTCAGAATTATCTTTAATCCCAAAGCGATCGCTTAATACCTCATAGGTAAAATAAAGATATTTATAAGACAGCTTATCTCCTCTGCCTCTCATGAATGATCTATGGAAAAAGAATTTCAGACCTTCCCACCAATCGGTCATCAAGAGTTCCCTGTTTTCTGGGCTCAAAATTTTATCAATATAGCTATCCCCAAGTTTCTCGAGGTTACTTAAAGCCAAATCTTTATTGCTTATGACTGCCTTCTAATAAGCCCTTATTTTGCATAATCCGTTTTGTTCCAGAGCAAATCAACTTAATTATTCTGGCTACCGCCCCCGCTAGAAACATTAAGCTCACTACCTTCCAATCGGAATTATAAAGCGACTTACACCAGAATATTCAAACGCACACCTGGCACTCACCCCACGATCCCCATCTTCTCCTCCGACCTCCATTTCCTTAGCTTCTTCCTGACACCTCCTTATCCAGTATAAACTCTATCTCTTTGAGGTGTCCACCTCCTAAGGTGGGTCAGTATAATAATATGTCCAGTGTATAATACGGTTCGTCAACTCTCGTGAAGGAGTAACCCACACAATTGACCTCTCTTTTAGATCCTACTCACACAGTAGGGGCTCCCAATGGTTTGGACAGAAAAAGGGCTTATATAAGGTGTACTTTTGACCTGCCTTTCTCGAATTCTCTTTACATTATAGAAACAGTTTTCTATTATGATAAAAGAATTTGATAGGCTTGCAATAGATAAATAATATTATTATGACAATATTATATCAGGGAGACTTGAGCAATGGGCAAAGATATAAAAAAGTTAAGGAAACAAAAGGGCTTGTCACAGGATCAGCTTTCTAAATTGGCTGATATTCCCTATAACATGCTAAATAAGCTGGAGTCAGGCCGTATCACCAACCCCTCAATAAACACGCTGCAAAATTTAGATGAGTCCCTTAATATCGGCGTTAACGACTTATTAAAGTGATAAAACCATGACTAAAGAACAAAAGTTTTATAAGGCATTACAGGATGTTTTTATTGGCGCTAAGGTTGAAGGCAAGGGCGGATTTGTTAATTTGATGAGAATAAAATCAAGTTACTACCTCAAAATTGAAACTATTCTTAAAGATGATATAGGAAAAGCTTTAGAAAAATATCCCTCTTTTAGAGATGAACTTTTTGACAAGCTCTACTCCTTTTTTAGCCGCTATTTTACAGAAAGTGGTTCAATCTATTTCAATTCAACACCATTTCATAATAACGTCTATGAAAAGGTTTATACTGATGAAAAAGATGTCATCCTCTTTTGGAAGACACAGATGCTCTACTATGTCAAAACTGACCGGATTTTCAGAAGTTTGCCGGTGGAGTTCGACGGCTTCAAGTTTTATTTCGATGCTTCAAGAATAGAAAACAAAAAAGCAAATGAAAAACGATCTCTTGTCTTTGAATTAAATCAAGTCCGTGAAGACAGCACGATTGTTTTTGACGTACAATACTCCGAAAAAGGCACAAAAACGAAACAAGACAAGATATTGAAAGCCATAAAAAGAAAGGGTATTGCCATCACCGATGACCAACTAGAGCGTGCCTTTAGAGTTTTTGAGAAACAAAGTGAAGTTGATTTCTTCATTAATAAAAACGCCAAAGCATTTTTGCAGGAGCAGTTTAAACTCTGGAGTTATCAGTATTTCTGGGAAGGGGCTAAAGAATGGAGTGCGGATAGAGTCAATGAACTTCAAATTCTCAAAGACATTGCTTTCAAAATTATTGACTTTATCTCCCAGTTTGAAGACGAACTGGTAAAAATCTGGAACAAACCGAAGTTTGTCAAAAATTCAAATTATGTTTTAAGTTTAAAAACTCTAAAAAAGTTAGTTGAAGAAAAAGAGTATGATCAAATAAAACAAGAGGTTTTCAATAGTATAGCGACAAACACTGAATACGCAAATGACATTATTGAAACGATAAGAGAAATTTATAAACAACCTTTACAAAAAATATACGTGAGCAAAGTTACCATAGATGGAAATTTATTCAAACTGGAGTACATTAAAGTATTTGACGACAAAAATGCAAGAGATTGTTATTTAGAGAAAAATAAAAAAGAAAAAGCATTTGAAAGAGAGCTATTTGACAGAGAAAATAAAATTGATGGCTATCTTGCTACATATTCTTCATCCGCATTAACTAAAGAAGTTAGTTTAGATAAGGCATTTATAGACACCAAATATTTTAAAAGCGATTTTAAGAATCGGTTATTGAATATGATCTCCGAGAAGATTAGTTTAGATGAAGCTCTGGATGGTTATTTAATTAAGTCTGACTGCTATCATGTGTTGACTAACGCGAACAAATTCAAAGATCGTGTAAGGTTAATTTATATAGATCCTCCATTCAATACAGAAGGGAGTAGTTACGCATTCATAGATAAGTTTAAGGACTCCACTTGGTTAACAATGATGAAGGATAGAGTTCAGTTAGCTAAGGATTTTCTAACCGACAATGGCAGCTTTTATATTCACCTCGACGACAATTGTAATTTTTTAGGGCGATCTTTAATTGATCCCATTTTTGAGAAACAACCTGATAAGGAAATTATCTGGAATACAGGGGAAGCACTTTCTGGCTTTAAAACACAAGCACAAAACTGGATTAGGCAACACGATACAATTTTTTACTATTCAAAAGACAAACCGCTATTTAACAAAATGTTTGTTAAGAATAGTAATGAAGATATTTCAGGCCTTGGTTGGCTAGATGTATTTAAAGATGAGAATGGTGAACTGTTCGTCTATAAATATAAGGACAATCAAGATATACTAGAAAAATTAAAATTACCAAAATTTGACACCAAAGCTATTGGCGATGTATGGAATGACATTTTGTCGATGATATATACGCAGAACATGACTAGAGAAAATTGGGGTAAAGATAAAACTCAAAAAACAGAGAATTTGCTCAGAAGAATAATTCAATCCGCAACAGATAAGGGTGATTTTGTTTTCGATTATTTTGTTGGGTCCGGAACAACGATAGCGG
>JAGPFZ010000005.1 GCA_018056245.1 Bacteroidales bacterium
ATTTATTTCTAAACGTGGTGATTATACAACCTACAACGACGATTATGATAATAAAAACATTGCACCAGATTCATTACCTCCCGCCTCGCTTTCTTTCCTTCCCGTTATAGTGCCCCTGCTGCTCATCACTGTTAAATCAATTGCGGAGATGATTAAAAGTGTAAATGATACACTTATTATAAGAATATTATCTGTTGCAGGCGATCCTGTGGTCGCTCTGTTTATTGGCATGCTTCTGGCCATCCTGCTGATAAAGAGAAAGGACATGGGTTCATTGAACAAAATTTTCGGTGAAGCTATCGAGAAGGCAGGTCCAATACTTATAGTCACGGCTGCGGGCGGTACCTTCGGAATGGTGATAAAGGCAACCGGCACTGGTGAAGCAGCAGGTAAACTACTTGCCGGCACCGGACTTGGGCTTATAGTTCCCTTTCTGCTGGCCGCCATACTCAAGACAGCGCAGGGTTCATCAACTGTGGCAATAATTACTGCGGCATCTTTTGTATCGCCTATGCTCACCCCGCTTGGTCTTGACTCCGAAACAGGCCGCCTCTTTACGATGCTGGCGATGGGAGCCGGTTCGATGATTTTTTCACATGCCAACGACTCCTATTTCTGGGTGGTGACGAACTTCTCAGGGCTCGATGCGTCAACAAGTCTTAAAGTCTTTTCGTCCTCAACAGCAGTGATGGGAGTTGTTGTTTTTATTACTGTCTGGATTTCATCTTTTTTTCTGATTTGATTGAAGATATCACAGTTTAAAACCGGATGCAGATTAAAGAAACCGATTACAGAAGACTTGCTCAGGAAATTTTCCGGGAAGGAGTGAAAAGCGTTATGCCTGATATGTTGATAAGAAATCATCTGAAGCTCTCTAAAAATGGGCTTGAGGTTAATGGTCATTTTATCGAAACAAGTTCATTAAGGAAAATATATGTTATAGGAGCCGGAAAGGCTTCTGGTGCTATGGCACAGGCTGTCGAGGAGATTCTTGATAGTATGATTTCTGACGGGCATGTGATTGTGAAATATGGCCATAGCCGTCCTTTAAAGAAAATAACAATAACTGAAGCAAGCCATCCTCTGCCCGACAGAAATGGATTTGAAGGCACCCTAAAGATAATTGAAATAGCTGAAAAGGCAGGTGACGGAGACCTGGTGCTGTGTCTGATTTCGGGAGGAGGCTCAGCCCTGCTCGCCGACTGCCCTGAAGGGGCAACTGAAAAAGATATTGTTGCTATGAATGAACTTCTGATAAAGAGCGGGGCAGATATAATTGAAATGAATGCTGTAAGGAAGCATCTGTCGAAGATAAAAGGAGGTCGGCTGGCAGAACTGGCTTCCCCGGCTACTCTTGTAAACCTTATGATTTCGGATGTACCTGGAGATTCTCCTTCTGTCATTGCCTCGGGCCCGACCTGCCCTGATGAATCTACATTCAGGGATGCTATGGATGTAATCGAAAAATACAATCTCAAAGAAAAATTTCCCCGCAGCCTGATAAAAATACTTGAGGAAGGAATAGAGGGCAAAATACCCGAGACACCTAAACCGGGTGATAAGGTATTCGAAAAGACTTTGAATATAATAGCAGGGAACAACATTACAGCCCTTGAAGCGGCGGCAGCAAAAGCTTATAGGTTTGGATTCAACTGTATTATTGACCCAGGCAGTATAAACATGGATGTTTCTGAAGCCGCAAAGCATATTGTCGATACTGTCATGAAATACATGAGCAATGCTAGCTTCACAAAGCCGGCGGCTGTTCTTTTCGGCGGAGAATCAACTGTTAAAGTTAATGGGAGCGGACTGGGAGGCAGGAACCAGCATCTGGCTTTGTTGTGCGCAAAAATGATAAGAAACCTCGAAGGAGTTACAATACTTTGTGCAGGCACCGACGGCACGGACGGCCCGACCGATGCAACAGGGGCTGTAGTTGACTACGGTACATGGGGAAGGGCAATCATGAATGGAATTGACCCGGAATACTATCTGCATAATTTCGATTCGTATAATTTCTTCAGGCTTGCAGGAGGACATATAATAACAGGTCCAACATACACTAATGTGATGGATATTGCAATTGCATTGTTCTGAAAAATAATTACCTTTCGGTTCAAAACTTCAGCTATGGAAAATGATAACCTTACAACTTCAGCTGGTCAGGAGCAGAAAATTCCGCCTCTTTCGCCCGATGAAAAAAGGAGAAAACGACTTAGAAGTTCTGTGAACTTTACCGCAATAATGAGTTTCGTCTCTGTTCTGGCTCTTGTACTTTTATATCTGGCACTTTCGGGCCTTGAAAAAGGACAGGAAGATCTGAGACTCGAATGGTTTATTGTCGGATTGAGTTATGTGATTTTTACCGTTTATATCATATCGGTGATTGTTACTCTATCACTTGTGGTTTCGATGCCGGGGTTTTTCAGAAAGAAAAAGAAAGAGAAAGCAGATTCTAACCGGGAGAATTAATGTCACCTTTATATATTTTGTTTTTAGTTCTTGCAGGGGTTGCAATGCTCCTGCTTATGGTGCTCAAGTTCAGACTTAACGCATTTGTAGCTCTTCTCATTACTTCGATTCTCGTTGGAATTATGGCAGGAATGCCGTTAACATCTATTACCAGCAGCATTCAGGAGGGAATGGGCAGCACACTCGGCTTTATTGCAACTGTAGTCGGACTGGGTGCAATATTCGGGCAGATGCTCGAAACTTCAGGCGGCGCTAAAGCTCTTTCAGCGTATCTTCTGAAGAAATTCGGCACGAAACGCGCTTCATGGGCTCTTATGCTCACCGGTTTTATTGTGGGCATCCCTATTTTTCTGGATATCGGATTTATTATACTCGTACCAATAGTTTATTCACTAACAAGGTCAACAGGTAAATCAATCCTCTATTATGCAATTCCTCTTCTGGCCGGACTGGCCGTTACTCATACAATGGTTCCTCCCACGCCGGGGCCTACGGCCGTAGCTCAGATTCTTGAAGTTGACCTCGGATGGGTCGTTCTTTTTGGACTGGTGGCAGGCCTTCCCACAGCAATAATTGCCGGCCCAATTTTCGGACAGTTCATTGCAAAAAAAATTCATGTAAATGTGCCTGAAATTCTTATCGAAGAAGATGCAACAAAGAAAGCAGATGAAAAAAATCTGCCTTCATTCGGTTTAGTGTCTTTTCTTATTGCTCTGCCACTTATACTTATCATTGCTTCTACTTTTCTTAATCTCGGGATCGAAAAGAAGATAATTGGAAAGTCATTATTTACCGACTTAATAGTTTTCCTCGGGCACCCATTTACGGCACTTATTATTGCAACTCTCCTTTCCATTCTTACATGCCTGAGGAGGAATTTTACAGCAAGTGAACTATTGAACCTGAGCACGAAAGCTCTTGGGCCGGCAGGAATAATAATACTTGTGACAGGTGCTGGAGGCGTTCTCAAACAGATACTTATCGACAGCGGAATAGGAAAGATTCTGGCAGAATCGGTCGCAGGAAGTTCCGTTCCCCTGCTTGTTCTTGCATGGGTAATAGCGGCTCTTGTAAGAATAGCCCAGGGGTCTGCAACAGTGGCTATGATAACCTCGGCAAGTATTATTTCGCCTATGGTTAAAACATTCGCTATGAGCCAGCCTCAAACGGCACTGGTAGTTGTGTCTATTGCCGCCGGAGCAACAATTATGTCGCACGTCAACGACAGCGGATTCTGGATAGTAAGCAGATATCTCGGAATGGATGAAAAGCAAACACTGAAGTCATGGACGGTAATGGAAACTATAGTTGCAGTTGCTGGTCTGGCATTTACTATGATTATCAGTTTATTTTTGTAAATTATAACTATTTATAGTTGTAGTGACTTCTTTAAATAAGATAAAAGCATTATTATTACATAAATATGAACTTTGTGTTTTATTGCTCTTTTTGCTTTTTCCGGAAATAAAGGCACAAACCGGTTCTCCTCTTCTTTCTAATTACAGAGAAAGCATTGACATTGATAATCAGAACATAGCAATATGCCACGATGAGAATAATGTAATGATGTTTGCCAACAGAAGAGGAATTCTCACTTTCGACGGTCAGAACTGGAGTTTAATAAGGATCCCTGTAATTCCTTATGCAATGAAATTTGACGCTGCGACAAACACCGTGTTTATTGCAGGTGAGGATAGTTATGGATATATAAAGAAAGATGAAAAAGGCTTTTATAATTATCATAAGCTTTCATCCGACTCCCTCGATTATGGCCTTCTTACAGGTATATGTTTAACGGATACTTCTGTTTATTTCTTTGGAGATGAATGTATAACTCGTTATAACATTATCGGGGGGAAGAATGAGCTTTATCTGAAAGCAAAAAATGAGCAACCTTTTACAGGAATGTTTGTAACGCCACGTAATGTTTTTATTAATGTTTTTTCAAAAGGATTATACAGACTCGACAGCGACACACTATTTCCTATAGTGACCGGTTATCTTCTGGAAAACATAACGGTTCTCTTTTCTCTTCCTTATGACGACAAGAATGTTCTTCTCGGGCTCGACGATGGAAGACTCGAATTGTTCGACGGCATAAAATTTTATAATTACCCGGTTAAAGATGACGGTTATCTCAAACAGAACTTACTTTCTGACGGAATACTTTTTTCCGATTCTCTTTATGCCTTTTCCACACTCGATGGAGGGGTGATGGTAATCGAAAAAAGGAACGGCCGGATAAAACATACAATAAATTACTCGGGAGGTCTTCCCGACGATGAAATATTTGCAATAGGGAAGGACAACAGCGGCGGGTTATGGATTTCTCACCAGTATGGGCTTACGAGAGCAGACCTTAGGTTACCTGTTAGAAATTTGACAATTTATCCGGGGTTGAAAGGCAATCTTACCTGTGCATTAATTTACAATAATGAGTTTTTTACAGCGACCAGCGAAGGAGTATTTTACCTGACAGAGGAAAAAAAGTATGTAACTGTTGAAGTAATGGAGAGAGAAGAACCCCGATCTATTCAGCCAGGTATCACTGCAACTCCTGCAGGACAGACTGGTGGGGCACAACAGGAAATGCGTAGAGAAAAAAGAAGCCTGTTATCGAGAATCTTTGGCAAAAAAAGAGAGAGTGAGCCTAACGAAAAGCGTGAGACATTGAACGACACAATAAGTGCCGCAACAAGAGAAAGCCGGGAACTTTATCAACAACAGAATCAGATTAAACCGGGATATGTAAGAAAAACTATTTCCCGCCTTGAGTCGGTTGACTACAGCTTCAATAAAGTTAAAGGGCTAGACGAAAAATGCCGTCAGCTTGTTACAACGCCAAACGGTATTCTTGCTTCTACTAATAAAGGTCTGGCTTTGATATCGGCTCATTCGGCAAACATAATTGAAGAGAACCGCTATGTTTATAGCATCACACCGGGATATAACGCTAAAGAATATTGGGTTGCTGCCCTCGACGGCTATTTTTCAGCTTCTTATTCAGACGGAAGATGGATTATCCGAAACCCTGACCGAGGATTCAGAAATCAGGTTTATTCCGTTGCTTCAATGAATGCTGATACCCTCTGGATGGGCCTCGATAATGCCGTTTGCAGAGCTGTTATCACAAATATACCAAAATATAAATATTTCAAGCTAAATGATGATTTTCCCCAGCGCTATTATGTTGATTATGTAAACGATACACTTTTTGTTTTTTCCGAAGCCGGAATAAAATATTACAGGAAGGAAGATGAATCCTTTCAAATATATAGTGATTTTACCGGAACAATCGGAGGCAAATTTAATTTTATTCTTTCACAACCCGGCTATCCATGGGTAAATAACGGAGATGAATGGATTTGCCTGAACAGAGATATAAATATCTCTAAGGCCGACAGGTTGCTTTTGAAAGTATTCGATGATATTATATCCATCTTTACCGATGCTTCATCACTTCTTGCAATAACCGGAGATAACAAGATTTACCGCATACAACGAGATGTCCTGAAAACATTTTCTCCCGATTTCAACCTTTTTATCAAAAGTATCTCAAATGAAAATGGCTATTATTTCAACCTTTCTGATATTGTTCTGGGAAGCCATGATAATAATATTTATTTCGAACTTGCTTCTCCTTCCTATATAAAAGAGAAATCAGTTCAGTTTCAGTATATTGTTGACAGGGTAATGGATGACTGGTCGAAATGGACAACCGCCTCGACAATTAACCTTATGCTTCAACCCGGGAAATACACTCTTAAAGTTAGAGCGAAGGACCTCTGGGGAAATATCAGTGAACCGATAACGATAAACTTTACTATAAAGGCACCTTTCACCCGGACGGTGTTTTTCTATTTGCTTCTTTCGGCAGCAGGGATTGCATTGATTGCAGGGATCATTAAATTAAGGGAAAGGAGGCTCCGGGAGGATAAGCGTATCCTTGAAGAAAAGGTAAGGGAAAGAACTGCGGAGATCGAGGCACAGAAAGAAGAAATCACCTCGAGCATCGAATATGCAGGAAGAATACAGAAAGCTATGCTTCCGGCAGTGGAAAACTTCGGGACGTATTTCAGAGAGTATTTTCTTATTTTCAAACCCCGTAGTATTGTAAGCGGCGATTTTTACTGGATAGGAGAAGATGAAAACAATATTTATTTTACGGTGGCCGACTGTACTGGACATGGAGTACCCGGCGCCTTTATGAGCACTCTGGGTATATCCGCGCTTAATGAAATAATTGCCAATTATACAGGCCTGCATGCTAATGAGATTTTACATATCCTGCGGGAGAAAATAATTGTTTCACTTCACCAGACAGGTAAAGAAGGCGAAGCAGCCGATGGTATGGATATCGCTTTTTGTATCCTTTCGAAAGACAGAAAGACATTGCAATATTCCGGTGCTTTTAACTCCATTTTTATAGCTTCAAATGGGGCAATTACAGAATACAGAGCCGACAGAATGCCCATTGGAATTCAAGTCGGCAAAGAGAACAATTTTACCAATTATGTTATTAAAGTAAATCGGGGAGATATTGTTTATCTTTTTTCCGATGGGATAACCGATCAGTTTGGAGGTCCCGAAGGTAAAAAATTTAAAAAGAAAAACTTACGCCTGCTTCTTTCAGGCATCAGTAATCTGCCTCTGCAGGAACAAAAAATTATTGTAGAGGATGAATTCCTTAAGTGGAAAGGAAGTATCGAGCAGGTTGATGATATTACGATTCTTGGAGTAAAAATATAATATACATATTTTTAGTAATATTATTATTGGTTTCTATATTTTTATCGCATAAAAATTTATTATGAACATAAAATTTCTTGGGGCTGCCAGGGAAGTGACGGGCAGTAAGATTCTAATTAATACCCGACATGGTAAAAAAATTCTCATTGATTGTGGTATGTTTCAGGGCAAAGGGCTCGAAACCGATGCAATGAATCGTGATCTTGGTTTTATACCTGTCGAAATTGATCATGTTATACTTACACATGCGCATATAGACCATTCGGGACTTGTTCCCTATATTTACCGGTTGGGTTTCGACGGTTCGGTCATCTGTACTAATGCAACACGCGATCTGTGCTCTATAATGCTTGCCGATTCGGGTTTTATACAGGAGCATGATACTCACACATTTAATAAGAAAAGAGCCGCAAAGGGACTACCACTTGTAAGGCCTATCTATACACGTGAGGATGCAGTTGCATGCATGAACCGATTTATTGGTGTCCCGCATAACCTGAAATTCAAGATAGACGATAAGATAAAGGTGAAATTTACGCATACCGGCCACATGCTTGGAAGCAGTGTTGCGAGCCTGCAAATAATGGAGGACGGAGAGATTAAAAGGATTGCTTTTACCGGCGATATTGGCAGACCGGTTAACAGGATTCTTGCTCCTCCGCGGCCTTTTCCGCAGACAGACTGGCTCATAACCGAATCAACTTATGGGAACAGGCTCCATCCTCCTCATGAAGATGCCGAAAAAGAACTTCTCGACGTGTTGATCGAGACATGCGTAAATAAGGGAGGGAAACTTATTATCCCGGCATTCAGCGTGGGCCGTACTCAGGAAATAGTCTATACTATACATAATTTTTACACAAACGGACTTCTTCCAAATATCGAAGTGTTCGTTGACAGCCCTCTTGCTGTTAATGCAACCGAAATCTTCAGGATACATCCGGAATGTCTGAACTCCGATATCCTGAAATCGGTCGAAAGCGAACCCGACCCCTTCGGCTTTAATAGACTTTTCTATATTACGAAGGAAGAAGATTCAAAAAAACTTAACGATTATAAAAAGCCCTGTATAATTATTTCAGCATCAGGCATGATGGAAGCAGGCCGCGTAAAACACCATCTGGCAAACAGCATCTCTGACAAAAAAAATACCATTCTGGCTGTAGGATACTGTGCTCCGCAGACACTCGGTGCAAGAATTCTGGCGGGAGCAGAAGAAGTCTCGATACACGGCACGGTTTACCCGGTGAAAGCCGATATAAGGAAAATTGAATCGTTCAGCGGCCACGGCGATTACAATGAATTGCTGTCGTTCCTCAAGTGCCAGGATTCCGAATCAATAAAAAAGGTATTTTTAGTGCATGGCGAATATGAAGCACAGAAATTTTATTCCGAGAAACTTATTGAGGCAGGATTCAGAAATATTGAAATTCCTTCAAAAGGTCAGGAGTTTGAGATTTGATAATCTCAGTTTCGATTAATAAATACAATGCTCGTTGCATTAAAGATATTGGCTCAACAATTCATAACTCTAAGATTACATAAAATAAATGTTAAAAAACCATAAATTCAAATAAATATGAAATACAAAGGCATTTTGATTTGTCATAACAATATAGGTTTTTTTCAGGGATCGTTCTCTGCTGTGGTGTTTGGTTTGTTCATAAAACGGCCATATATAAATTATGAATTAAAGGACAGCAGGCACCTGAAAGACAGCAGGGAATAGTACGACGGGCAGTTATTGGCTGCCCGTCATTTTTATTATCGTTATTTCAGGCGGCATTCCTATCCTGAATGGCATACTTAAGACCCCAAATCCTCTGTTCACATACAGATATTGATTTGCTTCTTTATATAAACCATTCCAGCGTGGATAGAAATATTTCGAAGGGCTCCATCTAAATTTTCCTATACGAATCCCTGTCTGCATTCCATGAGTATGCCCTGCAAGTGTAATATCTACACTTGTTTTTCCTTTGATTTGTTTCTCCCAGTGATTCGGGTCGTGGGATATCAGAATCGTAAGGTCGGCATCGGAAGTACCCTGAATAGCTTTCTGGAGATTCCCATATTTTATATGTCCGTGACGGCCGTTTGTAGTTATACCTGCAATTGCAACTATCGCACCGCCTTTTTTGATTGTAGTGTTTTCATCAATAAGCAAATGATAACCTGAATTTTTTATAAGCTCTCTCATTTTCAAAATATGCGATTCACGTTCCGCATACGTGAACAAAGGATGGTAAATACCCATGTCGTGATTGCCGAATACTGCAAAATTTCCAAGTCTGCTTTCAGCATGAGACAGTATCGTATCCATCCGGCCATATTCCTCCCAGCCGTAACTAATGAAATCGCCTGAGTTAACGATTATATCAGGCAAGTAGTAGTTGATTTCATCCATCTGTTTCTTCATAAAATTCTCACGGCCGTAAAAACTGGCAAGATGTAAATCTGAAATCTGAGCTATAGTAAATCCTTCGAGGTCAGGATGAAGCCCTTCCTTATAAACTGTAACGATTTCGGTTTTAACATTGAATCTTCCCCTTATACTTCCGGTAATAACAACTGCCAGAACTACAATCCATATAATCAGCCCTGTGCTGGTTAATCCACGAGAATAACCCCCTTGTTTAATATTTATAAGCACGCCTGTGAAATGCAATACGATAAGCAGAATTCTTGGAAGAAGAATAGCGCAGAAAGCGGCATTGAGGTTCATTCTAAGCCATATATTGTAAGGATAGTCAGGGAAACCTTTCCATGAAGATATTTCAATGTAATGCATCCATAAGTAAATACTCAGGATTGTATTTACAATCATGGAAATATAGTACTTTGTTTTCGACCGGCCCTTGTATTGCCCGATAAGGATTGAAAAAGTCAGAATCTCCGTAACTATGAGAACAACAAGAAGCATTTTTGAAAATTTCCGACAAAATTACTTTATTTTCTTTTCAGGATACTATTTATAATACAATAGAGTTTCGGCAATTAACTTTTTTATAATTTCATTGTTATACGTAAAACGCCATAAAAGCTAATAGACAGAAAAAATTAATTGTAAATATTTATTCTTAACTTTGTAGTTTGTTTTCTAAATCTTACGAAAATGAAGTTTAATCCTGAAAAGCTTAGTATCCCTGATAAAAGAATGCAGCCTTTTATTGATCCCGATGAAATATGGTCGCTTATCAGGGAGACTAAAGCCGATAAACAGCAAGTAAGGGATATAATTGCAAAATCGCTCGACAAACAGCGTCTGACTCTTAAAGAAACCGCTGTTCTGGTGAATTCTTCAGGGACGGAGTTGATGGAAGAGATAAGAGAGGGTGCGCGTGAGTTGAAAAAGAAGATTTACGGGAACCGGATAGTGTTGTTTGCCCCGCTTTATGTAGGAAACAAATGCACCAATAATTGCCAGTACTGCGGATTCAGGGTAACGAATAAGGAAGCTATAAGAAAAACTCTTTCGGACGATGAACTGAAAAAGGATGTCGAAGTGCTGGAAGATAACGGCCAGAAACGCCTTATACTTGTGTATGGAGAACATCCCGACTATTCACCTGAATACATAGCTCATACTGTGCGACTCGTTTATAGCGTTAAAAAGGGGAAGGGTGAGATAAGAAGAGTCAATATCAATGCGGCACCTTTCGACATTGAGGGCTTCAGAAAGGTAAAAGAGGCCGGCATAGGCACATATCAGATATTCCAGGAGACTTATCACCCGGAGGCATACTCGTGGTATCATCTGGGAGGAAAGAAAAGAGATTATGCATGGAGGCTAACATCACTTGACAGAGCCCAGGAAGCCGGCATTGACGATGTGGGGATAGGAGCGCTTTTCGGATTATACGACTGGCGTTTCGAAGTATTGGGGCTGGTAAGGCATACAAATCATCTCGAAGCCTGCTATAATGTAGGGCCTCATACAATTTCCTTCCCAAGAATAAAGGATTCTCTCGATCTCAATATAAGAAACGATCATCTTGTAAATGACGAGGATTTCAAAAAGTTTGTGGCAATTCTTCGCCTTGCTGTGCCTTATACCGGTATGATACTCACTGCAAGAGAAAATCCTGACTTGAGGCGTGAAGTAATCAGCTACGGAGTTTCACAGATTGACGGCGGAACGAAGATTGAAATCGGAAAATATTCCGAAGCTAAGGATGAAAAACAACAACTTAACCGTGAACAATTCAGGATCGGCGATTCCCGTTCACTTTCCGAAGTTATAGATGAACTGCTTGAAGATGATTATATTCCTTCTTTCTGTACATCATGCTACAGGGCAGGCCGTACCGGCGAACATTTCATGGAATTCTCGGTTCCGGGTTTCATCAAACGGTTCTGCACTCCGAATGCAATTCTCACGCTCTCGGAATATATCTGTGATTATGCACCGGACGACCTTGCAGAAAAAGGATGGGGTATCGTAGAAAAGAATCTTCAGACGCTCGACCCGGCTATAATGAGAAAAACAAGGGAGAAAATCGAAAAAATCAAGGCTGGAGAAAGAGATTTGTATTTTTAATGTACAGGTAATTGTTGTCTGGCCCCTAAATCCCAGTCATTAAACTTTAATAAGTCTGAACCCTCCAATCATGAATCGGGCGATTGATAATATCCTTCTTAAAGAAGAGTTCTCAAAAGAAGATATTATTGCATTGCTCGAAACAGAAGGAGAGGAGGAAGCAATACTTTTCAGAAAAGCTGCTGAAATAAGGGAAAAGTATATCGGCAATAAAGTATGGTTCAGAGGCCTGATAGAATTTTCGAATATCTGCAGTAAAAATTGTCTTTATTGCGGGATAAGAAGGGAAAATAAAAACATTACGAGATATAATCTTTCGGATGAGGAGATACTCGCCGCCGCAAAATTTGCGTTCGAAAACCATTACGGTTCGATAGCACTACAATCCGGAGAAGTTGAAAGCGAGGCTTTTACAGAAAGGATAACAAGGTTGCTAAAGAATATCGGGAAAATGTCAGGCGGGCGACTTGGAATAACTCTTTCGGTGGGAGAGCAAAAGCCTGAGGTTTACAAAAAATGGTTCGATGCAGGTGCACATCGTTATCTGCTAAGAATCGAGGCATCCGAAAGGGAACTTTACGAAAAGATACATCCCGATGATGGAAAACATAATTTCGACCGGCGCCTTGCTTGTCTTGGTTCGCTTAAGGAGATTGGCTATCAGACGGGCACAGGCGTTATGATTGGCCTGCCTTTCCAGACAGTTGACGACCTCGCATCTGACTTGCTGTTTATGAAGGAATTCGATATTGATATGTGCGGCATGGGCCCTTACATAGAGCATCCCGACACACCATTTATGAAATATTCAGGTTTGCTGTTTCCTCCCGGTGAAAGACTCGACCTTACGCTTAAAATGATTGCCGTTCTAAGAATTATGATGAAAGACATTAATATTGTCGCCGCTACTGCCCTTCAGGCCATCGAACCTTCAGGAAGGGAAAAAGCAATAAAAATAGGAGCAAACATTTTAATGCCAAATATCACTCCGGCAAAATACAGAGGTAGTTATAAACTATATGAAAATAAACCATTAACTGAAGAGGATAGTCTGGAATGCCAAAACGCCCTGAAAACCGGAAGCACCTTTGCCGGCATGGAAGTGATTCATGACGAATGGGGAGACTCGAAACACTACTTTAACCGGATTAATAAGGCAAACTAAATCGAATAGACATTTTCTCCTATTCTCACATCTCCCTTCTTATTCGGCTTAGCATCTTTCTTGTTGATTATTAATTTTACTTTTTCGACGGGTGATTTAACACATTATTCAAAGAATTCTTATAGCTATAACGAAAACCAGTAACTTAATTTTATAAGGAACACATTGTTTGGAAAAACTTTGCTCAGTTGATCCAGAGATTCGCCATAGGAAGCATGAGATTGTTTTGAATAACCGGTCATTTCGCTCGACCATACCAGATAAAGAAAAGAACCCGGGCGATATTCCCATTTTGCCACCATATTCGAACGGAACTGATGGAAATTAAAATCGGGATTTCCGATATAGTAATCCGGAATCAAATCCTTATTCTCGTCAAGGCCATATAGCCCGTTATCCAGTTGGGCATTATCGTAAAGGATGAACCTGGCGTTGAATTTTTTTGCATTCGGATCTGTAATATATTTGAATTCGGAATAGATACCACGCGAGACAAAAGGACTCCCGTAATATTGGAAGGAGAGCTCAGGCGTGATATTCAGGTCGGCTCTGAAGGTTAAACCTATGGTCTTTTGATCGAGAGTACCAAGAATATAGCGTTTATTTGATAAATAATCGGAAGTTGATATATACTGAAGTAAGTCATGGTTATTCATTATGCTGACAGAGACTCCCAGCTTTAGAATCTGAAAAGGCCTAACTGTAACAGCTGGCTCTACTAAATAACGTGAGGCGGAGTTATTGCCTCTTCCCTGGTAGTCATAAGAAAAATTAAAAATAGCTTTTTTTGACGGGTCGGTTGATAATATACCTGATTCCTCAATTGTGAAAGGCAGCCTCATTTGAGGTCCGCCTCTCAGGAACCTCGTATCAATTGAGCTACTCTGGTAAGTCAGATTTGTATTGAAAGTCCAGTTATTCTTAAATTCCGAAATAAAAGATATTATCCCTCCTGAGCCCAGGTATGTTCCTTTGAAGTTCCACGTATTGAATTGATTGAGCTTAATGCTATAGGTGTGGAATATTGAAACCGGTTTAATTATCTGGTACAGGATTTCATTGTTATTTTTTATCTGGTCGGCATAAATCATGTAACCAAGGTCGTTAAGCTCTATTCCCGGCGACAGCCATGTAATGCTTGTAGAATATTTCCAGTTTACTTTGGTCAGTTTGCCGATTTTGAAAGTGCCACCATATCCATTAAGATGTTGGCTTGTAGTATCATAATGGAGATAGCCGGCATCGGGCCTCTGGAAATAGCGGGCTGATGACTCCTGCAGAGCAGTTATTGATTCACTGCTTCCGTTGACATGACTTCCGATAATCCGGGTATCGACATAATACTCTTTATCGTGCCAGTAGTGCAGTAAATCGAGGCCGCCGGTAAAGGCATTTCTGCTGAGTGATTCCAAAGACGAGTCATTGATGAACCGGTTTACCGATGTGACAATACCGCCTATGAAGGTGTTCCCGGCATTATATCCTTTTTGTATCCGTGCAACAGTATAGTTAGTAAGAGGTTCAACCGGTTTTTTGAAAATGTTTCCATCAGGATTACTTATCTGAGCCTTTTCATTAGCCGTCAGACTTTGAATTATGCCAACAGATAATCCATTTGAAGTGGTTCCGCTGAATTTAATCGCTGAAAGTATTGTTGTTTTATCAGGCGACTTAACGAATGTCGTGTCATTCGATTCCGGAATAAGGGAAGGAGTATGGCCGATACGTCTCGAATAAAACAGACTTTGGTTTTCAAATTTATAATCGAAGATTGTAAGACCTTCCAGAAAGAAAGGTCTTTTTTCCTGGTAAAAAGTCTCGAAGGCCGTCAGGTTCATTACCGAAGGATCGGATTCTACCTGGCCAAAATCGGGATTTATAGTCAGGTCTATTGTAAAATTACTTGAAACGCCAATTTTTGCATCCAGTCCGGCATTACCGCTCCATTCCTTTCCATTTTTCGTGAAAGGATTCTTTTCCTCTTCTTTCATCGTCTCAAGGCTTCCCAGAGTAAAAGGCATAATTTCAATTCTGCGCGACCGTTTTAAGTTTTCTATCCCCCTTAGTTCGCCAAAATTATAGAGCATACCGGGTCCGCTTTTGGTTTGTTGCTCCCAGTCGCTCTCCTCGGAAAGACGTGCTATCCATCTCCAGGAATGCATACCCCACACTTGCTCCTTTTTATTACTGTAGCGGAGCTGGCTAAGCGGTATCTCATATTCGGCAACCCATGCCGAATCTTCCATTCCGGTTTTTACTTTCCATACGGCATTCCAGTTAAAATCCCAGTCCATTGGATTGAACAGCACAAGGTCAACCTTTTGCCCCCAGGCAGTCACCGTAAATTCAAAACCAGTTTTGTAGTTCCGGTAGCTGTCAAATGTAACTCCGACCATATCACCTGCAAGCTCATCGCGTCCCCCTGCCATCCTTAAAATCTTTTCAGGCTCACCGTCAACGGCACGTATGGCAACATAAAGGTATTTGTCGTCATACTGAATATTCAGGTATGTGGGATATGTAGGTTTAGCTCCCTCGTTAGGAATAAACTGATGATAGTCATCGGCCCATGTGCCTCTCTTCCAACATTCATCATTCAGTTTTCCATCAATAACAGGAGGCGGAGTGGACAGACGCTGGGTAAAATAAACAGGTTGCGCTGTCGAAGTTTTCATAGATTTAAGAGTGTCCTGCTTAAAATCCTGAGTTAAAAATGATGAAACAGGATTGCCATATAACTGGAACTCTAGAATAAACATCAAAAAACATAACAGAATTTTTAACGATCCCTTAAATTGGTAAGATAAAAATATCTTATAATTCTTCAAAAACAGCATATCATAATAGGGTAAAAAATTTTAGTAAAGCTATGGATTTATAGTAATATTCCAAAGTAATCCGCTTCTTTCTATTCCCTTTCTCTTATTCGCAGCGGTTGACTGTTTTTTTCCTGATTATTAATTTTACTATATTCGAAGGGTTATTTCAAAAGGTTAATATAATTATATATTTGTATATCAATAATATAGCTATTTTATAGTGAAATAAGTGCATATTATATGAAACAAATTCAACTGTTTTCGGGTTAAATATTAAATTAATAATCGCTTCTGTAGTAGTGAATAGACAATTTTAAATATAAACTGTTTATAACAATATAGTGAATCAGATTTTGGAAGAGTAGTAAAATTTATAATAATCAGGTTTTTAAGAAATAAAGTTTTTATTTTTAAATTTTGTCTCTGAAAAATGTCGGAGGAAGAAAACAATATAAGGCAAACGCTTGTTAATCATCTGATAGTAAGAAGGATATTTAAAGAAGCCGGAATTAAAGACATTAGCAAATCCAGTATAAGAGAATATGTTTCGGTTAAGTTGCCTTACCAATTTATTGTGGCTCATTATACAAAATACTACAAAATTTTAGTTTTGTGTTCGAAGATTTTTAGTTATTCAGGTCAGTATATTAAAAGCTTAAGTGTTTGTTTATCGAGTGTAACGCGCGGACAACTTGATGAACTTGAGCAACGGTTTAGGAAATTTCATAACGAACATACGATAAATAATTAAAATACTAAATATGGCAAAAATTAAGGGAAGTATTGTTATTGATATTGAACACTGCAAAGGGTGTGAATTATGCATTTACACCTGTCCTACAAAAGTAATTGCTCTTTCTACGGAAGTAAACAGCAAAGGTTATAATTATGCATATCCTGCGATTCCGGATCTTTGTAATGGCTGTGCAAACTGTGCAATAGTTTGTCCCGATGGAGTTATTACAGTATATAAAATGAAAATATAAAAGAGATGGAAAATGAACTTAGACTTATGAAGGGAAATGAGGCTTTAGCTGAAGCAGCAATCAGAGCCGGCGTTGACGGTTATTTTGGATACCCCATCACACCACAGAGTGAAGTATTGGAATATCTTATGGCGTCGAACCCGGGTAAAACTACAGGTATGGTTGTTCTTCAGGTAGAGAGCGAACTGGCGGCTATCAACGCGGTTTACGGGGGAGCAGCATGTGGGAAAAAGGTTATGACTTCATCGTCCTCTCCCGGAATAAGCCTTTTTCAGGAGGGTATTTCATATATAGCTGGCGCAGAGCTTCCATGTCTTATTGTCAACGTTGTAAGAGGGGGCCCCGGGCTTGGTACTATACAACCTGCTCAGTCGGATTATTTCCAGGCATGCAAAGGCGGCGGACATGGCGATTATCATCTTATTGTGCTTGCGCCTGCATCGGTACAGGAAATGGCCGATTTCGTTGAAATTGCTTTCGATCTTGCTTTTAAATATCGGAACCCTGTAATGATACTTTCTGACGGTGCCATCGGACAGATGATGGAAAAAGTATATCTGAAGCCGCCTAAAAAAAGGTCAAAAACATTTCCTGAATGGGCTACAACAGGCAAAACACCTGAAAGAAATCGAAACATTATTACTTCTCTCGATCTCGACCAGTATGCGCAGGAAAGACGAGTTTTAAGGCTTATAGAAAAGTATAGGCAGATAGAGAACAATGAAGTAAGATATGAAGAAATTAATACCGATGATGCGGATTACCTTTTAGTTGCTTACGGCACCAGTGCAAGAGTATGCCTTAAAACTATTCAACTTGCGCGTAATGAAGGAATAAAGGTCGGATTACTGAGGCCGATAACTCTTTATCCTTTTCCTTCGAAAAGAATAAGAGAACTCTCTCGCCGTATGAAACATATTATATCGGTCGAGATGAGCGCCGGACAGATGGTTGAAGATGTTATGCTTGCTGTGAACGGTATAACGGATGTAAGCCATTTCGGACGCGTGGGAGGCGTTATTACCGAGCCTGAGGAAGTGCTTGAAAATCTGAAATCAAAATTGCAATAAATATGAAAACAGTAACCGGAATAAAAGAAATAATAAAACCCGAAAATCTGGTTTATAAAAAATCATCGCTTTTAACTGATAAACCTTTCTCTTACTGTCCGGGATGCGGGCATAGCACAGCTCACAGGATACTGGCCGAAGTTTTGGAAGAAGAAGGATTGCAAAGCGAGACTATTGGCGTTTGCCCCGTGGGATGTGCCGTTCTTATGTATGATTTCATGGATATCGATATTCAGGAAGCTGCACATGGTCGTGCTCCAGCCATTGCTACGGCTATAAAACGATTAATGCCTGAAAAATTTGTTTTCACCTATCAGGGTGACGGCGATCTGGCAGCTATAGGAACATCCGAATCTATTCACGCATGCAACAGAGGTGAGAATATTCTGATAATATTTATAAATAATGGTATCTATGGAATGACAGGCGGACAAATGGCACCGACAACAATACCAGGGATGAAGACTACAACATCTCCTTACGGCAGGGATGTTAAAACAATGGGAAATCCCGTTAAGCTGACTGAACTGGTTGCTTTATTGCCCGGGACATGCTATGTTACACGCCAGAGCGTCCATACTCCTGCAGCTGTACGAAAAACAAAAAAGGCTTTAAAAAAAGCCGTTGAATATCAGAAAAAAAACATGGGTACAAGCTTTATTGAAATTGTTTCTAACTGTCCGTCCGGATGGAGAATGACACCTGTAGAATCTAATAAATGGATGGAAGAAAATATGTTCCCATTCTATCCTCCGGGCGACTTGAAAGTTCCTCAAGAGGATATTAAAAAGACAAAAAACAAGAACGAAGAATAACCATTATAAAAAATACAATGACTGAAGAGATTATAATAGCAGGTTTCGGAGGACAGGGTGTACTTTCTATGGGAAAGATTATGGCTTACGCTGCTCTCATGCAGGGGATGGAAGTAAGCTGGATGCCTTCATACGGCCCTGAAATGCGGGGAGGTACTGCAAATGTTACGGTAATAATCAGCACGGAAAGAATAAGCTCGCCGATACTCAGAAAGTTTGATACTGCCATTATCCTGAATCAGCAATCTCTGGACAAATTCGAGAATGCGGTCAAACCCGGAGGTATACTTATCTATGACGGTAACGGTATTATTAGACATCCCGTAAGAAAAGATATTACAATATACCGAATTGATGCGGTTGAAGAGGCTTCACGTTTAAAAAGCCCAAGAACTGCTAATATGATCGTTCTCGGAGGATTTTTAAAAGTAAAGCCTTTACTGGAACCTGAAAATGTAATTAAAGGATTAAAAGAAACCCTGCCGGAAAGATATCATAAGATGATCCCGGAGAATGAAACCGCCCTTAAAAGAGGTATGGAGATTATAAGGAGAGTTTGATGGATTAAGGCGAAGGAGTGAAGAGGCGAAAGCGCGAATGGGAGAAGGAGCGAGAGATTACTTATTGTAAAAGTTCATCTCCTGGATATATTTCCATACTGCAGGGTGAAGGAAATATGACATGTCTTTCTTCGCTTTTATGCCATTACGAATGAACGTTCCTGAAATTTCGATAATTGGTGCATTTACAAATGTTATATGTGCAATTTCGAGTATCTCATCAAGAAGAGGGTGCGGAGGCCTAAATGAATTTTTGCGGGGATAAACATAAATATGGCATTGTTTTACAAGTTCTTTTGCATTTTTCCATTTATGAAGAGTGTATAAATTGTCCTCTCCCATTATAATTGAAAATTCATTATTGGGATGTTTTTCTTTGAGATAAGTAATCGTGTCGATAGTATAATTTGGAACCGGCAGGTTGAATTCAATATCGCATGCTCTGAATTTTTCATTTTTATTTATTGCAAGTTCAACCATATATAGTCGATCGCGATCAGATAAAAGTGTTTTTTTATTTTTCAGGGGATTCTGTGGGCTAACAACGAACCATATCTGATCGAGTTCTGTATATTCAGCCATATAACCCGCTATAGCAATATGGCCTATATGTATAGGATTGAAAGAACCAAAAAAAAGGCCTGTAAGAGTCTTTTTTGTCATGAGTTTAAAAATTTACTGACAACCGAATATGCTTCCTGTTTTGCTTTTTCCAGATCATCATTAATAATTATCGCGTCGAAAAAATCTGCATATTTCATTTCTATCTTTGCTTTTTCCACCCTGATTTTTATTTTTTCCGGGCTGTCGGTTCCCCTTTTTATAAGTCGTTTTTCGAGTTCTTCCACCGATGGCGGCATAATAAATACAGATAATGCATTAGACCCAAAAATATTTTTTAGAGAAATGCCGCCTTTCACATCAACATCGAATAGAACATTCTTACCTTTATTCCATATTCTTTCAAGCTCGCTTTTTAGTGTTCCATAAAGTTGCCCTTCATAGACTTCCTCCCATTCCACAAATTCTCCATTTTTAATTTTTTCTCTGAACTCTTCAGTAGTAAGAAAATAGTAATCTATACCGTTCTTTTCATTTCCCCTTGGCTGCCTTGTTGTAGCCGAAACCGAAAATTCCAGATTTAACCCGCTTGCAAGAAGATAGCTGGCAATTGTTGATTTGCCTGCACCGGAAGGAGCCGATATTATAACTGCTTTACGTTCCAAACCTGATTTATAATTAATTTGGGATTAAATTATTATGTATAATCAATATTTCTACAATATATTAAGTAATTGTTCCTTAACTTTTTCCAGTTCATCTTTCATATTCACAACTATCTTCTGTATTGCGACATCATTAGCTTTTGATCCAATAGTATTTATTTCTCTTCCTATTTCCTGTGCGATGAAACCAAGAAGCTTCCCGTTTGATGAAGGCGACGAAAGCATTTCAAGAAAATAATCGCAATGCTGTTTCAGCCTTACTTTTTCCTCATTTATATCGAGTTTTTCAATGTAGTAAATTATTTCCTGTTCTAACCGGTTTTTGTCAATTTTATCCGGCTGAATATTTTCCTCAAGCAACATAATAAGTTTTCTTCTTTCTTTTTCAAGCCTGGCAGGTTCCAGTTCTTGTATAAAATCAATTGATTTTAATATTTTGTTAATAGCACTCACTATATCTTTTTCAAGAGCTTTCCCCTCCTCAATCCGAAACCGGTTGAGTACATTTATTGCCTCGTTAATGAGATCGACTAAAATTTTCCAGTCTTCCTCTTCGATCTCCTGTTTTTCAGGGCGCAGAGTATCCGGAAGGCGGAGTATCGAAATTAAAGCCTGTTCGGTAAGTTCAATTCCAAGCTCTTCTGCTATTTCGGCCATCTGTGCATAATAGCTTTTGACTGCGGGTTTATTGATTACAGAAAATGATTCATTATCAAAAGCATCGAAAAAAATAGCTATGTCTATTTTCCCCCTTTCCAACCTCTGACTTAATATATTTCTAATTTCAGGTTCCTTGTCCCTCAGGAGCAGAGGTAACCTTGTGACAATATCAAGCTGTTTGGAATTAAGAGACCTGATCTCAACCGTTATTTTTCTATGTGATGTTTCAGCAGTTGCCTTACCGAAGCCAGTCATTGATTTTATCATCTCAATCAAATGATTTTTGTAATATTAGTGAAGTAAATTTAAAACTCCTTGATATATTTAACAACTTTTTTCTTTTTCCACTTACTGCTTTATAATAAACGCATAAAAGAATCTTTCTGCCAATTCACCTTTACAAGATAGTAACATGTAACTTTCGCTTCTATTATACGAAATGTTAAATACGCAAGTGGAATTCATATAATTCATTTAATAAAACAAGCGGAATGAAAAATTTTCAAATGACATTGCCAAACCGGCAAGATTACGGCAGAATGAAGTATAAAATTTCTTTCTCAACCTGTGGCAGGTCATTTCATAACAATTAAAAACAAAATAGACGGCAAAGGAAATGAATAATCGGCCGTTATCAAAGAAATCTTCGAAAACATTTTTTCTCTCAGATGCGAAGTATTTTTTAAATTCCATGTTTATTTCAGAATGGTTATTTCCATATACTCTTTAAAAGAGGGAGAGAGAATAAGCGGAATTGAAAAAATAAGTGTATTTTGCAAAAAAATAAATAAAAGAATAATCTTGTTATGATGAAGAAAAGGCCGTTTTTTCTTATTTCAACGTTATGCTTTTTATTTTCTGTAACGTTTTTATGGGGTCAGGAACTACCTTTAAAAGAATTAGACAGTAGTCTTCTGAAGGACTCTCTTTCGAAAATGGGTTTTTATGTGAAACCAGTTCAGACGAAGGCTGGTATAATGTTTACAACTGAAGAAGCTATAAAATACTTGCAGGAAAAATATAATTCGGGCTACTGGAGGAATTTATCAGAACCACTGCGAGTTGCAATTGGGCAACTTTTATTTTATGCTACAAACAAGCCTTTTGATTCGGTTAAAGTATTTCTTGAAAAATACCCTTACGATTCAATTAATATACCTCCCGAAAAATTTTATGTATTCGATACAATCAGAGTAAAAATTCCAGTGGTGCTACCCGGTTCGTTTACCAGGATTGCCGATTCTCTTTTTTATATCCAGAAGATTGATTCACTCGAATCCGATACTATCAGGAGTAAAAATATATTAAGCCCTGCTTCTGTCATAATATTGAAAGATACATGTCTTTTGATCGTTAAAGATACATTGAAAGAATATAAACCACCTACCGAATTACATCCTTTTAAGGTTTACAAAAATCCTTTTCTTGGTGATTCGCTTTCATCGGCAGTAAAGGCATTAACTGATTATATTGAAGAAAGAGATTCAACAATAATTGTATTTAAGGGTGCTTCATCGGATGAACTTCCGATATGGCTCAACTCAAAGAGCAAAACAATGAGTCGGTACTGGCTTAGAAACGAATATGACGATTCGGTGACTGTATGGTTGGGAAGTATTGGGAGAGACACTATAGGTATTTATCTGGAAGAGGGTATAATGTTTCGTAGACTGGCGAAACATACAAATATTTCCGATGCACAGCTTAATATTAAAGAGATTAATAGCCGTCAACTTCAGGAATTAAATAAAATATATGTTAAACCGCGATATTGGAAATACCGATCGGAAGCAACATTTGTGTTAAATCAGGCAAGGCAGTCGAACTGGGTAAAAGGAGGAGAAAACAGCATCTCGACTACAATGGATATTACCAGTTTTGCAGATTATGAAAATAAGGAACAAAAACTTATTTCAAATAATTTTGTCAGGTTGAAGTACGGGCTCATTAAACAGGGTGATAAGCGTATAAGAAAAAATCTCGATCTTTTAGAAACTAACTCAAAGTTGAATCACAAAGCTTTCGGTAAGTTCGATATAAGCGCTACCATGCTCTTTAAAACGCAAATTTCAAAAGGTTATAATTATCCGAACGATTCGATTCCGGTATCAAAATTTTTTAATCCCGCCATACTTACCCTCGGTCTGGGGCTCGATTACAAGCCAAATAAGACAATCTCGATAAATGTTGCACCTCTATCGTATAAGGCGACTTTTGTTCCGGATACTGCCGGCATTGACCAGACTCAGTACGGTGTTCCAAAAAATAAGCGCTCCTTACATGAGCCCGGGGCAAGTGCACAGATAAATAGCGAACTACGTTTGTTGAAAAAAATCAACATGGTCAATAGAATTCAGCTTTTTACCAACTATACGCATAATCCTCAAAATATAGATATTGACTGGGAGATGATTTTAAATGTGCAGCTCAACTGGTTTACTGATTTGAGACTTAATACGCACCTTATTTTTGACGATGATACGAAAACTGTAGTAAATGACAAGGAAGGGAAACCGATTATTGGGCCAGATGGTCAACCTAAAAAGACTGCAAGGATACAATTCAAGGAACTGCTCGGTGTGTCGTTTGTTTTCAGGTTTTGAATAAGTCTTTAGAAAATTTAAATTTCTTTTTGATAAATTCGGAATACTTTAGATACTTTTCCGCCGACTCGTTCGTATTCATGTCTTGTTCTTTTGTTTGTTTCGAGAATAAGGTGACTGTTAACTGTTTGCATTTTATACCTTTTAGCTGATTCGTAAATTTTTGTTGCCATCATTACATCGAGTCCCTGTTCCCGGAATTCTTTTCTTATACCGCCTAGTAACATTAAAAGGCTTTTGGAATTTTTCGACTCCTTGAGTATATGAAAAAAGCCGAAAGGTAAAAGTCGTCCTTTTGCTTTTATAATACCAGCGCTCGGATCGGGTATCCCTACCATAAAAGCAACAACTTCATTATTATGTTCGACCATTTTTACAAAATGAGGGTCGAGAATCGGAAAATACCTTGCAGCCAACTCTTTCTTTTCTTCATCATCCATCGGGACATAACCGTAAATATCCAGATAAGTCTGGTTCATAACTTCAAGGGCTGGAACGACATAAGGCTTAAGTTCCTTCTTTGATTTAAATTCAATCAGCCCGAAAGATATGTTTTTCTTAATCTTGGAAATACGGTCATATACTTCAGGGAGTTTTTCCGGTAGCTGAACAAAGTAGTTTACAAGGTCGATTTTTTTAATATACCCTTCCTTTTCCACCATTTTCGGTAGATAAGGCTCATTGTTTGGACTGGCAATAAACTGCGGATACTCAAATCCCTCTATCTGAAAACCCTGCGGGTTTTTATCGGAAAAACCGAGTGGCCCAATAAGCTTTACCATTCCTTTTTCTTTTGCCCACTCTTCAACTTTTTGGAGAAGAGCATGAACTATCTCCTGATCTTCATAACATTCCATAAATGAAAACCGGCCATAATCTTCATTATGAATCTTGTTATAAAGTCTGTGAATAATGCCCATGATTCTTCCCACAGGAATTTTGCCCCGGTAAGCAATATACATCACTGTGTCGGTGTGCTGAAACGATTTATTTTTTTTCGGATTAAAAAAATTCCATTCATCTATATAGAGGGGTGGAAGCCAATTCTTGTTATTCTTATGTACTTTTTCTGGAAGATATATGAAATCACGTAAATCTTTCTTAGTATGTACTTCTTTAATAATCAGTTCATTCATCTCAGAGATATTTTAAATATCATGCAAGTAATAAAAAATTATTCCAATTATATCATTTCCGGAGTTGTTTCCTGTCGGGTTACATTAAATAAAAAGGTCTATAATTACAAAACATGCAAAGATAATGCTTGCCAGTCCATTTGTAGTTTCAAATGCAATATTTACTTTACTTATATCATCAGGTTTGACAATTATATGTTGATATATGAGCAGAATAATAAAAGCAGATGCACCAATCCAATATAGGAATCCTGATTTACTGATTATTCCTGCAATGACAGTAAGCAGTATCGTTATCGAATGGGAGATGATTGAAATAAGAAGTGCATTTTTCCTGCCAACTTTTGAAGGTATCGAATAAAGATTTTTCTCCCTGTCGAACTCATCATCCTGAAGGGAATAGATTATATCGAATCCCCCTACCCATGTCAGTACTATAAAAGAATATATAACTGGCAGAATGTCGAAACGGCCCGTAACAGATATATATGCGCCTATAGGCGCAAGGCTTAAGCTTAAACCAAGAATGAAATGGCAAAATGCTGTAAATCTCTTGGTAAAACTGTACCCAAGTATTACGAGCAAAGCTACCGGTGACAGGATTAAAGTGAGCCGATTGATGAAGCCTGCAGAAATCATGAATAACAAAGAATTTATTATTACATACATGAGCGCCGATCTCTTGCTCATCTTCCCTGAAGGAAGTTCGCGTGAGGCCGTTCGCGGGTTCATGGCATCATATTTTTCATCTGCATATCTATTGAATGCCAGTGCCGCACTTCGGGCAAATACCATGCATAACAATACAAGTAAAAGGATTTTCAGGCTGAAATCGTAATCTGGATTGGCGACTCCAAGCGAAAAGCCAATTAATGCAAAAGGAAGTGCAAAGACAGTATGGCTGAATTTTATAAAACGGAAATAATTATTTACTGATTCAGATACTTTGGTCATTTTTTTCAAGAAGCTTTTGATAAATCCCGTAGCTTTCATCGTCATAAGCCACAAAGATTACTTTTTCCGGAAGCCGATTTTTCGTCATGAAATGTTTTGTTTCACTCACCGCTATAACAGCTGCGAGGTCTTTCGGGAATCCATATATTCCTGTTGATATTCCCGGGAATGCTATTGTTTTGATCTTGTTTTTTTCGGCCAGCTCAAGTGATTCACGGTAGCATGAAGCAAGCAGTTCAGGCTCATTGGATATTCCTCCATGCCATACCGGGCCTACAGTGTGAATGATAAATTTAGCTTTCAGTTTGTATCCTGAAGTCAATCTGGCTTTGCCTGTTTCACATCTTCCGATCTTTCTACATTCTTCAAGCAATTCTGGTCCTGCCGCCTTATGTATTGCACCGTCAACACCGCCGCCGCCCAGAAGTGAGTTGTTTGCAGCATTCACAATAGCATCAACATCCATTTTGGTAATGTCGCCCTTAATAACTTCAAGTTTTTTTTCTGCCATGGGATAATTACCTTATTTTTGCTCCAAGTTCATCGGAGAAAGCCTTTATCAGTTGATTCATTACTTTATCAATCTGCTTATCTGTAAGTGTTCTCTTCTCGTCCTGAAGGATGAAACTTACTGCATACGACTTTTTCTCTTTGCCGAGCAGCTCGCTTTCATACACATCAAAGAGTGAAACATCTTTTAAAATATATTTTTCTGTGCGAAACGCAAGTTCTTTTATCTGCGCAAATGATATTTTTTTATCAATCAATAGAGCGAGATCCCTTCTTACCCAGGGATATTTCGGCAGCTCTTTGTAAGTGATGGAGTATTTTCCAGCCAAATCCACAAGATAATCCCAATCTATATGACCATAGAAAACATCCTTTTCGATATCGAATTTTTCCCTGTATAAAGATGAAATTTTTCCTCCTTCGGCTATAGGCCGTCCATTGGCAAGATAAACAATTGATTCGGAATAGTAACTTTTGTTGCTTTCGATTGTGGTAAGCGAGCCGGAATTCAAACCCAGTCTGTTAAGTGCCATCTCTATAAATGCCTTTAGATAAAAGATATCCACAGGCATCTCCGGAGCATTCCATGAACGCTTCCACCTGTTACCGGTCATGAAAAGATCGAGACTGGTTTTTTCTATATATCGGTCAACCTTTTTCCCCTTCCTGGTACTATCATAAAAATAGCAATTTCCAAATTCATAAAACTTTAGATTGTAATTTTGTCTATTTATATTTCTTGAAATGACTGATAGTCCGCCAAAAAGCAGAGATTGCCGCAAGGAGTTAAGGTCGGAGCTAAGCGGATTGGCCAGTTTTACGAGAGCATTATTATCGAAGTCGGGATTATTTTCAAACCACGCTGAAGGTACGAGGGAATTACACATTATTTCTGAGAACCCGTTTGCAGCAAGTAGATCGGCGACTATATTGATAAGTTTGTTTCTGTCGGGTTTTTGTATAAAATTTAGAATTGAATTTACATGATTATCTGTTTCCACATTGTTATATCCGTAAATTCTCAGAATTTCCTCAGTAACATCAGCTGTTTTCTTTACGTCCACTTTTCGAGGTGGTACCTCCAGCTTCATCTTAGGCAGATTCCGCGAAACAATCTTTATATCAAGACAGGTGAGTATTTTAATAATTGTGTCGTAATCGATTTTTTTCCCAATAAGACTGTTGATGTTATCGCATGATACATCTATGATTGTATGAGGTATTTTTACAGGGTAGACATCTCTGATATCGGCAAGCAGTTTTCCGCCTGCAATGTCTTTTATTAGCAGTGCTGCTCTTTTGAGTGCCCATTCGGTGATATCCGGGTCAGCGCCTCTTTCGAATCTATATGAAGCATCAGTGTTGAGGCCATGCCGCTTTGCAGTTCGCCTTATTGTAACCGGATCGAAATATGCACTCTCAAGAAATACGTTACGGGTTTTATCTGTTACACCCGATTTTATTCCGCCGAATACTCCAGCAATACACATACCTTCTTTTTCATTGCATATCATAAGGTCTTCTGACGAGAGTTCTCTTTCGATACCGTCGAGTGTGACGAATTTTGTTTTGTCGGGCAGATTCTTTACAATCACTTTGTTGCCGCTTATCATGTCTGCATCAAAAGCATGCAGTGGCTGACCAACTTCGTACTGAACATAGTTGGTTATGTCGACGACATTGTTTATCGGGTTTATTCCCACGGCTTTAAGTTTGTTTTTAAGCCATTCAGGCGATTCTGCCACTTCTACGTCGAAAATGTTAAGCGCAGTATATCTCTTACAACCGGCAGTGTTCTCGATGATTACTTCAAAAGTTTTCTTTGTTTTTTTCGGATTGAAATCAGCAACTGAAGGGATTACAAGTCTGATATCCATATTACGGTTTATCGCAAGATATGCGGAAAGATCGCGCGCAATCCCAATATGAGAAGCAGAGTCGATACGGTTAGGTGTGAATCCTACTGTGAAGACATAATCCTTTTCAATTTTGAAATATTCTGCAGCCGATGTTCCCGGCACAGCATCAGGGCTCAGTACCATAATTCCCTCATGCGATGTTCCCATTCCTATTTCATCCTCGGCACATATCATTCCTTCCGATACCTGCCCTCTTATTCTGGAAACTTTTATTTCAATCTTTTCATCTCCTTTATTTATCTTTGAACCCGGCAGAGCTACAGGTACAACCTGACCTGCTGCTATATTGGGAGCTCCACATACTATTTGCAAAGGCTTTTCTCTTCCAATATCAACTATGTTTAATGTCAGACTATCTGCATTCGGATGTTTTTCTGATTTAAGCACTTTGCCAATTACGATGCCATCGAGTCCTCCTTCGACCATGCACCATTCTTCAATTTCTTCAATTTCATGACCAACATTTGTTATAATCTCGGCCGCTTCGTGCCTATCGAGTTCGACAGGCAGGTATTCTTTAATCCAGTTCCAGGATATTTTCATTGTTTTTCAATACATTTATAATATTTCTGAAACTGCAAAAGTAAAAATTTTAAAAAGATTGAATGAGTTTATTTTTATTTTATCCATTCGCCTCCATTTGCATATCTTTGCAGGAATATATATTGTTTTTATGATTACTGGAGAAGGTGATAAACTGATACTTGTAACCAACGATGACGGATTATACGCCGCTGGTTTAAAAACTTTACTTGAGATAGCCGGAGAATTCGGGAAAGTTGTACTTATCTCAACCATGGACGGCATGTCGGGTGTTTCCCAGGCACTTACAGTAAAAACGCCTATAAGAGTAAAGCTTCTGGAAGAGAATGATAAACAGAGGATATATACCTGCAGCGGAACACCTGTCGACAGCGTTAAACTTGCAGTAAGCGAACTTCTTGAAAGGAAGCCCGACTGTCTTTTGTCGGGAATAAACCATGGAGCCAATACATCTATAAGCGTCCTGTATTCCGGCACTATGGCAGCCGCACTCGAAGGCTGCGTTTATGGAATTCCTTCAGCCGGATTTTCACTCACGAGTCATTCTTCCGATGCTGATTTCTCAGCTTGCAGGAAATATGTGAGAATAGTTCTTAAACGGCTTCTGGAAGAAAAACTCCCTGAAGGAGTTTGCCTGAACGTTAATATCCCTTCCGTGCCCGCATCTGAAATAAAAGGGATTCGTGTTTGCAGACAGGCAAAAGGTAGCTGGGAAAGAGAATTCGAGAAACGAAAAGACCCTAATGGGAAGACATATTACTGGCTTACAGGATACTTCCGGAATCACGAACCTGATGCAACAGATACAGATGAATGGGCACTTGCAAATAATTATGTTTCTATAGTTCCCGTCTCGACTGATATGACTGCTCATGAACATCTGAACACTATAAAAAACTGGTTTGTAAATGAGCCCTGAAAAAAAAATAGATAATACTTTAATTTCATTTGTTACTGGCCTCTCTGTTTCTATAGTCACAGCACTGATAATCTATGTTTTCACTTCAAAAGACCTGTCTTTAATCAATTATTTCAAGAGTATAATTATTGACGGCAAACTAACACTTGCGGCAACTATTTATGCAGTACCCGATATCATACTCTTTTTTGTTTTTAACAGGCGTAATATGATGAAAGCGGCAAAGGGAATGCTTGCAGCCACGATAGTATGGGCTTTATTGGTTTTAACCGACAGTTTTATCTGATATGAAATATTTTCTGGTAGCAGGTGAAGCATCAGGCGACCTTCACGGATCGAACTTGATAAAAGGCATTAAAAAGGCCGACCCCGAAGCTGAATTTTTCTGCTGGGGAGGCGATAAAATGGAGGAAGCAGGCGCTAAACTTTTGATGCACTACCGGAAACATGCTATAATGGGCTTTGTAAATGTTCTGCTTAAACTTAGAACTATTGTAAAAAATATTTCACTCTGTGAGAACCAGATAAGAGAAATAAAACCTGACCTTGTGATTCTTATTGACTATCCTGGATTCAACCTCAGGATGGCAAAATTTGCAAAATCACTAGGACTGAAAGTGTTTTATTATATCTCCCCTAAATTATGGGCATGGAATGAATCGAGAGTAAAAAAAATAAAGAAATATACCGACAAAATGTTTATCATTTTTCCTTTCGAAGAGGAGTTTTATCATAGGCACGGCATTGAAGTGAAATTTTACGGAAATCCACTGGTTGATGAAATCGAAAAATGGAAATCCTTGATAACTGCCGGTAAGAATGATATTCTGAAAATGGCTGATGTGTCTTCGGAGAATGTAATAGCTATGCTTCCTGGGAGCAGAAAGCAGGAGATAAAATATATTTTGCCCGAGATGCTCAAAGTAACTGAGCATTTCCCCGAATACGAGTTTGTAATTGCCGGCGTAAGCACAGTTAGCCCTGATTTGTACCGGAAGATTATCGGCAATAAACCTGTTAAAATTGTTTTTGACCATACTTATGACATTCTCTACGCCTCGAAGGCTGCTCTTGTAAAATCAGGTACTTCCACTCTCGAGGCCGCCCTTCTTGGAATACCTCAGGTGGTTTGCTATAAGGGTGATCCAGTTTCATTTGCCATTGCCCGCCGACTTGTAAAAGTAAAGTTTATCTCACTTGTAAACCTTATCCTCGGCAGGGAAGCCGTGAAAGAGCTGATTCAGTTCCTCCTTACTGAAGATAACCTTGTTAAATCGCTCGAAGAAATCCTTCCCGGAAATGAAAAAAGAGAGAAGATGCTCGAGGATTATGATGAGATTAAGAAAATCCTCGGTCCAGCCGGCGCTTCCGACAAGATAGCAGCCGAAATGGTTTCATGCCTTAAAAACAGTTAGCTACATGAAATCGGCAGACAGACTAAAATATATATTCTTTGTTTTTTCCTTTTTCCACATTGCTGCTCTTTCAGTAAAGGCTTACGACGGCGTTCCTTCAAATATAAGAATAAGACTCCTGACAGCCGCAAAAACTGATATTGTCTTCTTTACACCTTTAACAGAAAAATATTTTATGGAGGTATATCCAGGATATGAAAAAGAACTCAAAAAGGGAGAAAGTGTAATAATTACACTTTATAACAACCGTCTGGCTGTGAAGACTTCAGGTATGAAAGCTCTTCTGGCCGATTCGGTCTTCTTTACAGCCGTTTCGGACGACAACCTGTTTACTGTCTTATCTTCAGGTAATGAAAAAGCGGAATCAAAATATTCAGGATCCTGCTTATGTTATCCGTATATTGATGAAGTAATGTTGATAAACGACTGTAATATAGAAGAATACATAGCCGGTGTTGTCAGGGCTGAGGGTGGGGTTGGGAAAAATGAAGAATATTTCAAAACTCAGGCAGTAATAGCCAGAACTTATACTTTCAGATATCTGGATAAGCATAATGCAGATGGTTATAATCTGTGCGACGATACTCACTGCCAGGTTTTTCGAGGTATAGCTTCAGATATTATAATAAGGAATGCAGTTAAAAACACTAAAGGATTGGTTATTGTTGCCCCCGACAGCTCCCTTATCATATCGGCATTTCATTCAAATTGTGGCGGCGAAACGGCTCCATCGGAATATGTATGGCTAATGCCTGTTCCTTATCTCACAGTGGTTAAAGATCCTTATTGCACTGGCTCAAAAAATGCCACGTGGGAGAAAAAAATCAGCATTGAGGATTGGATTAAAGTACTAACTTCAGGCGGTTACACAGGTAATTCAACCAACCCTTATGAGTTTGTTTTCAGTCAGCCTTCAAGGGAGATGAATTATACTGCAGGCACTTTCATAATTCCGTTCAATGCAATCAGGACTGCTCTCGGACTGAGGTCGGCATGGTTCTCGGTATTTGCCGACGGCGACTCACTGCTTCTGAAAGGCAGAGGATATGGACACGGCGTGGGATTATGCCAGGAAGGAGCTATGGTTATGGCTGATAAAGGAATCGGTTACGAGAAGATAATTCAATTCTATTATCCGGGTGTTGAACTTTTGAATATTGAGTTTGCTAAAAAACCTGAAGAAAAGAAAAATTGAAATCTTTATTATATAACTATTTTTGCATACAATAAACGTTTTATGTTTGCAATTTTCAGAAAGGAAATAGGCGGATTTTTTAATACTATAACAGGTTACCTTGTAATAGTTGTATTTCTTTTGATAAACAGCCTGTTTATGTGGATTCTGCCCGGCGAATGGAACATTCTCGACAGCGGCTATGCCGATTTAAGTACTCTTTTTCAGCTTTCCCCGTGGATTTTTCTTTTTCTCGTTCCTGCCATAACAATGAAAATGATATCGGAAGAAAAACGGCTCGGGACTATTGAACTACTTTTAATACGACCGGTTTCGGAACGTGAAATTGTTTATGGAAAATTTCTGGCTTCTGTAACCCTTGTTGTTCTGGCTTTAATCCCTGGTGTAGTCTATTTCATAACAGTTTATATTACAGGAGAGACTACTGGAAACATTGACACAGGAGGTACTCTTGGCTCTTTTATCGGTCTGCTACTGCTTGGTGCTATATATGCGTCGGCCGGTATTTTTGCCTCGTCCCTTAATGTGAACCAGGCTGTTGCTTTTGTTGTTTCACTATTTATCTGTTTCTTCCTTTTTACAGGTTTCGATTTTATTGCCTATATACCTGGGCTCAACAAAGTTGATGAGTTCATTACCCTCCTTGGAATAAATGAGCATTACAGATCAATAAGCAGGGGAGTGATCGATCTTCGCGACATAGTCTATTTTGCCGGCGTTGTGGTTATCTTCAATGAAGCAACGCGCCTTTCGTTATTGTCAGGAAAATGGAAAAAAAGGCATTGAAAGAAAAACTGAACAGTGACATCAAACTGAAAAGCTGGTCGGAATTTATCCTGATCTGCCTGATAGTTATCCTAATAGCCGGAGCAAGTTCCCTTATAAAAATACGTCTGGACCTTACAGAAGACCGGCGTTACTCTCTGTCGGAACCGACAAAGAAAATACTCGGTAATCTTAAAGAAAGAATATTTATTCAGGTTTATCTCAATGGCGATATGCCGGTTCTTTTCAAGAAGCTTAAAAGATCGGTTGGAGAGATGCTCGATGAATTCAGGATTGCATCGCATCGTAATATTGATTATGAGTTTATAAATCCCTATGAAGGAAGCAACGAGGCGGCAATACAGAAAGAACAGGAACAGCTTATTCAGAAAGGTCTTTTGCCGGTTAATGTAATGATAAGAGAAAAAGATGGAGGACAAAGCCAGAAAATGATTTTCCCGGGCATGATTATTAATTACAATAATGTAGAGGTGCCTGTGAACTTCCTGAAAAACAATCCATCTCTTTCACCCGAGTTGAACCTTCTTCACTCTGCCGAGGGGCTCGAATATGAATTGATTCAGGTGATTTCCACACTCGTTTCCGATACGGTACATAAAATTGCCTTCATCGAAGGTCATGGAGAAGTGCCTGAGATAGAAGTGGCAGACCTTATACTAACTCTTGCAAAATATTTCACAGTCGACCGCGGCTCACCAGGAGGCAAACCCGGAATACTTGACAATTACTCGGCAATAATTGTAGCCGGGCCTGAAGAAGAATTCAACGAAAGAGACCTTTTTGTTATCGACCAGTATATAATGAAGGGAGGTAAAGTTATATGGCTGTACGAGGAAGTCGAAGTAAATGCCGATAGCCTTGTGTACGGTGAAACAGTTGCCCTTTACAAACCGACAGGACTGGCGGAACAGTTATTTAAATATGGCGTAAGAGTTAACCCTGTCCTTGTACAGGATCTTGAATGTATGCTTATACCTGTAAAAGTCGTCACAGGGGGAACACAACAGCAAATTGTCCCTATGCCGTGGGTTTATTATCCCCTGCTCGTTCCCTCGCCTGCTCATCCCATAACAAGGAATTTGAATCGTATTTTAGGAAAATATGTGAATTATATCGATACTGTAGGAAGAGACTCTGAAATAGAAAAGACAATCCTCCTGACTACAAGCCGTCGAGCAAGAATAGTCAGTCCTCCTGTAACAATAACTTTGAAAGATATAGACAGAATGCCTGACGAGAGTTTTTTCAACAGGGAGAATCTGCCTGTGGCAGTTCTTCTTTCGGGGAAATTCAAATCAGCATTCCGAAACAGACTTGTTGAGGGATTGAATGATACCGAAATAAAAAACATGGTAAACGTTAGCAGCCCGACAAAAATGATTGTGATAGCCGACCGTGATATCATAAGAAACGAAGTATCCAGAAGCGGAAATACTGAAATACCTCTCCCCCTCGGACAGGACAGATATACACTTCAAACCTTCAGCAACAAGGACTTCCTTGTCAATTGCATCAATTACCTTGTTGACGACAAAGGCCTGATTAACATACGATCGCGCGAACTGAAATTACGATTGCTCGATAAAAAACTCATAAACGAGAAAAGCTCTATCATAAAAGTAGTGAATGTTGTGCTACCTGTGCTGATTGTAGTTATTGCCGGGATAATTTATTCAGTAGTCCGGAAGAAAATATATACGGAATGAAAGCGGCAAATAATAATCTTTCGAGACTTATTCTTATTATCGTTATCTCTGCGGCAATCATTTTCCTGCTCTTCAGGCAAAGATCACCTTTCGGGAAAAGTAATTCAGCATTTTCTATTGAGGAAAAGGCTGAGATAACGAAAGTTGTTTTCTACGAGAAAGATAAAAAACTTGTTATTTCGCAAAAAGAAGATGAATGGGTTATAGATAATAAACATGAAGCAAGAGAGGAAGCTGTTCATTTTCTACTTCAGATACTAAAGGAGATGAGAGTGAAATCGCCTGTTAACCCCGACACATTTGAAGAAGAGATAACAAAACACAATATCGAACCTGTAAGGGTAAATGTATATACAGGCAGAAGGTTGAAAAGGAGTTTCTTTGTTTACAGAACGGATTCTAACAAATATGGTAACATAATGAAAATGAGAGCATTCTCAAAACCTTTCATTATGTACATTCCAGGTTATGAGATTGATATAGGCCAATATTTTACTGCCGACAGGCTTTTCTGGCAACCTTTCACTGTTTTCGACATTCTGCCTTCCGAAATTGCAGAGATAAAAGTAGAACATAGCCACGATACTGCCTCCTCGTTCTATATTACTATATCAGAAGGCAACCCTTCTCTTTTTTCCGGCAATGGTGAGATTATTGCCGGATGGGATAGCTTAAAAGTCATACGTTATGTTTCATATTTTACATATATTCCGTTCGAAAGCATTGAAACTGGACTTACTGCTGAAAAAAAGAAGGAGATAACAGAAAGCGAGCCGGCTTACAGAATCAAAGTGAAAAAGAAAGACGGTGCCACTGTTGAGCTAAATGTATGGCAGCGAAAAAAGACCGATAATAATGGAAAAGAAATTGCGGATACCGACAGGGTGTGGGCAAAAATAGAAAGTCGTGATGAAATATTGGTTATGCGCTATTTCGACCTCGACCCGGTTTTGAAAAAGTTGTCATATTTCATTAGCAATTGATTTGTTGTTATATCTTTTTTTTCGTAATATTGATTTCTCTGTTTAGAGGAGAGAAATAATTAAAATAAAGATATTAAATAACTTGCGATATTTTGATATACATTAATAAAAAAAAGAAAATATGAAATTTGTAGTATCAAGCAGCGAACTTCTTTCGCATTTGCAATCTATTAGCAGGGTAATAAACGTAAAGAATACATTGCCTATCCTTGACAATTTCCTCTTTAATCTCAATAAAAATGAGCTTGAAATTACTGCTTCCGACCTCGAGTCAACTCTCATTACAAGGATGAAACTTGACAATGCCGAAGGCAGTGGTTTGATTGCCGTTCCTGCAAGGATTCTTCTTGACACTTTGAAGGAATTCGGCACACAGCCGCTAACATTCGACATTAATACCGATACACTTGCGGTGACTATAATTTCAGAGAATGGTAAATATAATGCAGTTGGACAAAATGGGATTGACTTTCCTGTGCTTCCTTCATTGAAGAAAGAAAAGAAGAAATCCTTCATCGTCGGTTCAAGTCTATTATTCGAAGGAATCAGCAAGACTATTTTCGCAACGGCTGAAGATGAGCTCAGGCCTGTGATGGGAGGAATCCTTGTTGAGTCATCACCTGAAAAAATAACCTTTGTTGCTTCCGATGCGCATAAGCTGGTAAGGTATCAGCGCACCGACGGCAAAGCAGATTCCGATGGTTCATTCATCCTTCCTAAAAAACCTGCTTCACTTCTTAAAAATATACTGCCTAAAGAGGAAGGCCCGGTAGCAGTAGAATTTGACGATAAAAATGTATTTTTTACACTTGCCGATTATAAAGCAGTATGCAGACTTATAGAAGGAAACTATCCAAATTATAACTCGGTTATCCCCAGAAACAATCCACGTAAAGTCACTGTCGATAGGGTTGGGTTCTCAAATATTCTTAAACGTGTGTCTGTTTTTTCGAATCAGGCCAGTAATCTGGTAAAACTTCGTATTTCAAATAACCAGATGATAGTCTCAGCTCAGGATATTGATTTTTCCATATCGGCATTCGAAAGAATAAATTGCCAGTACGATGGCGATGAGATGGAGATAGGCTTTAAAGCCATCTTTCTGCTCGAGATTCTTGCCAATATATCGTCGCAGGATGTTATCATCGAGCTTGCAGATGCCACAAGAGCCGGTCTCTTCCTGCCTGCCGAAAATGAAAATGAATATGAAGACCTCCTGATGCTACTGATGCCAATGATGATAAATGTTTAAAATAGAATTGAAAAGCTTGTAACTTTCTATTTTATTCTAAATTTCTTTTTTAAGTATCCAAATTTTATCGGACAATATTGATTTATATAATTTTACGACTTTCTGTGATTATAAGTTGAATCAGTGTCTGAAGTTGTATTATTAAAATTTTTCTGTTTTTATTGTCTGTTATTGGATTGTCTACGAAATGTTTTATTGAAGAATAAACATGAAAATAATTTGTGTTGGACTTAATTACAGGCAGCATGCCGATGAGCTCAAATGGGAAGCGCCAGATAAACCTGTATTGTTTATGAAGCCCGATTCTGCTTTGTTAAAAAACAATAAGCCGTTTTTTCTTCCTGATTTTTCAAAAGATATACATTATGAGGTTGAGGTTGTTGTGAAGATATGCAGGCTGGGCAAAGGAATATCTGCAAAGTTTGCTTACAGGTATTTTGACGAGGTGACGCTTGGTATAGACATCACGGCAAGAGACCTGCAGGCTGAGGTGAGAAAGAAGAGTCTGCCATGGGAGATAACTAAAGGCTTTGACGGAGCAGCACCTGTTGGGAAATTTCTTCCCATAACCAGATTCAGTGATGTCAATAATCTGAACTTCAGGTTAGAAATAAACGACAGAACAGTGCAGAAGGGTAATACCACCGACATGATATTCAGTATTGCCGAAATAATAGAATACGCTTCAGTATTTTTTACCCTTAAAACCGGCGATTTAATATTTACAGGCACGCCGCCTGGTGTGGGACCTCTTAAACGTAACGACAGGCTTATAGGTTACATGGAAGAGATTCCCGTGCTGGATTTTATGATAAAGTAATTGTAAATATTCTGTTCAGTAAATAGTTCAGATTCATAAATCATATTCATATAAGAATACCTTGTTTATAATTCTTCTTAAAGCATTAAATCAGGATTTATAAATCTTATTTTTGTTATTTAAACATATTAATGGATAATGAAATGATAAAAACAATAACACTTTATTTAATTTTCCTTCTTCTTCGGGCGACATCAGGCTGTATTAATAATTATTCGGTTCCCGAGAAAAAGTCTGCTGACGAAAACACCTATATGAATCCGGTATATCCCTCAAGTATGCCGGATCCAACAGTGATAAAAGCGCATGACGGATATTTCTATCTATATGCAACAGAAGATGTCCGGAATACTCCGATCCTGCGGTCATCAGATCTTGTTTCATGGAATCTTATAGGGACTGCATTTACTTCCGAGACCAGACCTTCCTTTGAACCAAAGGGAGGAATATGGGCTCCTGATATTAATTATATCAACGGACAATATGTACTGTATTATTCAATGTCGGTTTGGGGCGGGGAATGGACATGTGGAATAGGAATTGCTGTCAGCGATAAACCGGAAGGTCCTTTTGTTGACAGAGGAAAATTATTCAGCAGTAACGAGAGCAATGTACAGAATTCCATTGATCAGTTCTATATTGAAGATGATGGTAAAAAGTATCTTTTCTGGGGAAGTTTTCACGGGATTTATGCAATTGAGCTTTCCGATGATGGTCTCTCGGTAAAGGGCGGAGCCGAAAAGCGGCAGGTTGCAGGAACTCTCTATGAAGGAACATGCATATTTAAAAAAGATGGATATTATTATCTGTTTGCTTCCACGGGAACCTGCTGTGAGGGTATTAAAAGTACTTATACTACGGTAATAGGGCGTTCTGAAAATCTTTTCGGCCCTTACTTCGATAAATCAGGAAGGAGCATGAATAATAATTTTCATGAAATATTGATTCATGGTAACGACCGTTTTGTCGGTACAGGTCATAATTCAGAAATAATTACCGACAATAAGAATAAAACCTGGATTTTATATCATGCTGTTGATAAGATCAATCCCAGAGGTAGGGTTCTGATGCTGGATGAAGTTCAATGGAAAGATGGATGGCCTTTTGTTGAAGGAAATACACCGAGTTCAGCATGGCGAAAGCCTTCATTCTGATTATTGTGGGACGTGCAGGATTCGAACCAGCGACCTCTTGCGTGTGAAGCAAGCGCTCTGAACCGACTGAGCTAACGTCCCTTCTCGGGCAAAGATATAGAAAAAGCCCTTCACTTAATTTTCCCGATAATACAATTTAATTTAGAGTATCTTTGCTTCCTATGGAACAAAGAGGATCTCCGGTTGAGCTTGGCACCGGGAATATAGGCCGGCTGCTTATGAAATATGCAATTCCTTCGGTAATTGCAATGACAGCAGTATCAATTTATAATATTACCGACAGTATTTTTATAGGACAGGGGGTTGGTGCCCTCGCAATTTCAGGACTGGCAATTTCTTTCCCTTTAATGAATCTTTCCGCAGCTTTCGGATCACTTGTTGGTGTTGGTGCTTCAAATCTTATGTCGTTGAGACTGGGACAAAAAGATTACGATACAGCAAACAATATCCTCGGGAATGTCTTTGTCCTGAATTTCATACTGGGACTGGCATATACTATAGTTGTTCTTATTTTTCTCGATCCGATACTTTATTTTTTCGGCGCCAGTCCCGATACTATACCCTATGCTCACGATTTTATGGTAATAATTACACTCGGTAATGTTATAACCCATCTTTATTTTGGGCTGAATGCAATGCTGAGGGCGACGGGACATCCAAAAAAATCAATGGCTACGACTCTTTGTTCTGTTCTGATCAACATGACACTTGCCCCGCTTTTCATTTTCGTTTTCAGGTGGGGAGTAAGAGGTGCTGCGCTGGCTACGTTAATAGCCCAGACATCAATGCTGACATGGCAAATAATACATTTTACTAACAAACGGAATTTCGTACATCTTCAAAAAGGAAGCCTCAGATTGAAACGTAGGATAGTAATTGATTCACTTTCCATAGGGATGGCACCATTCCTGATGAATTCAGTGGCAAGCGTGATAGTCATTCTGATAAATACCAGATTGATAATACATGGAGGCGATCTGGCAGTTGGAGCTTACGGAATAATTAACCGGGTTTCCATTCTGTTTATGATGATTGTGTCGGGGCTTATCCAGGGAATGCAGCCAATTGTTGGATATAATTTTGGGGCCAGACAATTTGGAAGAGTAAACAGTATATTGAAGCTTACCATTATCCTCGCAACATCGGTTATGATGATCGGTTTTGCATTGGGTGAATTAGTCCCGCAGGCCGTTGCTTCTGCTTTTACAAGGGAAAAGCAACTGATTGAAATTGTTGTGCCCGGCATGAGAATTGTCATGATAACTTTCCCAATCATAGGCTTTCAGATGGTCGCCTCTAATTTCTTTCAAAGTATAGGGATGCCGGGGAAAGCTATTTTTATGTCACTTTCCAGACAGGTTATATTCCTGTTACCATGTCTTTTGATCTTGCCATCATTCTTCGGTGTTAAAGGAGTCTGGTACAGTATGCCGGCATCCGATGTTATGGCAAGCTTGGTGGCTGCATATCTGATTATTGTTCAGTACCGTAGGAACAGTATCAAATAATAATGTCATGATTTTTAAATAGAATCTCGATGGCAGGTAATTATGTAATAACAATAGGACGGCAGCTCGGCAGTGGTGGAAGAGAAATAGGGCAGAAGCTGGCCGCTGCACTGGGAATATCTTTTTACGATAAGGAGCTGATACGGATCGCTTCACAGAAGAGCGGCCTTAAAGAAGAATTTTTCGAAAAAGCAGATGAAAAAAAACGTTTCATTCTTTTCGCAGGATTGTTTGGAATGCAGAGTCCCCAGACTGAGGAAGTCTATTCAGAGTATTATCTCAGCAATGAGACATTTTTCAAAATTCAAAGTGATGTAATCCATTCACTTGCCGAAGAGAAATCGTGCCTTTTCGTTGGACGATGTGCTGATTACGTCCTCAAGGATCACCCACGCATTCTGAATATTTTTCTGATCGCTGATATAAATGATCGCGTTAAAAGGGTTATGAAAATCCATCAGTTAACTGAAAAGAAAGCATTGAATCTTATTGAAAAAACTGATAAGCAGCGGAGTTCATATTACAACTATTTCAGCAACAAAGCATGGGGAGTGGCTGAATCTTATCATTTATGTATTAATACTTCAGTTCTAGGTATTGACGAAACAGTAGGTTTTATCCAAAAATTTGCTGAAAAGCGATTTTGTCTTTAATATCAGGGGAAAAATTCCGTTTATTTTCAAAGAATCATATCATCAGCCATTTCATAACCTAACTTTTCTGCCTTCATGAGATCAATATAGCCATGAAACTGTTCCAGTTGTCCGGACAGTAAGTTAAGCTAAAAATGCTTAGTTTAATAGATATGAAAAGAAGAAAATTTGATAGGCATTACTTTGAGTTGTCTTATAAATATGCCCTAATACATCTTTTGGATATTTATCATGATAACACTCTGAAAGTATATGTATTAAATTATTTGGGAAAGATTAACAAAATCAAATTTAATACACATCCGTCCAGAATAAGATTTTAAAATAAAAGATAAAAAATAGAACGAGCTAACCTTAGCTCATTCTATCATCTTTATTGCCAGATCGAGTATGGTAGTATCCTCTATGACAACTGTGCCGCCGTTTGGTCCTTTCTCATAATGGATGCCCGCAGTTTCGCCCTTGCCGAAATAATTCCTCACTTCCTCCTCATTTAAATTCAGCTCCCTGGCAATCTTTCTGATGCCTCCCTCGGGAAGACTGTCTTTTATCCGTCTTAATTCGTTGAAAGTAATAGTTTTGCTCATAATTACTTCATTAAATATTATTTATGAAAAACTCCATTATTTCAAAGATAATCATTTTTTACGACAAAAAATACTGACAATACTTTAAACTTTACAGTAAGCATAAATATTGTATCCCCAATACGATTAGAACACTATTTTCAAATAACTGTCAGTATAAATCTATTTCATAACCTGCCTATGAGTTCAAGAAAAAGCTTCATGCTTCTTTTTTTATCCTCATCGAAGTTATAGTCAATATTATTGTGAAGGTAACTTTTAAGCTGTTCATCGTTCATTGCACACGAACCTCTGAAATAATCAACTACCCGGTCAATATTATCGAGGCCCGATTTTAACGCTGCGTTGAATCGCATAAGAAACGAATCGTCTATCTCCCTATTCGAAATCCAGCAGGCGAAGACAAAACATAATCCTGTATATCTCTTCCATTCCTCAGCCAGATCGAGGCCGAAAGCAAAGTACGGCTCGAGTTCGAAACACTGATCGCCGATAAGAACAACAGCTTCTCCAGGAGCTATGTTGATAAAATCAAATCCCTCATTTGTACCTGCCCATTCGAATTTCCTTTTCCACATAAACTGAGCAAGTACTTGGGCAAGGGCTACTGATGACCTCGATCTATAATCGAGGTAAATATTATTTATATCCTCGAAACTGCTGTTACTCAACAGCATAACCGTTTTTACTTTTCTGTAGGCTCCTATGCAGTAATTACTTATTATTTTGTAATTATTTATTTCCGGCAGAGCTGCTACAGGAACCAGGCCGATATCGGCTCTTCCGCTCGCAAGTTTTTCGGCACATACTACTGGATGATCCGTCTCGATTATAGCTTCACCATCAAGACCGCCCTGCTTTAAACCCCAGACAAAAGGATAGGAATTTGCATACTTCACTACCGAAATTCTGATTTTATCCATCTCTATCTGAATACTCGGAAAAAATATTTACCTGACTTATTCTTTTTCAAGCCTCTAAAATACTACTTTTGTCTTGGAAGATTAATTAAAAATCTGTAAAAAATTGAAGAGATGGATTTGAATTCTCTCACTGCAATTTCACCTGTTGACGGAAGATACAGAAAGAAAACTGCCGAACTGGCAAATTTTTTTTCCGAATATGCGCTTATGAGATATCGTACTTTGGTTGAAGTCGAATATTTTATTGCCTTATGCGAAATTCCTCTCCCTCCTTTGAGTGATGTTGATAGCAATAAGCTTGATGAACTGCGGAATATCTATCTCGATTTTTCAATGGACGATGCATTGAAAATCAAAGAATATGAAAAAACAACAAACCACGATGTAAAGGCTCTTGAGTATTTTCTGAAGGATAGATTTACAGAAGCAGGCTTCGGTAAATGGAAGGAATTCATTCATTTCGGCCTTACTTCACAGGATGTCAACAATACCGCTCTTCCGCTTTCGATAAAAGATGCAATGGTACAAAGCTATTCGCCGATGTTACTCGAGATAAGAGAATCGCTTTCATCTATGGCTGACGAATGGAAAGATGTGCCGATGCTTGCACATACTCACGGGCAGCCAGCTACGCCTACAAGGGCAGGGAAGGAGATTGCAGTTTTCATCTCACGTCTCGATGAACAGACAAAATATTTTTCACAGATTCCTTTTTCGGCAAAATTCGGAGGCGCCTCCGGAAATATGAATGCTCATGTTGCTGCATTTCCGCAAATTAACTGGAATGAATTTGCCGATAATTTCGTAAACGATGTGCTTGGTCTGAAAAGGTCTTTCCCCACAACACAAATCGAACATTACGACAACCTTGCAGCTCTGTTTGATAACATGAGAAGGATTAATGTCATTTTGATTGATTTGTGCAGGGATATGTGGATGTATATTTCAATGGATTATTTCAGGCAGAAGGTTAAGAAGGGAGAGGTAGGTTCTTCCGCTATGCCTCATAAGATTAATCCGATTGATTTCGAAAATGCCGAGGGTAATTTTGGAATTGCAAATGCCCTTTTTGGACATATGGCTGAAAAACTACCTGTTTCAAGGCTTCAACGTGACCTGACCGATTCGACAGTTACCAGAAATATTGGTGTGGCTTTTGCTCATACTCTTATTGCATTCACTTCATTGTTGAAAGGATTGAGTAAACTTATAATAAATGAGGAGCAAATGAGAGCCGATCTTGAGAAAAACTGGGTTGTCGTTTCAGAAGCCATCCAGACAATCCTTAGAAGGGAAGGTTACGAAAAGCCTTATGAAGCATTGCTCGAAATGACAAGAAAAGAGGATTCTGTTACTAAAGACGATATTATGAGATTCATTGACACACTCAATATTAGTGAAAATGTGAAAGATGAGCTGAGAGCTATTACACCATTCAACTTTACAGGAATATAACTTAATATGTTTGATGAACACGATAAAACAGCTTTTTAAACTCATTAAACCATACAAAGGTCATGCTGCTCTGAATATTATTTTCAATATTCTCAGTGCTTTCTTTGCCCTTTTTACTTATACTCTTATAGCGCCGTTTCTCAATTTGTTATTCAAAGGCGTACAATTTTCACCCGATCCGGGGGAATTTGCTTTCAATATCCAATGGTTCTCTTCTTTTGCAAAATATAAATTCTACTCTTTTGTTTCAACAAATGGTGAAGCTAAAACGCTTTTAATTGTATGTATTGTAGTTGTTATTGCCAGTCTTTTTAAAAACGGATTTATTTTCCTTGCAAATAACAATATGGCCTACATAAGAGCCGCAACGGTACGCGACCTCAGGAAAAAGATGTATAATAAAATTCTCAGACTTCCTCTTTCTTATTTTAGCGATGCTAGAAAAGGCGATATAATGACACGAATATCTAATGACGTGCAAGAAATAGAACTATCTGTAATGTCATCGTTGACCATGATGTTCAGAGATCCGTTATATGTAATTATTTTCATTACATACCTTATGATAACCAGCGTTGAACTGACGGTTTTTTCACTCGTTTTGATGCCAGTAAGTGCATGGCTTATAGGGAAGATAAGCCGAACTCTAAAGTCGGCGTCATATACCGGTCAACAAAGTCTGGGCCGGCTCCTTTCTATTGTCGAGGAAACTCTTACAGGTTTAAAGATTATTAAAGGTTTCAATGCTGAACCGAAGATGACCGAACAATTTGCCAATAACAATGAAAGATACTCGAAAATTTTCAGGCGCGTGACAAGGAAGTCTTACCTTGCATCTCCTCTAAGCGAATTCATGGCAACAATAGTGATAGTAATAGTATTGTATTTCGGTGCTACACTCACTCTGAGCGGAAACGGCAAAATGACGCCGGATAAACTTATTACTTTCGTCGTAGTCTTCTCGCAGGTTATTCCGCCGGCAAAAAATATAACCACAGGCTATTTTATGATACAGAAAGGGATGGCCTCTATTGAAAGACTCAATCAGGTACTTGATGCCGATGAGAAAATCATAGAAAAGAAGAACGCTATACCAAAAAAATCATTTGATAAATATATTGAATTTCAAAATGTCTGGTTTTCATACAACACTGAACCAGTGCTTAAAGATATCAACTTAAGAATAAATAAGGGTCAGACTGTGGCAATAGTGGGTAAATCGGGTGCTGGAAAATCCACTCTGGTTGATCTTATCCCTCGTTTTATGGATGTTTCGGACGGAAGGATACTGATTGATGATGTTGATATCAGAGATTACAAAATAAAGGATTTGAGAGGACTTATAGGAATTGTGAGTCAGACTCCAATATTGTTTAATGCTTCCTTTACTGAAAACATAGCATTCGGTATGGGGAATTATTCAATGAAAGAGGTTGAAAATGCTGCACGTATAGCTCATGCACACGAGTTCATTATTGAAAGCGAAAACGGATACGAAACTATAATAGGAGAAGGAGGATGTAAGCTGAGCGGCGGACAAAGGCAGAGAATAAGCATAGCAAGGGCTCTTATGGTTAATCCTCCGATACTTATTCTCGATGAGGCAACATCATCACTCGATACCGAATCGGAACGATATGTTCAGGAAGCTATCGTGAAACTAATGAAAAACCGGACTTCAATAGTCATAGCTCACAGGCTATCAACTATTCAAAATGCCGATACAATTATTGTTCTCGACGAGGGCAGGATAGTTGAAGTCGGAACCCATTCGGAACTCCTGAATAAGGAGGACGGCTTCTACAGGCGTCTGCATAATTATCAGGCAATTTAATTTGTATTACCATTATAAATATTTAATTTAACTGCCTGGACGCAGATAAAAACATTGAGCGACTTTTCTATGAAATCAATATTTTTTAAGGTGTAGTAGATGGTATAATATGAAAAGAATCTTATTTTTTTTAATAATTGTTGGGCTTATTAGTTCTTGTTCCAGTAAGAAATCCGACATTGTCGATCTGGTTAATCCTTACATGGGTAACATAAGCCACCTGCTTGTTCCCACTTATCCTACAGTTAATATTCCTAATAGCATGTTACGCTTTTATCCTGACCGTGCAGATTATACATCCTATAAAATTCCCGGCTTCCCGCTTAATATTGTATCTCACAGGTCGCGTGGAGTTTTCAGCATAATGCCTTTTACTGGAAAGCCTGAGAAAGTTCCTCTAAATATTACATATACATATGATAATGAGGCCATAACTCCTTACAGCTATGAAGTAACTCTGTGTGAGCCTGGAATAGGTGTCAAATTTACACCATCAGAAAAAGCAGGTTTTTTCATGTTCAGTTTCAACAACATAGAAGAGAATGGCATTATATTAAGAACTAACGGCGCTGGAGAACTAAATTATTCCGACAATAAAATTACAGGTTTTGATACGTTCAATGGAGTAAGAATTTTTTTATGGCTCGAGTTTGGAGAAAGTCCTCAGAAAGTACTTTTCAGACAAAATGATACTCTCTCGGATTCCGGTACGGCTTCAGGCAACAAAGTTTCTCTATATGCAATATTCAAACTGCAAGACAATCAACTACCAGTTCGTTATGGGATTTCATTTGTAAATCAGGAGCAGGCCGGAGAGAACTTAAAAAAGTGCATAAACACATGGAATTTTGATGATGTGGCTTTAAGTGCACATAACAAATGGAATTCCACTTTGTCGAAAATCGAAGTCGAAGGCGGAACAGATGACCAGAGGACTACTTTTTATACATCATTGTACCGTTGTAATGAAAGGATGGTTGATATCACCGAGGATGGGAGATATTTCAGTGCCTGGACACAAAGAGTCGAAACGGCCGGCGATACGGCTTATTATACCGACGACTGGGTTTGGGATACCTATCTTGCCTTACATCCTTTGCAGGTGATACTGAATCCGTCACAGCAGGATGAGAAGATAAACTCATATATCCGCAGTGCAAGACAGTCGGGCTGGATGCCTACCTTTCCAACTGCAACTGGAGACAATCATGCAATGAACGGAAACCATTCTGTAGCGGTTATTCTCGACGCGTGGAGAAAGGGGATAAGGGGATTCAATCTTGAAGAAGCTTATAATCATTTGAAAAAAACCATCATGGAAGAAACAAAACTGCCATGGGTGAAAGGAGATACAACATGGCTCGATAAATTCTATGATGAGAATGGCTATTTCCCCGGACTTAAGAAAGGCGAGGTTGAAACCACACCACAGGTTCATCCTTTTGAAAGAAGGCAGTCGGTTTCGTTAACACTTGCAACCTGCTATGACGACTGGTGTATGGCACAGATTGCAAAAGAGCTTGGCAAAAATGAAGATTATAATTTCTTCATCAAAAGAAGTTTGAACTACAGGAATCTTTTCAATCGTTCAACCGGTTTCTATCACCCTAAAGATAAAGACGGGAACTGGATAGAACCATTCGATTATCGCTTCGACGGAGGTGTGGGAGCAAGGGATTATTATACCGAAAATAACGCATGGACATATATCTGGCAGCCATACCATGCCTTTGACGATTTGATTGATATGATGGGTGGCAGTGAAAAGTTCGATGAAAAACTTGATGCCCTGTTCACAACACCTCTCGGCAAGTCGAAATGGCAATATTATGCTGTTTTGCCTGACGCCACAGGTAATGTAGGCCAGTTTGTGATGGGCAACGAACCTTCTATGCATATTCCTTACCTCTATAACCTTGCAGGGAAGCCTTGGAAAACACAAAAACGTGTGCGTATGCTGATGAATACATGGTTCAGAAACGACCTGATGGGCGTTCCTGGCGACGAAGATGGCGGCGGATTGAGCGCATTTTATGTTTTCTCCGCAATGGGTTTCTATCCTATTACTCCAGGTATACCGGAATATCAGATAGGTAGTCCGCTTTTTAAAAAAATAAGCATGCATTTACAAAACGGAAAAACATTCACTGTGATTGCAAAAAATAACAGCGATAAAAATAAATATATACAGTCGGCAACACTTAACGGCAGAGAACTGGTAAAATCATTCATAACTCACGATGATATTGTTCGTGGCGGAACTCTCGTTCTCGAGATGGGAGAGAGACCTAAATATGACTTGTGGAAATCCGGCGGAAAGTAATAATCGTGATTAATGAATTTTCAATATTTTTGCAACACGCGGGTCGTTAGCTCAGCAGGTTTAGAACGTTTGTTTCACATACAAGAGGTCACTGGTTCGAGTCCAGTACGTCACACTCAGTAATGTTATATTTTCAAAAAGATTTTTCTCATGTCTGTCAAAAATTACTTTTTGAGCTAAATTTTGTACTGTCCGATTAATGGGATGTCAGGTTTTCCTGGCTCCATTTTTATGGCGGCTCGGGTAATAACCAAACTGTGCTTTGAAAATTTTGCTGAAATATTTCACATCTGAGAATCCAGTTCTGAAGGCAGCTTCTGAGACATTATATCCGTTCTCGAGGAACCGTCTGGCAATATCAAGTTTTATTTTTCTTGTAAATTCGACAGGGCTCGATCCGGTAAGTCCTTTTACTTTATTATAAAGAAGTGTATGGCTAACCGCACAATGCTCGGCAAGGGAGCTTATAGTAATGTTTTTGGAATAGTTTTCTTCGACATAAGAGACTATTTTTTTCAGAAAATCAACATCTCTTGATGATATTTTGAGCTTGCTGTCATCTGTGATTGAATGATTGATATAATAGGCCGATACTTTCGATCTCTGACTTATGAGATTGCTTGCCACTGTTTTCAGATATTCCATGTTGAATGGTTTTACTATATATGCTTCGGCTCCTGTTTCAATACCGGCTATCTGATCGCTAATATCGGTTTTTGAAGTTACCATCATAACCGGGATATGGCTTGTTGAAAAATCTTCTTTGAGTTTTCTGGTCATCTCCATTCCGTCCATTCCAGGCATACGGATGTCGGTAATTATGGCGTCGGGGTTCAGGGTCCTGGCCAGATGTAGCCCCTCCTCACCATTCCTTGCTCCGATACATGTAAAATAAGGTTTGAGAGACTGAATTAAGTAATTAAGTATCTCATTGTTATCTTCAATAATCAGCAACATATTTCTGTCGGATGACCCGGATAATGATATATCATCTTCATAATTAGGAGCCCCTGTAATTTCTTCTGACTGTATCCTTTCTTCTTTATGGAACGTTTCAGCCGGCTCAGCCTCAGGCATACCGGTGAAATGTTTCCTGCCCTCCAGCAGCCTTATTGTAAATGTGCTGCCGCTACCAGGCGAGGATGTAACAAGGATATCGCCTTTGTGCAATTTTGCAAGTTCATACGAAAGCGATAGCCCTATTCCTGTTCCTGCAAGATTATTGTTGCTCAATATAGTATATCTTGTAAAAATGTCGGCAAGATTTTTCTGCGGAATGCCCGGACCTTCATCGGTAACTGAAATATCAATAAACTTATTCTTTTCCGCCTCCGAAATTTTGACTGATACCTTTTTCCCAGTGCCGGTGAATTTAATAGCATTCGAAATGATATTATATATAATTGTATCGAGTTTGTTAGGATCGGCAAAAATTTTGAATGATTCGAAATCAGAACTAAACATATAGTTAATTCCTTTGTGCCGTGCCAGAGGAACGAAGTTTTCGAATATTTCTTTTGTGAATGCCACTATGTCTAATTCACTGATTTGAATCTCCATTTTATTGTTTTGTACTTTTCGGAAATCGAGAAGTTGATTTGTGAGTTGCAGCATTCTTCTGGCATTCTTAAGCATAATATTCATCTGCAGTTTCTTGCTTTGAGGAATCTCATCTTCTGCAAGCATGTCTTCCAGTGGACCTATAATAAGAGTAAGTGGCGTTCTGATTTCATGAGAAATATTTGTAAAAAACTGAAGCTTTAATTCATTAACTTTCTTTTCAATGGCAAGGGCATTCTTGTATCGGTTAATTCTTGTTATTTCATTGTATATCAATATTGTGGTTGTTATAAGAAGAATTGAGTATAAAATATATGCAACGGGCGTTTTCCAGAATGGAGGTAAAATTTTGATACCGAGAGTTCTCTCGGGCGATGTGGAGCCGTCGGGTCGGATTGATTTTACCCTGAATGTATAATAACCCGGCGACAGGTTCGTATATGTTGCCCTGTGTTGATTTCCGACATAATTCCAGCTGTTATCGAAATTATCGAGCCTGTACGCATATTGGATTATTTTCGGGTTGATATAGTCGAGCGCCGAAAAATCAATGCTGAAACTTGACTGAGAGTATTTAAGATAAATATCATCGGAGAATGATATACTTTTTTTTAGAGGAGAATCTTTCTGGCCTGTGGGTACTTCCTTGTTAAACAACATAAATCTTGTCAGCTCAACACTTGTTTCCATCTCTCTTACAGGTAAATTCCATGGCCTGACAACCTCAAAACCGTAGTATCCTCCGAAAATCAAAGAGCCGTCGTTTTTACTAAAACATGTATTCTCTGAGAAATTATTGAATCCGAGCCCGTTAAATGTATTGAATATTTCAGTGTTTCCTGTTTTCCGGTTTATTTTTATAAGGCCATTTTCGGTACTAATCCAGATATTTTTGTCATTGTCTTCGAGTATTCCGAAAACAATATCGTATCCTGACGGCTCCCCATTAAGAAAATGTTTGAAATGCGCAATTTCGCCGTCGAAACTTTCGAGAATATCAACACCGCCACCGAAAGTGCCGAACCAGAGTTTTCCCTCGGAATCTTCGAAGATATGAATTACATCATTGTATATCAGGCTTTTATTATCCTGCGGATTCATGAGAAATATCTTGAAATTGTATTTCCCTTTTTCTATATTTTTTCTTTCAAGAAGATTCAGTCCGAATGTTGTTGCCACCCAGAGATTTCCAGAAGAATCAATAAGAATATGTCTGACAAGATTACTTGAAAGGTTGCTGTTATCCTGATTTATTCTTATGAATTTCAGGTTTTTTTCATGTGGATTCTTTATGAGGCTCAGTCCGTTGCCGTATGTTCCTATCCATATATTATTCATCTTATCCTGGCAGATGGAATATATGTTATTGTTTCCCAGAGTTGTGTTGTCATTTTCAGAAAACTCGTAACGTCTGAAACTTATATTGGCGTAGTTGCTGTTAAGTTTGTCGAGCGGTTTTTCAGAAACCGAAATTCCGTATCCCTTTGAGCCTAGCCACAGAAATCCTTCATTATCAATGAATATAGAGTAGGTTGTATTCCTGTAGGATTTTTTCCCTACGCCAGGAAGAGAATTAAAAATCCTAATCTTAACCATGTTGCTGTCAAAGAGATGTATTTTTCCTGATTTTGTCGCCACCCACAGATAATTATTTTTATCTTCGAGAATTGCTCTTGCGACGTTATCGAGAATATCGTAAGGTTCTTTTTCCGGAAGGTAATGCTCGAAAGCAGGGTTTTCCATAATCACTTTTTCAATGCCCCCTAATACCTGTCCTGTTCCAAGCCAGATCTGGCCATATTTATCTTCAGTAACACAATGAACGAAATTCGAGGAAATTGTATTCGGATCTTTAGGGTTGTTTCTGAAAAACCTGAAGTTATCAGTTCCCCTTTGATATAATGCAAGTCCGTTTCCGTGAAGGCCAATCCACAGATTGTTGCGGCTGTCTTCAAAGAAATAAGGCCTTTCGAGATCAGTGAGAGGTTTTATTTCATCCGGCGTCAGGATATAATATTTTGAATTCAAGGTTTTTAAATCAAGGCGTGTAACTCCGAAATCAATTGCGGTAAGCCATAAGTTTTCAAAACGATCCTCATATATATTCTCAAGATTTTCAGAATGAAACCTGACAGATATCCAGCTTTTACCTTCGTCAGTGGAAATAAAGATGCCTTTATCTTTGAGCGCTGCAACTATTTCTCCTGATTTCGTCCGGTACAAATGAGTTATCCATTCAGGTTTAAGAAGATTAGCGGAAGGAAATTGCTGCATCTCCAAAGCAGTAGAATTCTTGTCATAAACAAGGATTCCAGCGTTTGTTCCAAAAAATAGTTTATCGGACAATTCACACACTGAAGTGAAAATAACATCTTGTAATATATTTATAAACATAGGATTATCAGATATGAGACTATTTTTTGAAATAAAACTTAAGCCGTTTCTTGTCCCAATCCATACATTTCCATAAGTGTCGGATGATATGAAATTGATTCTGTCATCAGGGATGGAATTATTTTCTGTTTTCTCAAAATGCCTAATTATGTAAGTGTTGTCATGAGAATCGTATTTCAATAAAAACAGTCCTGAAACCGAAGAACCAAGTAAAAGTATATCGGATGAATATTGCAGGAAAATTTTCATTGCCTCGTTTTTCCCTGTGAATCTCTCGTATGAAGGGATGGATAAAAATGTTTCATTAACGGAATTGAAAAAATGATAAAATCCGTCATAAGTTTCCATCCAGATAAATCCTCTCCGGTCTTCCCATAATCTTGTTATACGGTTATTTGTAAAGTTTACCGGGTTATCTGCACTGCTTCTGAAAATCTTGAATTCATATCCGTCGTATCGGTTCAGACCGTTCATGGTTCCTATCCACATGAATCCTTTACTGTCGAAAAGAATGCTGAAAGCCGTATTCTGCGACAGACCCTCTTTCGAACCAATGTGCTCGAACCGGAAAATATCCTGTCCCTTAATCGAAGAGAGTATCGGGAACCGGAAAATTAAAAAGAGCAATAATATTTTGACAGAAAGTTTCATTAAAACTTATTATAAAACAAAATTATTAAAAACGGGCCATTTTAAGTCATTTTATCTACCTGAAAATGATTTTTTATCTACCCTTTTAAAGCGTTTAAGTTTTTAACTTAGATTAATTTATTCGACTATATTTTTGATATGAAAAGAGCAATTATTATTTTAAATTTTCTTTTTCTTTTATTTCTTTCCGCATGGCCTCAGGCTGCATGGATGAATGTTGCTAGCAGAGGTGCTGACTGTTCTGGAAAAATAAAGTGTACAGGGATAATAAATAATCTTATTGATACTCTTTCCGGAAGAGGTGGAGGGACGTTGTATTTTTCGGCCGGGACTTACCTGACTGGCCCTATCATTTTGAAAAGCAATATAATTCTTTATTTGGATGCCGGTGCTGTAATAAAGTTCTCGGACGATTTCGACGACTATTTGCCCATGGTTCCCTCACGCTGGGAGGATATCAGAGTAAAAAACTTCAAATCCCAGATTTATGCCTACAGGTGTGAAAATATAACAATAACCGGCAGAGGCCATTTTGAAGGACAGGGACAGAAGTGGTGGGACTTTATGAGACAGGTTAATGCGAAGAAACAGCCTGAAAGCAAGTGGCAGGAAATATTCAGAAAAGAAAATGCAGAGCTTCTGTCACGTAATGAATATCTAAGGTCGAAGAATAATTTTCTGAGGCCGCCTATGGTCACAACTTATGAATGTAAAAACGTATTGATCGAAGGTGTCAGCTTTTCGAATCCACCTTTCTGGACAATAATGCCGGCCTTTACAGATAATATAATAATTAATGGTATTACCATTGAAAATCCCGGGAACTCTCCTAACACTGACGGGATAGATCCTTCATCGTGCCGCAACGTCCGTATTTCAAACTGCCATATTACGGTTGGCGATGATTGTATAGTGATTAAATCGGGCCGTGATGAAGATGGGCGTGAAGCAGGGAAGCCTACTGAAAACGTAACTATAACAAATTGTACTATGCTGGAAGGGCACGGTGGTGTGGTTATTGGGAGTGAGATGAGCGGAGGAGTGCGAAGGATTGCTATCTCGAACTGTGTCTTTGAAGGCACCGACCGCGGGATAAGAATAAAAACTATGCGGGGAAGGGGCGGAGTGATAGAGGATATTGTTGTTTCCAATATAGTGATGAATAACATAATTAATGAAGGAGTTTTAATAACTCTTCGCTATCAGACAACAAAACCTGAACCTCTGTCGGAAAGAACCCCCTCCTGTAAGAATGTGAGGATATCCGACTTAATTATAAGAGGAGCTCGCCGGCCGGTTGCAATTTACGGACTGGAGGAAATGGATGTATCGGGTATCTCTTTGAATAGCATGGAAGCCTCTTCACAACAGGGCATAATTATTGAAAATGTTTCAGATATCAGTTTGCATGATATCAAACTCGAAATAACAGGCGGAAGCGCACTCGAAGCAAAAGACTCGAAAAAAATCAGTTGCGACAGAATCTCAGCTTCATTGAAAACAGAGTATAAACCATGTTTCGTCCTTCAGAACTGCCAGGATATAAGAGTTACAAATTGTTATCAATCCGAAATAATTGATCTTTATATGTCAGAAGATGAAAAATGCGAATCTATCTATATGGTTAACAACATACTGCCAGGCGTAAAAATGCTTTATAATAAAAAAGGTAAAAATATAATTACAGGTAATAATTTTTTAAAGTTAGAAAACTAACCTAAATAATTTATTTCTATGAACAGGAAATTTTTTACGGGAGCTCTGGCGATCCTGCTTCTTCTATTGTCTTCCACGACAATGTACGGACAGGCTGCCAGAATTATCACGGGGAAGGTAACCGACCAGAACGGAGACCCTCTTCCGGGTGCGAGCGTCGTTGTAGCCGGTACTACAACGGCCACACAAACCGATCAGAACGGCAGTTATCAAATAACGGTAGAGAATCCTGCAAGTGCCGTACTCGAATTTACATATGTCGGGTACGGTAAACAGCAGATTCCGGTAGGTAATAAAACAACGATAAATGTAGTTCTACAGGAGGAAGCTATCGGACTTAACGAGCTTGTCGTAGTAGGCTACGGCACCGTAAGGAAAAGAGATCTCACAGGCTCAGTAGCATCAATAAAAACTGATGAGATTGTCAAAACTGCTTCGAATAATGCCCTTCAGTCAATACAGGGCAAAATATCAGGGGCGGATGTCACTAAGAACAGCGGCGAATCAGGCAGCGGAATCTCAATCAATCTTAGAGGGAACAGGTCAATAAATGCATCCAACGCCCCTCTTTTTCTGGTTGACGGGATTGAATACGGCTCGACTCTCGATATCAATGCTTCAGATATTCTCTCCATCGAAGTTCTGAAGGATGCTTCCTCTACGGCTATTTATGGTACACGTGGCGCCAACGGAGTTATTATCATTACTACAAAAAAGGGAACCATCGCAGGCGAAGCGTCCAGATCGAAGGTGTCGGTAAATTCATACCTCTCATTTAATAGTCCAACCAATCTTCCAAAACTGATGAGTGTGGAACAGGACTACCGCCTGATGGCCGAACGTCAGAGATATAACAAAGAGAAAGCCGATAGCTCATGGGGCTCTACAAAGCTGTCAGACTATCCTCCCAATGTGGTTCTATCAAATGTTGTAAGCCCTCCTTATGAAAAATCGGTGTACCAGCTATATCAGGAGGGTGGAGTTGACTGGTTCGATATGATACTTCGTAATAGTATGACCCAAAACTATGAGTTATCGCTTACCGGAGGCGATGCTAGAACAGCTTTTGTTATTTCGCTCGGATATATGAACGAGCAGGGCTTATTACGCAACGATGTACTTGACCGTTATAACCTCAGAGTAAACGTCGATCATAAAATAAGAAAAAATCTATCAGTCGGTGCCAATATACAATATACATACCGTGACTGGGACAGGAGGGCTGATAACATATATTCACAATTAATAAAAATGCATGCTATGGCCCAGCCCTATCTATCGGACGGTACTATTCTCGATCGACCTTCTGAACTTGCAACAAGTCACACAAATCCCTTGTTGAACGAAGTTGAAGGTTATTATACTAATAATACACTCAGGAACAGGCTATTCGGTAACCTATACCTCGACTGGGAAATAATCAAAGGATTGACATTCAGATCAGTCTTTGGAGTGGACCAGCAGGGGTATCGCACGGGAACTTATGAGGATTATATGTGTACATCAAATTATCAGTTTGGTCGCGGCTCTTCATTTTCGGCAACAAACGGCCAGTCGCTGGGATATACATTTGAGAACACTCTGAATTATAAATTCAATATAGGTGAAATAAATGAGATTCAGCTCCTTGCAGGTCAAAGCGCCAGACAGGACATTTCCGAAACTCATGGAGTCTCAGGTATAGGAGGATTTGACCACTATGTTGTAAACTCTTTTTACGATTTGACATTTATCCCAACCACAGGCCGGAATATTTCAAATTCCTATGTACAGAGCAATATGCTGTCGTTCTTCGGCAGAGTTAATTATAAACTTCTGAACAGATATCTTCTTACTGCAACATTAAGAGCCGACGGTTCATCTGTTCTTGCCGAAGGACATAAATGGGGATACTTTCCTTCAGTTGCAGCAGCATGGATATTATCGGAAGAATCGTTTTTAAGGGATGTGGAGCTTATCAATAACCTTAAACTTCGTCTGAGTTGGGGACAAGCCGGTAATGCAGCTATAGATCCATACAGGACACTTACTCTGCTAAGTTCGGAAAAAGTTCCCTATACTTTCGGAAACAAACTGGTTCAGGGACAGGTTCCTGCCAACCTTGGCAATCCTGACCTGACATGGGAGACAACTGCAACGTATGATGCAGGTGTTGATATCTCATTGTTAAAGGAACGCATCTCAGCAACGGTTGATGTTTATTATTCTAAAACCACCGACCTGCTGCTTTATAAAGGACTTCCTGCATCATCGGTTTATCCGCAGGTGATTGAGAATGTCGGGACCACGGAAAATAAAGGTGTCGAAGCCACACTGAATCTGAGGGTGATAGAACAAAAAAATTTCTCATGGCTTGCCGACTTTAATTTTTCGATGAACAGAGATAAGATAATATCGCTTGCCAGCGGTGAATCGCGAGATGTATCGAAACCGGATGAAGCTCTTGTTGTAGGTGAACCCGTAAGAGCATTCTATAACTATGAGGCCGACGGCTGCTGGAAAATTGATGAAGCTGCTGATGCTAAAATATATGGTAAGATACCCGGGTCAATAAAAATAGTTGACAGAAATAATGATAATGTCATAAATGATCTCGATAAAAGACTCTATAACAAGAGTCCGAAATTTGTAGCCGGCTGGAACAACACGTTCAATTATAAAGGGATTTCCCTTTCTGCTTTAATGTATGCTCGTGTTGGTCAGTGGATAAGATATGACTATAACCTTGCCTACAAGCCTACAGAACAGGACGGTTCACCTGCTGTTGATTTCTGGACGCCGGAAAATCAGAACGGCAAATTCCCGCGCCCGGGAATCGTTTCACAGAACGATATGCCGGCACTCGGCTTCGAAAATGCCAGCTTTTTTAAGATAAGAGAACTTACTCTCGGGTATTCATTACCCACCAGAATTATGAATAAAGCCGGTATTTCTACCTTGCGCATTTACGGCTCACTCCAGAATTTTTTCACATTCAGCAATCTGGATAACTATGACCCTGAAAGAGGAGGCGCTATTTCACACCCACTGGCAAAACAGATGGTATTTGGCATAAACCTCGACTTTTAAAATTTTAAAACATGCAACGATGAAAACCGGATTAAAATATTTAAGCGCATTGTTTGTGGTGCTGATGACAGCAAACATTGCATGTACCGATTATCTTACGGAAGTAAACAGAACAGGTTCAACTGAAGATATTATTTATTCTACAAAATCAGGCCTGGATGGTCTGCTTGGCGCAAGTTATTCCTACCTTAGAGGATGGTATGGTAAAGAGGCTGCATACGGATTGAGCGAATGCGGAACGGACCTCTGGCTTACCGGATATGATAACAGACAAAAAGTGCTCGTTGATTATTCGGGTATAACACCCGAAGTTGCAACAAGTACGAAAGAGACGATGAACGCATGTTTCGATGAGTACTGGGAGCTCTTTTATACGGCTATTAATACTGTAAACACAGGATTGAAAAATGTGCCTCTGGTTCCGGATAATACATTGAGCAACGCTGATAAAAATGTGTATATAGGAGAACTGAAAGCACTTCGTGCACTATATTATTGGCATCTTGTCGAAACATGGGGTCCCGTTCAAATCAACAGAGAGCCTGTTAATAGTGTATCAACGGAAGCCAGGCGTGATTCCGAACAAGACGTTTATAACTTCATGCTCGAAGATATTGATGATGCTATCGCCAGGCTGGCAGGAAAGACTACTAAGACAGGCCATATAAATCTATGGGCCGCCAAAGCTATAAAAGCACGACTGCTTTTGTATAAAGCCAGTAAATTCAATGATAACCAGGCATATCTGGATGCTGCAGCTACAGCCGATGAGGTTATTTCGGGCAGCGGACTGTCGTTTTATACAAACTATGCCGATTGCTGGAGCGGCGTCAATGAGAACGGAATAAACAACAGAGAGGTGATATGGTGGGTTGACTATTCCGAGGTGCTCGAAAACAATATTCTTTCTCCACGTTTAAAACTGGATGCTTCAGGTAATCAGATGACATGGTCGCAGATGATCCTCAGAAACGGTTCAAATACAATAGGGGGAAATGCAGCCCATCTTATGTTCGTTGGAGTATGGAATATGGTTCCAGGCCTTACTGCAATACTGATAAGAACAGATACAGAAGCGAAGAAAGTGCTTTCATATCAGGGGAAAACATTTAACCTCGGGACTGCTTATCAGCCATATAGTAAAGGATTTACAAGATATGTTCCTTCTGGCTATCTGCTCGACCTGTTCAATGATGCAACCGACCAGAGATATCAGGCATCATTCCGCGATGTTTATTATGTTGCACCCGAGCTCCAGGCTGCCTTTACAGCAGGAACTGTTACACCACCATCAGGATATGCAAATATGAGGGATACGGCTATTTACCTGTCGAAGAAACCTGTGACAGCCGGACAGATAAGCCGCGCAGCAAACAGATATGTCCTGTTTACAAGAACCGATGTAGGCAATCCTGCCGCTAAACCGCTTTATCAGGATGCAGCCGCTACACTTCCTACTATTGCCACAGGTACATCGGGAAATGAAAACTTCAAAGGAAATAGAATGTATATCCAGTTGAAAAAATTCGACGATTATACAGGCTCTATAATAAGAGACCTCTGCTCGAGAGACGCATTTGTATTCCGGCTTTCGGAAATGTACCTTATTGCCGCAGAGGGCTATATGATGGCCGGACAGACGGCAAATGCCATTGCCAGGCTTAACACTTTGAGAACGGCCCGCGCAAAGGCAGGACAATCGAACGTTCTTTCCCCTGCAGAGGAAACCGCTGTCGGTTCTAAAGATGTTAACGTCATCCTCGACGAACGTGCCAGAGAACTTTGCGGCGAACAACAGAGATGGTTCGACCTCAAACGTACCGGAAAGTTGCTCGATCGGGTAAAACAATATAACGGAAGTGCTAAAAATAATATTAAAGATTTCCATACTCTGAGACCTATTCCTCAGCCACAAATGGATGCCGTAACGAACAAAACAAACGGACCGGATCCTAAAGGCTTCTGGCAGAACCCGGGGTATTAGAAAAACAGGTTGGTTAGTGGGTTATCAGGAGGATTACAATATGATGCTGAATTGCTTTAATACTGTAATCCTCTTACCTTTTTATTTTCGGCTTAATTAATCAACACTTGATTCTTAAAGCAAAATATAAACAATATGATGAATTTTTCATAACATTTTTCTATTAAATTAAAAGGTCATTTAACATTTATTGTAATGTATAAAAAACTGATTTTTTTATTATTGATCGTTACCATTGGCTGTAACATTCAATCGCAGCAGACGAAAAAAAATGAAAATGAGATAAAATGGTCGGTCAGAATGGCAAATACAGTTATGGAACAAGCCGACAGTCTGATTCATTATGTTCCGGGCACACCCAAATGGGCTTATGATGTTGCTTTTCTCGGTATGGCAATAGACAAGCTTGGGAATATCAATCCAAAATATTCAAAATATATGGAGGACTGGGTGAATTACTTTGTCAATGAAGACGGCTCTGTCAAAGATTACAAAATAAGTGAATATAATCTTGACCGTATATTCCCGGGCCGACTTGTAATTACAGTTTATAAGAGGAATCCTCAACAGAAGTATAAAATTGCAATTGATAACTTTATCGAACAATTAAAAACACACCCGAAGACTAAATCGGGAGGTTACTGGCATAAGTTGATTTACCCATGGCAGATGTGGCTCGACGGGATATTTATGGGTTCGACATTTATGGCTCAGTATGCAAAGGAATTCAATGCTCCCGAATGGTATGATGTTGCGACTGCCCAGACAAAAATGATATATGAAAAGACTCTCGATACAGGATCGGGCCTTCTGATGCATGCCTGGGATGAAAGCCGTACCCAGAAATGGTGCGACCCTGAAACTGGAAAATCACATTACCCGTGGAGCAGGGCAATGGGCTGGTACATCATGGCTATCGTTGACATACTTGATTATCTTCCGGCAGAACATCCCGATAAGGATGACCTGATAGAAATTCTTCAGAAAACATGTAATGCTCTTATTAAAGTACAGGATTCAAAGACCGGACTGTGGTATCAGGTGCTTAATATGGGAGGAAGAGAAGGTAACTATATCGAAGCGTCCGGCTCTGCAATGTATATTTATGTGTTTGCAAAAGGAGCAAGGCTCGGATACCTCGATAAGAAATACAGGGAAATTGCCTCCAGAGCATTCGATAATTTTATTAAAGAACTTGTTACAACAGATCCAGCAGGTATGGTAACGATCCACAATATATGTGGTGGCTGCGGACTTGGTGGAAATCCTTACAGAGATGGTTCGTATGAATACTATATAAGCGAAAAAAGATACGATAACGACACAAAAGGTGTTGCACCTTTTATTCTTGCAGCAATCGAACTCGAAAGATAAGAAACAATAAATTTTTCATTATTTTTAACATAAAATAATGAAAAATGAAGCATTTGACTAAACCTTTCGTATTATTAATTATAATAGCATCATTTAGCCAGATCCTATATACTCAGGAACTAAATAATAACTACGGGATGTTCCTCTGGTATCGTCGGCCTGCGGCCGACTGGAATGAGGCTCTGCCCATTGGAAACGGACGTATGGGAGCAATGGTTTTCGGCAATGTCAACCATGAACGAATTCAGATTAATGAAGAAAGCATCTGGGCAGGGATGAAAGTCGAAAATCCCGATGCAGATGCTCGCGAATATCTTCCGTTAATCCAGAAAAAACTTCTAAACGGTGAAATCAAAGAGGCGATGGAGCTTTCCGAGAGACATTTGCAAAGCAACCCGATGCGTATTCGTTCATATCAGCCTCTTGGAGATATTTTTATTGATTTTTTCAACTCGGGCCGCAGCATTCCTAAAGAAGAAAATTACCGCCGCGAGCTTAATCTCGAAACAGGCATTGTAACAACATCCTATTCTCTTGATGGAATATCATATACAAGAGAAACCTTTGCTTCTGCTCCCGACAATGTGATTGTAATAAAGCTTTCAGCAAATCAGCCTGGTAGACTTACTTTTAGACTCTCGCTCGGCCGCGAACAGGATGCCGTTGTAGTACCCATAGCACCAGATGAGTTATTACTTACAGGTCAGATAGTTGACCTGCCAGAAAAAGAAACATGCCCGCCCGGGTTGCACATGAAATTTGCTGCCCGTATCATTGGAAAGAACAGGAGAGGAACAATGACTGCCATAAATAACAGTTTTTATGTAGAAAATGCCGATGAAGCTGTATTTTATCTTACTGCAGCAACAGATTATAACTTTTCACTACTCGATTATGACCGTTCCATAGACCCGGTAAAGATATGCAGTTCAATTCTCGAGCCTGTTAAAAGCAAGACATACGAAGCGGTTAAGAACTCTCACATAAAAGAACATTCCTCAATGTTTAACAGGGTTTTTTTCACTCTTGGTGAAGAAACCCGGTCAGATATTTCCACGGACCAGCGGCTAAAGGAAGTAAAAGAAGGGAAAGAGGATAAAGGGCTTGCCGTTCTTCAGTTTCAGTATGGCCGTTACCTTCTTATGGGTTCGTCGCGTGCCCCTGGTATCCTTCCAGCCAATCTGCAGGGTATATGGAACAAGGATATGAACGCCGCATGGAACTCCGATTATCACACTAATATAAATTTACAGATGAATTACTGGCCGGCCGAGGTTTGCAATCTTTCAGAAACCGTCATTCCGCTTTCGGATATGATAAATCGTCTTCGCAAACCTGGTCGAGTAACTGCCGAAAAAACCTATAACTCGAAAGGATGGACGATGAACCACCTTACCGATGTGTTTGGACGTACTTCAATATGCGATGGAGTAGGATGGGGCACTTTCCCTATGGCAGGTCCATGGCTTGTGCTGCATCAGTGGGAACATTATCGGTTTACACAGGATAAGGAATATCTTAGAAATGAGGCATGGCCTTCGATGAAAGAGAGCGCCGAGTTTATACTTGGATTCCTGATAAAAGATAAAAACGGGAAGTGGGTGACGGCCCCGTCAAATTCCCCGGAAAACAGTTATAAGTTGCCAAACGGCGAAAGATATAATCTTACTTATGGCGCTACCATGGATATCCAGATAATACGGGAATTACTTACAGCATGTATTGAAGCATGCGAAATATTGGGAGAGGATAGAGAATTTACGAATAAGTTGAAACTGGTGCTAAAAGATCTACCCCCAAACAGAATAAGTAAACGTTATGGGATAATTCAGGAATGGATTGAGGACTATGAGGAAGTTGAACCGGGTCACAGACATATATCACAGCTTTTCGGACTCTATCCAGGCACACAAATTACAGCCGCCAATCCGGAACTTTTCGAAGCGGCCCGAAAAACCATCGAGCGACGCCAGACGTATGCGGTAAAAGGACAGGGCTCTTCTACCGGATGGAGCAAAGCATGGATGGTGAATTTCTTTGCAAGGCTTAATGACGGAAATGCTGCATGGAGTAAGATTCTGGAGCTTCAACGCGAAAAAACGCTGAACAATCTGTTCGACAACCACCCGCCTTTTCAGATTGATGGAAATTTCGGGTTGACAGCAGGAATAGCCGAGATGTTGTTACAATCGCATACCGGTGAAATAGAACTACTGCCCGCTCTGCCTGAGGCCTGGAGCAACGGAAGAATATCCGGTTTGAAAGCCAGAGGAAATTTAGAAGTAGATATCACATGGGAAAATAACCATTTGAAAAACGTTGTTCTTAAATCAAATGAAGATAAATCTGTTACTGTAAAGTATGGAACTCTGAAAGCAAGACATAAGATAAAAAAAGAATTACCACTAAAACTGGATAATAATTTAAAAAGAATAGTTTAATTTTATGCACTTATTGAAGTTTTGTAAATAATTTATAAAGAATGAATTGAAATTTTCAAAAATCTGACATTATTATTTATTATGAGAAAAATATTTAATTTATTTCTTGTTTCTGGCCTTCTTATTTTTTTGCAGTGCGGTCAGAAAGAATATGACTGGAAAATCTGCGAAAATCCCATACTAACCGAATGGGCTTTAAAAGTTGACCCCCTTAAACCATGGCCGGAATATCCAAGGCCTGACATGGTACGTAAAGAATGGCTGAACCTTAATGGATTGTGGGATTATGCTGTTACTTCAAAAGGAACAAAACCCGAAAACTGGGAAGGTAAAATACTGGTGCCTTTCCCTCTGGAATCGGCTCTTTCGGGAGTTAAGCGCCGTATTACCGGAAACGAAAACCTGTGGTATAAAAACACTTTTTCTGTGCCCGGTAAATGGAAGAATAAAAAAATCCTTTTGAATTTCGAAGCGTCTGACTGGGAAACAAAAGTATGGATTGACGGAAAAGAAGCAGGGGTTCACAGGGGAGGATATGATCCATTCTCCTTTGAGATCTCGGGGCTATTGAATAAAGGAAGCTCTCACGAAATCATAGTGTGTGTGTGGGACCCTACCAGTGACGGACCCCAGCCTCGCGGGAAACAGGTGAATAATCCAGGCGGTATCTGGTATACTCCAACAACAGGGATATGGCAGACAGTTTGGCTTGAACCTGTTAATGAAAATCATATTTCATCGTTTCGGACTGTTTCCGATATTGATGCTAAAACTCTGTCGTTTGTTGTAAATTCATCGGAAAATAAGGGTACGGTTGAAATAAAAGTATCGTCAGACGGGAAATCTATTGCCGAAAAATCTGGTTCGTCAGGATCTGAAATAAAACTCGACATAAACGAACCTATTCTCTGGAGCCCTGATAATCCATTTCTTTATGATGTTTCGATAATTCTTAAAACAGACAATGCTGTTTCCGACGAAATTACTTCTGTGGCAGGAATGAGAAAAATCTCTCTTGGGAAAACAAAGGATGGTTTCACAAGGATTTTGCTCAACAATGAATTTATGTTTCAGATCGGACCTCTCGATCAGGGATTCTGGCCCGACGGTTTGTACACTCCGCCTACCGATGAAGCGATGATTTATGACCTGCAGATGATAAAGAAAATGGGATTCAATATGCTGCGAAAACATGTTAAAGTTGAAAACAGAAGATTCTATAACTGGTGCGATAAAATGGGAATTCTTGTCTGGCAGGATATGCCCAGCGGCGACAAATCTATAGGGGGAAACATGCCCGATATAACAAAAACTGCCGAAGCCGGAGAACAGTTTGAATTTGAATTGAAGCGTATGATCGAAACAAAGTATAACCATCCTTCGATTATCATTTGGGTACCTTACAATGAAGGATGGGGACAGTGGGATACTGAAAGAATTACAGAACTTATAAAGACATACGATACTACCAGACTTGTTAATAGTGCTTCGGGATGGACTGACCGCGGAACAGGAGATATAAAAGATATTCATTCTTATCCAAACCCGGCATGCCCTGAACCTGAAGAAAAGAGAGCTATCGTGGTGGGTGAATACGGTGGACTTGGTTACCCTGTGAGAGATCATACATGGGAAGCAACAAACTGGGGATACAGAACATTCGAAGATACTCTTCAGTTGTTGAGTACTTATGAGTTATATATCGATCGTATCTACCGGTGTGTAAATAAAAATGGCCTTAGTGCAGCCGTTTATACTCAGACTACTGATGTTGAAACTGAGACAAACGGATTGATGACATACGACAGGAAGGTGGACAAGATGGGTGCTGATAATATTGCAAGAGCAAACAAAGGTATAACTCCACCTGTGCTCGAGAGAACCATTCTTGTATTTTCAGATGAGTTTCCTGTTATTCTTTCGAGCCATAACCCGGAAGCAAAAATCTTTTATACATTCGACGGTACTGAACCGGATGTTAATTCAAGTCTTTATACCGCACCATTTTCAGTAAACCAATCATGTGTACTGAAATCTTTTGCACAATATGGCACGGGAAAAAGTAGAACTATCTCTTATAACCTCGTAAAAAAAGAAATTGTTCCGGCAACTTTCACAGGCAAATACAAAAATGGTCTCAGTGCCAGAATATTCACCGGGGAATTCACAGCAATACCTGATTTCGACAAACTTACACCGGTTAAAACTGTAGTATCCGAAGCGGTAAGTCCAAATATTGCCGAATTGAAAGAAAATTTTGCAATTGCCTTTGATGGATACATACGTATCCCCGAAGATGGAGTCTATGGCTTGTTTATTAATTCTGACGACGGCAGCAGACTGGTGCTCGATGATACTCTTGTGATTTCAAACGATGGAGTGCATCCAAGAGCTGTTGAAAAGGGAGATTATTTTTCGCTTGGCAAAGGATATCACAAACTGCATATAGAATATTTTCAGGGAGCCGGAGGAAGGCCAGTATTGAGGTTTAACTTTGAAACACCGGATAAACCCAGAACACAGGTGCCGGCAGAATGGCTTTATCATTAAGACTGTTTCTTATATGTAATGGTTCATGTTCATAATTCGCATGAACTGTAATTTTGTTATTAATGCTAAAATCGGATCAATTCATGAATAATGCTAATTTATTGGTCAATTATATGAATCTCAACGCAATAATATGATCCCTACTTTATTCCGAAAAGCCTGCAGATATGCCTGTTATATAGATTATCATAAACACATTCGGCAACTATATCTTTATATCTGTCGAGAAGAATGTTGTACTCATCCAGCCTTTCGGCTGCAAGCTTATATGCAACATGAATAAGCTGCCTCATGTCGGGATTGTAGTCGAGGCAGGAAGCATCATGCCTTAATGAATCTGCAAATTTTCTGCTATCCCATTCAATAACTTCCTCTTTTGAAGGAAGATTTTCTCTTCTGATATCTATTACATCCGAATAAGGCGCACAGAGTTCATCAATTTTTTTAAGCGATTCAATATAAATTTCCTTTACGAATTTAAGTGCTTCTCCACCTGCAAGAGCAAGTCCGGTAACTTCTTCGAGCCATGTTGTGCCTGCAGTTTTCAAGTGTATTCCGGCATCGTGTTTTCTGATTATTCTTCCTATGTACGGATAAATGGCAAACTTATCTGAGCCGGAATGGACACTTATTTTAAGATTTTCCTGTAATTTAAATTGTTTTATAGCTTGTTTTATTACCAGCAGATCTGATTCGAATTCAAGTCCAAATAATTCGGGATTACCCACATAATCAACTCCTTTATTGAAACGTCCCTGAAATTTCGGAGCTATTGTCTGAAGGGGAATTTTTTCGATTCCGAGCATCATAAGGATAAAGTTGAGTTCAACAGGACTTTGAGGTTCAGATACTTCATCAATCGAAACTTCTGTCACAAAATTACCTTTCCCTTTTGCTTTTTCAATTTTGCGATATATGACTCCGGCCATTTTAGTAGCGAACAGATATTTTTCGGCAATCTGTTTTAGGAACTGGACGGTTATCGAAAATGGTTTGGGGATGCCCTGTATGGTAAGGTTTCCTCTGAATTTTTTGGTTTTTTCGAGGAATGACTTAATATCTTCTTCTCCTGCTTTATGACCGATATATGCAGCAACGTCTATGGTAAAGAAATCGGATGCCTCGATAAACCTGTTCACAGTGTCGAAGCCGATATGGTCGGCATCGACAAAATAAGGTTTATTGAACTTTAAAGCTTTTACTGCAGCATCAGCTTCTTTCCTCACGTCCTCAGGCCGTGTGCCTATAATGGAATGTTCCCGGTTCGACTTGTTCCATACCGGTGTAATATCTATACCCTTCTTTCCTGCTTCAATAATTGCTTTAAGCTGTACAGTTCCCTGACGACCAAATCTGTCGCCGATTCCCATTGAATATTTTCCTGGTTTTTTCATATAAAATCAATGATTATTTAAAAAGAAATCAACATTTTCGGATGTTACTATATCAACCGGAAGATAGTCCAATTTTTCCGGAATCTTGATGAGAGAAAGATACTCGAAGAGTTTTTTTACAGCTCTGTAAGTTTGTTCTTCAGGCCTCTGGCCGATAATAAATTTTATTTTTCCTTCCTTCAGGCATGTAACATTCTTATCGAGCAGGTCGTAGCCAATCACATTTACGTGATATCCCGACGATTGCAAGTATTCAGCTATACTAAATGATTTGGAACCTGTTACAAACACCGTTGAAATGTTGGGATTTCTACTGAATATACTATCTATTGAATTTTTAACAATTTCATTATCAATACCAGGTATATTCAGCATTACCATTTTGTGGTTATTTTTATCTGAATTTTCAAAAAAACTAATAAATCCTTCTGTCCTTTTGTTCAGATGGTGCATATTTTGAAGGTTCTTAGCAATGTTCACTATAAGAATATCTTTTCCAGCCGGTGTTAGGAGGCTGGCAAGCTGACCTGCCACTCTGCCGCTACTGAAAATCTCTTCTCCTATATATGCCAGAAAGTCGGTTTCGGTCAGGTAGTTATCCACAAAGACAAATGGTATTTTTTTCTTTTTAAGAGTGTTACAGAAAGCGATCGATTCTTTCCTGAATACAGGTGCAAGCAGCATGCCGTCCGGATTTTGTTTAAGCACTTCTCTGGTTTTTTCAATAAAGCTTTTCTCATCATTAAGGTCGAAAGTAAACTGACTTAGTGTGACAGGAAATTGCTCCAGTTCGGCTATTGCCCTTTCCATTCCTTCTGGATGTTTGCTCCAGAATGAATTCTCTCCGGTTGGCGAAGGCAGTAGAGATATCAGGTTGAATACTTTTCTTGTCTTCAGGGCTCTTGCCATAATATTGGGTGTATATTTCAGGTCCTCGGCTATTTTCAAAACCTTTATTCTGGTTTTTTCGGCAACCTGACCCCTGTTGTGCAAAACCCTGTCGACAGTACCGATTGAAACGCCTGACAGAGAGGCAATATCTTTCAGCCTTGCTTTCTTACTGAACATGTCGGAAGTTAAAAAATATCATCAGAGTTGAACCTTCTTATTTTTCGGTGCGAATACGTTCATTATTATCCATGCGATAATGTAGGCGCTTGCTGCAATTGTAAACATTACAACATATCCTGTTTCAACATGTCCGGCTCTTTTATAAAAGTCAATGATGAATCCTGCAAAATATGATACACCCATTCCACCCAGAGCGCCTGCCATGCCTCCTATACCTGTTACTGAGCTGACGGCTCTTTTCGGGAATGCATCCGATACGGTTGTGAAGATGTTTGCTGACCATGCCTGATGTGATGAGGCTGCAAGAGCTATCAGGCAGACGGCGCCCCACGTGCTTATTGAAGGAGATGCAGCAAATGCTATAGGCGTCACAAGAACTGCAAAAATCAGCATTGTTATGCTTCTGGCTTTGAAAGGTGACATTCCTTTTTTAATCATATATGACGAAAGCCATCCGCCGAATATACTACCAACTGTTGTAGCAGTATAAATAAATGCAAGTGGCACTCCGAATGATATGACATTTAGTCCGGTGCCTCTTACTTCAGCAAGCCAGCCTGGAATCCAGAAGAGGTAAAACCACCAGATGGGGTCGGTTAATGCCTTGCCGATGAAAAACAGCCATGTCTGACGATATTTTAGAAGTTTTCCCAGAGGAACCTGTTCCTGAGGTTCGTTTTGTTCATCAAGGTCACTCTTAATATATTCGAGCTCTTCGGGAGTGAGTTTTTTCTTTTTTTCAGGCACTTCATAAATCAAAAACCAGAAGATAATCCAGATAAATCCCAAAGCGCCGGTAATGATGAATGCTGCCTGCCAGCTCCATGCAGCAACTATTGCAGGAACGGCAAGAGGAGCAACAATTGCACCTATGTTTGTTCCGGAGTTGAAAATGCCAGTGGCAAGGGCTCGTTCTTTTTTTGGAAACCATTCTGCAATGGTCTTATTTGCTGCAGGAAAGTTTGCCGATTCACCAAGTCCCAAGAGTGATCTCCAGAATGCGAATCCAAGTGCCCCTTTTGCCAGAGCATGCCCCATTGCGGCAATACTCCATATAATAACTGCAATACCATATCCGATCTTAGTTCCAAACTTATCAATAAACCTGCCGGTCAGTAACATACCGAAGGCATAAAAGAATTGAAAAGCCATCACGATATAAGAATAGGTTTTTTCTCCAATATTCAGGTCGCTTTCCAGCATGGGTTTAAGTATTCCTATTACCTGTCTGTCAATATAGTTTATTGTTGTTGCAAAAAAGATAAGCGCACAGATTGTCCATCTGTAATTACCGATTTTTTTGATTTGTTCTGTCATGGAAGTAAAGTTAACTGGTTAATACTGCTTATTAATTTTCATATCCGGAATAATTGATTTTGTTATATCAATTATTAGTTGAATATTACACGATATTATACATTGTAAGTAGTAGAAGGAGTAGAGCCGCCGCGGCCGGTCCAGTTAGTATGGAAGAACTCGCCTCTCGGCCGGTCGATTCGTTCGTATGTGTGTGCTCCGAAATAGTCTCTTTGGGCCTGCAAGAGGTTTGCCGGAAGTCTTTCACAACGATAACCGTCATAATAATTCAAAGCTGAGCTGAGTGCAGGGACAGGGATTCCGTTAACAGATGAAGTTGCAACAACATTTCTCCAGCCGTTCTGGGCATTTTCGATTTTTTCCTTAAAGAACGGATCAAGAAGAAGGTTAGTAAGTGCTGGATTCTTATCGAAAGCTTCTTTTATCTTTCCAAGGAAAGCTGACCGAATGATACATCCGCCACGCCACATAAGAGCAATGCCTCCGTAATTTAAATCCCATTTATATTCTTGAGCGGCCGCTCTCATCAATACATAACCCTGTGCATAAGATACAATCTTTGAAGCATAAAGAGCTTCTCTCAAATTATCTATAAATTTTATTCTGTTGCCGTTAAATGCCGGTTTTGGTCCTTTAAGAATTTTTGAAGCGGCCACTCTCTCATCTTTCATTGACGAAAGACAGCGTGCAAAGACAGCTTCGGCAATAAGTGTAAGTGGAACACCAAGGTCGAGGGCGGTGATACCAGTCCATTTACCTGTTCCTTTCTGCCCCGCCGTATCGAGTATTTTGTCAATAAGCGGTTGTCCGTCAGAATCTTTAAAGGCAAGAATATCTCTGGTAATCTCAATAAGGTAACTATTCAGTTCACCTTCGTTCCATTCTTTAAAGACATTATGCATCTCGTCAGGAGTCATGCCCAGCATATCGCGCATAATATGATAAGCCTCACAGATGAGCTGCATATCGCCGTATTCAATTCCGTTATGAACCATTTTTACAAAATGTCCGGCTCCGTTTTCTCCAACCCAGTCGCAGCAAGGCGTTCCATCCTCGACTTTTGCAGCTATAGCCTGGAATATCGGTTTTACTTCAGGCCATGCTGCTTTTGAACCGCCAGGCATAATTGAAGGACCAAGAAGTGCACCTTCTTCACCGCCTGAAACTCCTGTTCCAATATAAAGAAGGCCTTTGCTCTCAACATAGGCAGTTCTCCGGTTAGTATCCTGAAAATGAGTATTGCCTCCGTCAATAATAATATCTCCTTTTTCGAGATGGGGAAGTAGGAGTTCGATCATCTCGTCAACGGCATTTCCTGCTTTTACCATTAACATTACTTTTCTCGGTTTTTTTAATGTAGCTACAAGCTCAGGGATCGAATGAGCGCCAACAATATTCTTCCCTTTAGCCCTTCCATTGATGAAATCATCAACTTTCTGTACAGTTCGGTTATAAACCGTTACTCTGAAACCCTTGCTCTCCATATTGAGAACAATATTTTCACCCATTACGGCAAGTCCGATTAAGCCTATATCTGATAGATTGTTCATAATTAAATAGTTTATCGTTTATCGTTTTCTTTGTCCGCCGTAGTCCCGATTTAACTGGACGAAGGCGGAACGTTTTTCAATTTGCATTTTATATTTTTCAATTTTCCCTTTTCTCCCCTTCTCCACTTCATTCTTTCTGTAAGGTTCCCGAATAATACTCTTTGACAATTTCATCCATCACCCAACTTGTTCTTGCGGCAGTTATTCCGGTGCTTACGGCTTTCCCCTTATTAAGTAATTCATTTACGACCTGAGAAATCAGAAAATATTGAACATGTTCAGGTCTTTCATTGATATATTCCCGTGTGCCGTAGTTGTTTATAAGGTAGATAGGCTCGAATGAAAAGGTCGAAAATTTTATATGTCCCTTTTCTCCAAAAATTTCAATTACATCCCGGTTTGAAGAGTTGTGCAGATTGAAGCACCATGTTCCGGAAGCAATAATGTTTTCAGAGAAAGTCAATATAGCTGAGACAAAATCTTCTGCCTTATACAGACCTCCCTGGTTAACAGCTACTGATTTCACTTTTTCGACAGGTCCGAAGAGAAAATCGAGGTAATCGAGCTGGTGCGATCCAAGGTCGAAAAAATGGCCTCCTCCTGCAATTTCAGGATCGACGCGCCATGACAGCTTTCCTGAACGCTCATCATCAGAAGGGGCTTTAAAAAGTTCGATGTTTATAAATCTTACCCTTCCTATTGCTCCGTTTTCAATAAGTTCCTTTACTTTAAGGAATCCCGGCAGAGTGCGACGATAGTAGGCAACAAATACAGGCAGACCATACTTTGCAGCCGTTTCATTTATCATCATGCACTCACGATAGCTGGTTGCCATTGGTTTTTCAATATAAACAGGCTTGCCTGCAGCTAAAGACTTAATTGCATATTCGGCATGGCTTCCGGGAGGGGTCGCAATATATACGGCGTTTACTTCAGGGTCGTGTATTAGGTTTTCAGCATCATCGTAGAATCGGGGCACATTATGTCGTTTTGCATAATCCTCTGCAAGAGCAAGGTTTCTTCTCATTACAGCGACAAGATGTGAATCAGGCACTTTATTGAAGGCAGGACCGCTTTTTACCTCAGTCACCTTACCACAGCCTATAATGCCCCAATTTATCATCCACTATATAAATTAATTAATTATTAAGCCTTTCTTTTGAAGCCCATAAGCCAATAGCAGGATTGGAAATATAAAAAATTTCTTCTCCGTCGGGCATGATATTAATTCCCTCTTTTAGTTTTTCAGGATTGTACTTTACAATCATCTCGGCGAGATTGCCATATCTGAACCCGGTAGATTCAATTTCTTCCCTTGTAAGATGCCCGGGGCAGTATGTTATAGAGAATCTGCCTTCAGAACTTCCGTGGATAAGATGTGCAGCAGCGCTGAGATTATTCTGAAGTTCCTTGTTTTCGTCGAGAGCTTTCAAAGTGGCGGGTGTGCCCTTGTATCCGTACTTTCTTATGAGTCTGTCAATTTCTTTATCCTCGCCGAATTCCTTCACACCCGGTGCAAGGACTATCAGTTCACCTTTATCGGCCATAGCCATCCTTGTACGGTAAATGCTTTTGTTTCCAAGCCATGTACTTTTATATTCTTCCGGATCGAGATATACAACTACTTTTGAAAGAGGTTTTTCGAACACTGTGAAATTGACCTTCAGAGAAAGGTCGGAAGCAAGTTTGAATGCGTCGTAGTTGTCGCCTATATATAGACCTCGCGTAACAAGTTTTCCCGTTTCATCCCTGCCCACAACCGTAAGTACATAGACAATAGGTAAATCTGAAAGAAACTTT
>JAGPFZ010000076.1 GCA_018056245.1 Bacteroidales bacterium
CAAAGGAACACTTGGGGAAGTTATATTCCAGATGATAGGAGGACTAAGAGCAGGTATGGGCTACCTGGGCACACCAGATATCGCTACTCTTAAACGCGATGCCAGGTTTGTAAGAATTACAGGCCCTGGAATAATTGAAAGCCATCCGCACGATGTAACAATAACCAGAGAGGCTCCCAATTACAGCAGAAAATCGGCCGAATAAAACACATTTCAACAAACCGAATTATGTTTTATAAAGATAATAAGGCTTAGCACTCCTGATTACATATAAACCTTATCAGAGCAATATTGAATACGCTTTATAGAAATAAAGAAAAGTGTTAGATGTCAGGTGGAATAAAAGATAAAAAGTCAGAACCCTTTGAAAAAGTTAATAGATAGGTTAATTCTCGAATTCACAATCAGGAATGTATAAAACAATTAAAAGAAAATTGCCACGTTAAAGTAAATGATGAATTAATGGAGAAATTAGAATATTTCTTTAAAATGTATAAAACTCTTCCAGCACTTCTGATTATTTTTACATTTATGACTGCTGTAATGTCATGCAGAAATCTTAAGCATAACCAGGCAAAAATTCCTGTTGCAAAAGCCGGTGATAAAGTATTATATCTCGACCAGATTCCGGAAATTTTTAGAAACAATTCCAGCAAAGAAGACAGCATTGCTGCAATTAATAATTATATAAACAGTTGGGCAAGAAAAGAAATCATGTTCCACAAAGCTCTTGAAAACCTTTCAGATGAAAACAAAAATGAGATAGAAGAACAGTTACAGGATACAAAAGTTAATCTTTATATTTACCACTACCAGCGCCAGATGATACTCGAAAAAATGGATACAATAGTAACTGAAAACGAAATAGAGAATTATTATGCAGATAACCAGAATCTTTTTCGTCTCAATTCAAGTATTGTGAAAGCCCTTTATATAAAGGTTCCTTCAGGTACACCTGGTATAGATAAAGTAAGAAAATGGTATATTTCAAATAAGCCTGAGGACATAAGACAATTAGAGGAATACTGTTTTAACTTTGCAGACAAATACGACGATTTTGGGGAAAATTGGATTTCATTCGATAAACTTGCAGTGGAACTTCCGGAAGAAATTATCAATCCGGAAGAATTCCTTAGACGTTATTCCTTTTATGAGACGCATGATTCATCGGCATATTATTTTATAACTATAAGAGATTACATGCTAAAGTCATCAACTGCACCTTATGAATATGTAAAAAATGATATTAAAAACATAATTTTGAATAATAGAAGGGTCGAATTCCTAAAAAATCTAGAAAACGGAATATATGAAGAAGCAGTTAAGACAAATTATTTCAGGAAATACAACTGATAAGAAACGTAATATTTTAATTTCAATATTGATTGTTCTGGCAGCCATTTTCATGCCATTGAAAGTGTCGGCTCAAAAACTTGTTGAATCGGTAGTAGGGATTGTGGGCAACGAAGTTATTTTTCTCTCGGATATTGAGAACAATATTGCCCAGCAATTATTTTCAGGTGACAAAACCCCTGTTGAAAAATTAAGATGTATGTTTTTTGAAGATCAGCTAATGACAAAACTCTTCCTTGACCAGGCAAGAATAGATAGTATTGAAGTGTCAAATACATCTGTAGAGGGTATTCTTAACATGCAGCTTAATAAGTTTATAACCATTGCCGGTTCTGAAAAAGCACTTGAAGACTATTTCAAAAAAAGTATAACGGAAATAAAAGCTGACCTGAGAGAGAGTTTAAAGAATCAGCAAATAATAAATGAAGTTCAGAATAAAATTGCAGAAAACATTACAGTGTCACCATCAGAAGTGAAAAAATTCTATTCTAAAATCCCATACGACAGTCTTCCTGTTATACCTGCAAAAGTAGAAATTAGTATCATTCAAATAGAACCACCTGATTATGAGATGAATAAAGTAGAAGCCAGACAAAAGCTTCTTGAAATTAGAAGTCAAATTATTGCAGGCAAGAGCTTCAGTGCTCTGGCAACTTTATATTCTGAAGATACAGAGTCGGCAAAAAAAGGCGGTGAAATAGGATATATGTCGAGAGGAGAACTTGAAAAACCTTATGCCGATGTGGCTTTTTCATTAAATAAGAACAGTGTTTCAAAAATTGTAGAGACAAAATATGGTTTCCATATTATTCAGTTAATTGACCGAATGGGCGATATGGTTAATACCCGACATATTCTGATAAGGCCCAAAGTAAAGCCTGAACAGGAAGAAAAAGCAATGGCGAAGCTCGACAGTATTGCACGTCTGATAAGAGCCGATAGTATTTCATTCGAACATGCGGCTATGATGTATTCATCACATAAAGATAGCAGGATTAACGGAGGCAAACTTGTTAAAAATGATCCTTCTATTCGTACAAGTCTTTTTGCCCTTGAAGAGCTCGATAAAATAACATATTCCATAGTAAGAGAGCTTAAGCCTGGAGAGATTTCAAATCCTTTCAAAACAACCGATGAAAACGGAAATACGGTATTCCGAATTGTAAGGCTCGACAAGGAATATCCTGCACATGTTGCAGATCTCAATAGTGATTATCAGACCATCTATAATGCGGCACTTTTGGAAAAACGATCAAAAGCATATAAAGAATGGATTGATAAAAAAATTGATGAAACTTATATTAAAATAAGCGATGAATTCAAATCATGTCCTTTCCAGAACCCGAAATGGCTGAGATAAAAAGCCGGAAATCAATACATTCATTGCAGACAGCAACATTCGCTCTAATAACGTTTTGCCTGGTTTTACCTATTTTCTCCTTTACAACGCGGTACTCAAACAGTAATCAAACAAGAAAAAAAATTGAGCTGCTTTATTGTAATGAACTTGTGATAGATAAACAAGTCAGTACAGACCTTTATCGTCTTTTGGGAAATGTTGGATTAAAACATAATGATATCCTGATGACATGTGATAGTGCTCATTGGTACCGCGATAGTGACCAGGTTAAGGCTTTCAGCAGAGTGAAAATAAATCAAGGCGACACGCTGACCATATCAGGTGATTATCTATTTTATGACGGTATACTCGAAAAAGCTTTTATAAGCGGTAATGTCGAACTTACCGATAAAGAAACAAAACTATATACTTCAGTGGTAAATTATGATGTAAAAACAAGAATTGCTGAATACCCCTTTAAAGGTAAAATCATAAACGGAGAAAATACTCTTACAAGCCGGGTAGGTATTTACTATGCTTCAGAAAAGAAATTTCATTTTAATGACAGTGTTTTGATTGTCAATCCGGATTATACTATGAGAGCCGATTCCCTTGAATACAACACGGAAACCGGTATAGCTTTCTTTATAAGTCCAACAGTGCTTGAAGGTGATAGTTTATACATATATTGCGAAAAAGGCTGGTACGATACAAAGAATGATCTAACATCGGTCTGGCAAAATCCTGTTATAAACAACCGTAAACAGATCGTACGCGGAGATTCTCTTTTTTATAACAATAACAGCGGTTTTGGTCAGGCATTCAAAAACATAAGCATTACTGACACTGCAAATAATGTGATCCTGGCAGGTAACTATGCATGGTATTACAAAGAACCAGAACGATTTATGGTAACCGACAGTGCTTTATTCACCCAGGTATCGAATAATGATTCATTATTTCTTCATGCCGATACTATTAGATCTGTTATATTATCAGCTCCCGGAGATTCATCTTCATGGAGGATTATGAAAGCTTATTATGGATGCAGAGTTTTCAGTTACGACATTCAGGCACGCTGTGATTCACTCTCATATTCTTTTAGAGATTCGGTAATAAGGTTGTACTATTCTCCGATTTTGTGGTCGAAAGAAAACCAGCTTACTGCCGATTCAATGGCTATTTTTACAAAAAACCGGAAAGCCGAAAGTATGGAACTGTATAATTCCGTGTTTGTTGTTAGCCAGGTTGATTCACTTCGATTCAATCAAATGAAAGGAAGAAAACTTACAGGATATTTTATTGATAATAAACTGCAAAGAATAATTATTGAAGGAAACGCTGAGACGATTTATTTTCTTGCTGATAAAAACGAATTGATGGGAATTAATTATGCCAAATGTTCTTCGATTGAAATTCTTTTCGAAAACGGCAAGATTAATGAAATAATTGAATATCAGAATCCCGACGGCAAACTTGATCCCCCTGATAAAAGTCCGCCTGAAAGCTATCGGCTGCCAGGCTTTGTCTGGTATGATATGTTACGTCCTAAAAAGAAATCGGATGTTTTTCTTTAAAAAACCAGGAAAATTCAAATAAACTTGCTTATTAGTGTAACAGAAAAAATAAATAAAAAAGGCTGTTGGTACAGCCTTTTTCAATACTCATCTTCATTAAAGAAAAAATCATCTTTACTTGGATAATCGGGCCAGATATCTTCAATACTTTCGTAAATATCACCCTCGTCTTCTATCTCCTGTAAGTTCTCGATAACCTCCAGCGGAGCACCTGACCTGATGGCATAATCAATAAGCTCATCCTTGGTTGCAGGCCATGGAGCATCTTCAAGTTTTGATGCTAGTTCAAGTGTC
>JAGPFZ010000077.1 GCA_018056245.1 Bacteroidales bacterium
TGCAAAAAAAAGAAAATAACTTCTACGGATTTCTTAAAATTCCATGGAATAGAATATTCATCAATGCATTTACACGATGTTCGATATCAACTTCCCTTTTTTCCCAGAAAAGCGGAACCTCAAGTCCCTTCAGAGCGGTCTGAACAGCCATTGCGGTGTACTCGCTGTCATCTACTTTGAAAACATTCTTTCTTTTTCCATCATATATTATAAGCCGTAAAATTGCAAGCTCTTCCAGGTCGTATTTCGACCTTATTTTTTCTATGAATTCGAAATGGTCGAGGTTTTTATCGAAAATTGCATTGTAATAATTCGAAAGTTTTTCGAACGTTTTCATTCTGACATTTATGTATTTTTCCATTTTTGCGATCGGCGAATCAACTGATTTTATAGCCTTTGTAAGCTCATTTCTAAGCAGATTGGCTTCATACCTTACGACTGCTTCAAATATCTCTTCTTTACTATTAAAGTAGTAATAAATTGAACTTTTACCAATTTTTAAAGCCCTGGCTATCTCTTCCATTGTTGTTTTATGGAAACCAAAACGTGCAAATATTTGCCGTGAAGTAATAACTATTTTCTTTCTATATTCTTCTTTATTAACCATATACGACGATAATCTATATTACAAACAACTACCTTACAAATATAAAACTTTAATACGGGCATATCTTATTTTTGGAATATTCCGGTCTAATATTCTAATTGCTTCATAAAATTCTGCTTTAGTGAGAAAGTTATAACTGTTCTTAAAATAAATTTTAATCAATATTTTTTAAATTTGCAGATCAATTTTTCCCCTGAGCGTTAAAAGGGAATTATATGAAGATTAACGGCAAGAATTACCGAAGTATCTGGATAGATGATAATGAACCTGATACAGTAAAAATAATAGATCAGACAAAACTTCCGTTTTCATTTGAAATCAAAGCATTAAGGTCAGTTGAAGATGTTTATGAGGCAATTTCCGACATGTCGGTAAGGGGTGCTCCGGCCATAGGTGCTGCAGGAGCATGGGGGATGTATCTTTCGACTCTTGAAATTACCCGCCATACAAAAATAAGTGACCATCTTCGAAATGCTGCAGGATATCTTTCATCTTGCCGGCCAACAGCCGTAAACCTCTCGTGGGCTGTAACCCGAATGCTAAACGCTCTTTCCGAACTGGAATCAAAAGAAGAACTGATCGCAACGGCTTTCAAAACTGCGTCTGAAATAACAGAAAATATAATAGACAACTGTAAAAATATAGGCAGCTATGGCCTTGAAATATTGAGACAGATTAGCATTTCAAAAAATGGAGTGCCGGTAAATATTTTAACGCACTGCAATGCCGGATGGCTTGCATGTGTTGACTATGGAACTGCAACAGCCCCAATATATTTTGCCAGAGACGAAGGAATTCAGGTGCATGTATGGGTTGATGAAACACGCCCAAGAAATCAGGGTGCACGACTTACCTGTTTTGAGCTTGAGCATGAAAGTGTACCTCATACACTTATAACCGATAATGGGGGAGGCTACCTGATGCAGAAAGAAATGGTCGATCTCGTTATTACAGGAAGTGACAGAGTGACAAGCTGCGGCGATACTGCAAATAAAACAGGGACATACTTAAAAGCGCTTGCTGCAAAGGATAATAATATTCCTTTTTATGTAGCTCTGCCTTCTTCTTCATTTGACCTGAATATTTCTGACGGACTCAAAGAAATTCAGATTGAGGAAAGAGACCCTGAAGAGGTGACTGTTATGGAAGGCTTTGCAGATGGAAAAATTTCAAAATTCAGGATATGCGGCAACAATACTGTAGCCTTAAACCATGCTTTTGATATCACACCTGCAAGGCTGATTACAGCATTCATTACTGAAAAAGGAGTTGTCAAACCTGATGAAAAGAGCATTTTAAAAATGTTCAAATAAAACCATAAATAAATGGAAGGAGTAGTAAAATTTAATTGCTACTGGACCCAGTCGGGACCTGTAATTTCCGACGAACAGTATGAGATAATCAATTACTGGAGGAAAGTTCTTTTTAATATGAATCTTATTGGCGCCTATGAAAATGGTGTGGGCTATGGGAACATAAGCATGCGTTCAGGACAGGGAAACCAGTTTATTATTACTGGTTCGTCAACAGGGGAAATACCTGAACTCGAACCCGGGCATTATGTCAAGGTTGTATCATTCAATATTGACGATAATGCCGTGCAGTGCATAGGCCCTTTGAAGGCATCTTCCGAATCGCTCACCCATGCGGCAATTTACATGTCGGATCCCGGAACAAATGCAGTGGTGCATATACATTCAATCGATATGTGGAATGAGCTCATCCATAAAGCACCGACAACAAACCCCGGAATGGATTACGGAACAACGGAACTCGCAAAAAACATCTTGAAAATACTTAAAGAACCGGAAGTAGTGGAAAAAAAAATCATTGTCATGGCAGGCGACCGCGCAGGAATTCTTACTTTCGGACACGATATGGACGAGGCAGTAAATATTCTAATGCAATATCTTAAAAAATAATCATGGCAAAAATAGGAATAATAGGCGGTTCGGGCCTTGAAAAACTCGATATACTCAAAAATCCATGCGAAGTTGACGGCAGAAACTGTTACGGGTCACCAAGTTCTCCATTAATTTGCGGCAATCTGCAAGGTGTTGATATCGTTATTTTATCACGACATGGGAAAGAACATACAATACCTCCATCAAAAGTAAATAACAGGGCAAACATTCTCTCCCTGAAAGAAGCCGGTTGTACTCACATTATCACTACCACGGCATGTGGAAGCCTTAGAGAAAATATTATGCGAGGCGACCTTGTAATCCCCGACCAGTTTATTGATTTCACCCGACGCAGAGAAATAACATTTTATGAAGAATTCGAACCCGGCAACATGAAACATACGCCAATGGCCGATCCTTTTAATGAGCAACTTCGGGCAACTATTATTGCAACGGCAAAAAAAATGAACCTCAAGATACATGAAAACGGAACTCTCATTACAATCGAAGGCCCCAGGTTCTCAACAAGAGCTGAATCGCGTATGTTCCGCACCTGGGGCGCAGATATAATTAATATGTCCGTATCACCTGAAGTTATCCTCGCAAATGAACTCGACATACCTTATGCAACCATAGCCATGAGTACCGATTATGATTCATGGAAGACAGATGAAAAACCTGTAACATGGGAGGAAGTTCTTGAGGTGTTCGAAAGAAACGTACATAATGTCGTAAATCTTCTGCTCCGGGTTATACCTTTAATCTGAGTTTTGTAGTAATCTTTGGATAATTGACCATAATTATATAATATTGCAAACCGAATATACATTGCTCAAATAGAATAATGCTCTGAATTAGAATCTTTCAGGGGCCCATAGCTCAGACGGTTAGAGCACCTGACTCATAATCAGGGGGTCGCTGGTTCGATCCCAGCTGGGCCCACCTTCGCCCGCCATAGTTCCGATGTAAGTCGGAACGGCGGCGGGCTTTTCAAACTTCGTATATCGCTGCATCTTAATACTTCATGTTATGGCAGGCTCCGGCGGGCAATGCCCACTTGACAATAAGTTCTGGTTCGTTTACATCCTTAAATATAAAAATGGTTCCATTTATACCGGCTGTACAAATAACCTCGAAGAAAGAATTAAACAACACAATTCAGGCAAGGTTATTTCTACAAGTAACCTTTTTCCCATGTAGAATAGAGTCCAATGATTTAAGCAGCTAATACAATATTTTAAAACTGAACAAGAATTTTGAATATATTTTTTTGATCACCTGACCATTCTTTCATAGCAATCGGTGCTTCTTCAGGTTTAACGATTTTTGAGATCAAAAGATTCTCATTTAAATTACCACTTTTTAAATATTTGATTACGGACTCGAAATCGATAGGGTTTGCATTTCTGGAGCCTAATATTTCCAATTCCTTTTGGACCCATAATCTGGTTGGTAAACTTACTTCTTCGTTAGTATACCCAATACAAACCATACGGCCTCCAAAAGCAACTTCTTCGATTGCTGTCTGATAAGTTGCCGGACTGCCCGCAGCTTCGATAACTACATCAGGACCATTTCCGATGGTTATTTTTTCCAGCTTTTCATGCAGATTTTCTTTTTTAGAATTGATTATATATCCTGCCCCAAGTATTTTGGCCGTTTCGAGCTTGTAATCATCAATATCCACTGCTATGACTGTTGCTCCCCTCCGACTTGAACGGATTATAGCCCCACTTCCTATCATACCACACCCTAAAACCATAACCACGTCAGCGTCAGTCACTTTACCATTATCCACTGCGTGAAATCCCACTGTTAACGGCTCAACCAAAGCTAATAAATAATCAGACAACTGATTTTCAATCAATACCTTTTGCCAGGGAATCACTAGATACTCGACCATAGCACCGTCGCGTTGTACGCCCAATGTTTGGTTGTATCGGCATGCATTAAATTTTCCACGCTTACATGACGAACATTGTCCGCAATTAGTATATGGTATTACCGTAATTTTATCACCAATTTTGTATGTATGCGGAA
>JAGPFZ010000078.1 GCA_018056245.1 Bacteroidales bacterium
ATATTACTCCATGAATACTTTCTTTCGAAGAGTTTCTTAAGTTGGATTTGCAGCACTGCATTTTTTTCATCATTGAGCATCGGGTCTTTCGCGAGTATTGAGGCTGCAATATTTCTCACATATTCTATTAACTGACCATCTTTAGCCAGGTCGCTTATTTTGAGGTCGAAAGGTATTCCGCTTTGCTGTGTTCCTTCAATATCGCCCGGACCTCTTAGCTTAAGGTCTGCTTCGGCGATTTCGAATCCGTCGTTCGATTTTACCATAATTTCAATCCTTGTGGCAGCTTCTTTCGAGAGTTTTTCTGAAGTCATAAGGATGCAATACGACTGATCTGAGCCTCTTCCCACGCGGCCTCTTAACTGATGGAGTTGTGAAAGGCCGAATCTCTCGGCACTTTCAATTATCATTACCGTTGCATTGGGCACATCCACTCCCACTTCAATAACCGTTGTGGCGACCATTATCTGTGCCGTTCCTTCCCTGAATAACTTCATCGAGATCTCCTTGTTTTCCGCCGTCATCCTGCCATGAAGGACACTAATGCAATATGCGGGAGGAGGGAAAGCCCGGGAAAGAATATCAAGTCCTTCGTCGAGATTTTTATAATCGAGTTTTTCCGAGCCTTCTATCAAAGGGTAAACTATATAAATTTGTCTTCCTTCTGCAATTTGGCTCCGGATAAAAGCAAAGACCTTGTTTCTTTCAGAGTCGGTGAAGTGCATAGTTTTAACCGGCTTTCTGCCCGGAGGCATCTCGTTAATCACCGAAACATCGAGGTCACCATATAGAGTCATTGCAAGTGTCCGTGGAATGGGTGTGGCAGTCATAACAAGTACATGGGGTGGATTGAGGCTTTTTTCCCACAATTTTGCCCTTTGAGCCACTCCGAACCTGTGTTGTTCGTCTATGATTGCAAGCCCAAGCCTGCTGAATCGAACATTTTCTTGTATTAATGCATGTGTCCCTATAAGAATTACCGGCTTGTCACCGGCAAGCATTTTTTCAATATGTTTCCTTTCTGATTTTTTTGTTGAACCGGTAAGAAGCAGAACTTCTATTCCTATTCCTTCGGTAAAATTGCAAACCGATCTGTAATGCTGGTATGCAAGGATTTCTGTGGGAGTCATGATGCACGACTGGTATCCGTTGTCGACCGCAATCAGCATTGCCATAATTGCCACAAGAGTTTTACCGCTTCCGACATCACCCTGTAAAAGACGATTCATCTGCTTGCCCGATTTCAGGTCTCTCCTTATTTCTTTTATAACTCTTTTCTGGGCATCGGTTAATCCAAAATGCAGGTTGGAATAATAAAACTTGTTGAAGAAATCTCCAACTTTAGCAAAAACAAACCCGGGAGTGCTGATTTTCCTTTGAACTTTATACATTAGCAAATTAAGCTGGATGTAAAAAAGTTCTTCGAATTTCAAACGGTGTTTTGCCCTGGCAAGTTGCCGGGCATTGGAAGGAAAATGGATATTATAGAGTGCATCATGAAGAGTCATTAGTGAATATTTCTCAATAATATATGAGGGCAGAGTTTCAGGTATTATAAAATTAATAGATTTCAGAAGGTTACCTACAAGTTTACTTATAAATTTTGAAGTTATAAAGCTATTTTTAAGCCCTTCAGTTGTTCTGTATTGTGCCTGAAATGCCGAAGAAATCCTCTGTTCCATCTTTTCAACCGGATCAACCTCGGGATGAATAATATTAATAATTCCGTTAAAAACTCCAGGCTTCCCAAAAATCACATATTTCCCTCCTGCAGGATAAGTATCCGGTATCCATTTCGTTCCTCTAAACCAGATGAGCTTTATACTTCCTGTTTCATCTGAAAACTCTGCTGTAAGCCTTTTATTTGTGCCTTTGCCTTCATAAAAATATTTAATTATCGTACCTTTTATCTGAACATAAGGCAAGTCTGGATCAAGTTCATTAATATTATAAATCTTCGTCCTGTCTATATATCTATATGGAAAATAATATAAAAGATCTCTGTAGCATCTGATATTAAGTTCTTTATTAAGCCGTTCGGCTCTTTTTGGTCCAACTCCCGGCAAATATTTAATATCGGTATCAAAGAAATTCTGCATGTCTAAAATGGACTTAAAGAGAGATGTAATTCATTTCCGAAAATAAATAATTTTGAAAAGGTATCATAATTTAATAATACCTTAAAAATACCAGAATGTCAACTAACAGGCATAAAATTATTAACTATCACAAATATAAGATATTATCATCACATAAAAGAGGATTTGGGCTCCACAGCCCTTTTGTTTATAATCTGGTAACAAAAATATTCAGGAATAAATTTAACCCTGAGATTGTCTGTAAAATAGAAAAAATAAGGGTAAAGATGCTAACCTGCAAAGATACAGTAGAGGTAAAAGATTATGGAACAGGCAGAAATGTTGATGGTCTCCGCAAGATTTCAGATATAGCACGGAAATCTTCTGTTCCTGTAAAATACGGTAAGTTGCTTGCCTCTCTTGCCAGTGAATTTGGTCGGAAAGATATTATAGAGCTTGGCACGTCATTAGGAATAAGTACTCTTTATCTGTCGTTTGGTTCACCTTCTTCAATAATACATACGGCAGAGGGATGCCCTTCGTTGTCAGCTTTGGCTGAAGCCAATTTCATGGAAACAGGACGGTCGAATATACGACAGTACAATATGAAATTCGATGATTTTTTGCTTGAAATGAAGAAAGCAAAGATTTGTCCCGGACTTGTTTTTATCGATGGTGATCACAGGAAGGAATCGCTTTTACGTTATTTCGATATAATAAGTGAAATATGCGATGAAAAGAGTTTGGTTGTTATAGATGATATACATATCTCAGAAGAAATGTATGAAGCATGGGAGAAAATTAAACAATCGGGAAAAGTGAGCATAACTATTGATATTTATCGGATGGGACTTGTTTTTTTCAGACGTGGAATTGCAAGATATGATTATATTATAAGGTATTAACAAAAATTAATAAATTAAAATTCAGTATATCGTTTATTTAATCTAATTTCGAAGGCTTTAAAATATTTACTTATGAATGACAAAGTAATAGAGATTCAGGATATTGTTAAAAATTACCAGATTGGTTCGGTTATAGTAAGAGCGTTACGGTCTGTTTCATTGACAATAGAAAGAAATGAATATGTTGCTATAATGGGTCCTTCCGGATCAGGCAAATCAACTATGTTAAATTTGCTCGGCTGCCTCGATACACCTACGAGCGGCAGCTATTTTCTCAATGGCACTGATGTAAGCAAGATGGATGACGACCAGCTTGCTGAAATACGTAATAAAGAAATCGGATTTATTTTTCAGACATTTAACCTTCTTCCTCGATACACGGCACTTGAAAATGTTACCCTTCCGCTTATTTACGCCGGGGTTCCAAAAGCTGAAAGGGAGCAGAAAGCAATAGAGGTTCTTACGCAAGTTGGCCTCGCGGACCGTATGTATCACAAGCCTAATGAGCTCTCAGGAGGTCAAAGGCAGAGGGTTGCAACTGCCAGGGCACTGGTAAACAATCCTTCGATTATACTTGCCGATGAGCCGACAGGCAACCTCGACAGCAAAACTTCACTTGATATCATGAACCTGCTCGATGAAATACATAGAAGGGGGAATACCGTTATTGTTGTGACTCACGAGGAAGATATTGCAAAACATGCTGCCCGGATTGTCCGACTTCTTGATGGAATGATTGCATCCGACGTACCTAATGAAAAGGTTTTCAGAGATTAAGAAATAGTATTTTATAAAATCAACCTGTCAAAAATAAATTAAACAGGGTTGTATGACAATTTATACTCGTGGTGGAGATGATGGGACCACCTCAATTCAGGGAGGTAAAAGGTTGCCAAAATATCACGACCGTATTGAAGCATGCGGAACAATAGAAGAATTGATTTCATGGACAGGGTTGCTAAGGAGTTTCAAAGAAAATGAAAATAGGAGGGATTTTCTGATATATATCCAGAATCAATTGATGTATTGTATCTTAGCTTTGACTTCCGACTATGAAAGCCTGGCAGCGGAAATGGTTTTACCTGCTTCGGATTGTATAAAAGATATAGAAGATGCGATAGATTCAATTGAAAAGTCAGTTCGCCCTGTTAAATCTTTCATAATACCTGGTGGTAATCTTGTTGTGTCATATTGTGATATCGCAAGATGCGTTTGCCGTAGAGCCGAGAGAAGAGTAGCTAAACTTAATAAAACCGAACCTGTACCTGAAATTATTATAATTTTTCTGAACCGACTTTCGGATTATTTCTTTATGTTAGGCCGACTTTTGAACTCTGAGCTTAACAATGACGAAATTATATGGGAAACGCGAAAATAATAATTAAATTTTATTGTATTTATACTATAATATTTTTATTTATATTTGCAGGTTTTTTTTAGTAAATAAAAAATTTTATTATGTATTGGACACTTGAACTAGCATCAAAACTTGAAGATGCTCCATGGCCTGCAACCAAGGATGAGCTTATTGATTATGC
>JAGPFZ010000079.1 GCA_018056245.1 Bacteroidales bacterium
TTACTCAATAAAATAGCAAATTATAACAAAATATTGTTCACTACATTTTTGAAAATTGGAAGTAAGAATTACAATTTTATGAGGGTCTCAGAAGCATTGATCCCATTTAACTGTCAAACTCGGGATTTATTAAAAAAATCAGACTAAAGGTAAACTTTCATTTGACCTATAAGCTATCTTTACTTTATCTTCACTTTTGCCACTACTTTCTTAACTTTCCCTGAAATATTATCAGGCGCCACTTTAGGTTGATGAGCATCCTGCGGGAAAAAGATACCAAAAGAACCTCTGTCAAGTGTAACATAATCACCATCCCCTGTTAAAATTTCTATGTCTTTCACAGGATCATATCCGACAAGAATTTTCATATTTTCAACATTGCTGAACCCTATCTGTTCAACCCCCTCCACAATGAATTGAATATCTATATAATTTCGATGACATTCCCATTTTGCCTGTTCTTTAGGTATCGTATCGTATTGCTGAACCATGACATATAAATTCTGACCATCTATTTCATATCGCCCGGGTTCAACTTTCGAAAAATCTGTATCGGCTAAATAATCAAGAGCAACCTTTATCCGTGGTGATATAGGTGCATATAAATTTCTGTTTTTTATTGTATCTGTTATCATTTTTTATTATATTTATATTTTGTCCCGACCCTAAATCATGAATATTCAACATATCACACCTTCACAGGATATTGCTGTTTGAGTTTTCTTACCAGAGTGACGGCATCACGTACCTCCTGCTCAATCTGTTTAAAATCTTTATTTTTGATGAGTTCCGATCTTATCAACTTCGAACCCATACCAACGCATATTGTTCCGGCTTTGAACCATTCTGTCAGATTGGCTTCCGTTGGCTCGACCCCTCCGGTCGGCATTATATGTGTCCAGGGCATTGGCCCTTTCACTGCCGAAACAAATTTTGGTCCGCCAACTTCCGAACCGGGAAATATTTTTACTATTTCAGCTCCGAGCGATTCTGCTTTCGATATTTCCGACACAGATCCGCAACCCGGCGCCCACAGAACTTTTCTCCTGTTTAATGCATAAGCCATCTCTTCATTCAGTATCGGCGAAACTATAAAATTCGAATCGAGCTGAACATACAGCATTGCAGTGGAAACGTCAACAACGGATCCCGTTCCCATAATTAAATCAGGAAATTCAACAGTCGCCCATTTATTGATCTGCTCGAAAACAATATGAGCATAAGCGCCTCTATTCGTGAATTCGAATAATCTTACACCACCCCTGTAACATGCTGAAATAACCTGCTTACAAATTTCCGTATCACTATTGTAAAATACCGGTATCATTCCCTCTTCTGCCATCTTAAGGATAACCTGTGTTCTTGTAAACCTTGCCATAATTTTTCTTTAAATTAATATAACCTAATTTTATCTTCTAAAAAAGTCTTTATTATCTGGAAACGCGTCCAGATTTATTTCCAGCCATCAGTGCTTCAACTTCCTCAACTGTAACAATATTAAAGTCGCCATGAATAGTATGTTTAAGGCAGGAAGCTGCCACGGCAAAATCAAGTGCTTTTTGTTCATCTTTATAAGTGAGCAGACCGTAAATAAGTCCGGCCATAAAACTATCACCGGCTCCGACTCGGTCAACAATATGTGTAATGTCATAAATCGAAGACTTAAATAATTTCTCGCCATTAAAAAGCACGCCGCTCCATGTATTATGGTTTGCATTTATCGATCCTCTCAGTGTAATTATCACCTTGCCTGCTTTCGGGAATCTTTCTTTCAACTGTTTACATACAGATTCATAAGCATCGGCTTCAACCTTACCACTTATAACATCAACATCTTTTGGACGAATGTCAAATACTTTTTCCGCGTCCTCTTCGTTGCCAAGTATTATATCGCATCCGGCAACCAGATCGGGCATAACTTCCGATGCTTTTTTGCCCCATTTCCATAGGTTTTTCCTGTAATTAAGATCCACTGAAACAGTAATCCCTTTTTTATTAGCTGCTTCTATTGCTTCTTTACAGACCAGAGCCGCTCCTTCCGAAATTGCAGGTGTAATGCCTGTCCAGTGAAACCAGCATGCTTCCTCAAATATCTTATTCCAGTCTATCATTCCCGGTTTTATAGTTGCTATAGCAGAATTTGCACGGTCATAAACAACTTTACTTCCTCGTGCAACTGCGCCATTCTCAAGAAAGTAAATTCCAAGGCGGTCGCCTCCGAATAAAATCTTGTCAGTACCAACATTATACTTACGAAGGTTCATCAGGCATGCTTTACCCAAATCGTTTTGAGGCAAACGTGTTACATAATCAACTCTAAGACCGAAATTGGCAAGTGAAACAGCAACATTTGCTTCACCTCCTCCGAAAGTGGCCTCAAAATAAGAAGCCTGACTGAAACGTTCAAAACGCGGGGTTGCTAACCTTAACATTATCTCCCCAAATGTTACAATTTTTTTCTCCATAATTCAATATGTTATTTAAAATTTACTCAAGTTTTATGTTTAAATAATTTACCTAATTTTAAAATATCAATAAATTATAAGGGTTGTTTATTTATTATATCATTTATTTACCCCTTTTATTTGCCCCCTAAATCTCAGCCTCCGCTAATGCTTCGGCTGACAGGCCCCAAAATGGGGGACTTTCCATGGTAGTATTTTACGCTCCTCCCCACTTTGGGGAGGTCGGGATGAGCATTTAAAATTATTTTTATTCTTTTTTTGATTTTAACCATGGATATCTCACAGTTAATAAAACCGGCTTAATCCGTAACTTAGAATAATTTTCCCAACTGTAACGATTCATTATCAGAAAGAATAATCATAGCATTTATGGCCTTATGATTGTTCCATCCCTTTTACGTACTGTCCAATTGCCTGCATCATTCGAAATCGGATTCTTTGCAGCCATCTTTTCATTAATATCTATCCCCAGTCCGGGATTATCATTAACATAGATATAACCATTCTTTTTCGTACAGCATCCTGGAAATAGCTCGCGCAAATAATCCGAAAAATCACCTCCTCCTTCCTGGAGTCCAAAATTCCAGCAAGCCAGATCCATGTGTGCCTGAGCCGAGTGACCTACAGGCGAAACGTCTCCAGGTCCATGCCATATCGTCCTGACATTAAACCATTCACCCAATCTTGCAACTTTCATGGCAGGAGTTATTCCCCCAATTTGTGAAACATGCAACCGAATATAATCAAAATAATGATTCACCATAGGCTGCAGGAACTCATTGATATTATTGAAAAGCTCTCCCATCGCAAACGGAACTGTTGTACTCTCGCGTAATTGTTTCCACCAGTGTGTGTTCTCAGGAGAAACAGGGTCTTCAATGAAGAATGGACGATACTCTTCCAGCTTCCTGCACATATTAATAACATCAAGAGGCTGACAGCGTTCATGAATGTCGTGGCATAATTCAACTTCTTCTCCGCATCTTTTCCTCACAACCTCAAACAACTTCGGCACCGCCCGCAGGTATGCCTGATCATCCATATATGTATCGCCTGGCATTCCAAATCCGGCCTCTTTAAAATCTGGCTTTGACCCAACGGCTCCAACTCCACCATATCCCCCAAGTTGTATCCTCACATAACGCTGCCCTGCCTCCATGTGTTTCAGACACATTTCTGCCGTTTCTTCTGGTGTCCTACCACTTACTGAAGTATAAGTATCTACCGCAAACCGACATTTCCCTCCCAGCAGTTGATAAACAGGCATATTGGCTCTCTTCCCTTTTATATCCCACAAGGCTTCGTCAAGCCCGCTTAATGCATTGTTCAAAACCGGACCATTACGCCAGTATGAACTTACATAAGCAGATTGCCACATGTCTTCTATGTTATCAGCGTCCCTGCCCATGCAAAAGTCATTCAGATATCTATCTACTGCCGTCACTACTGCTTCGGCCCGTTGTGTGAAGGTTGCGCATCCCAGACCATATAAACCCGGCTCGGTCGTTTCAACCTTTACTACAACCAGATTCGAACCTCTCCCTCCAGGCGCAGATTTTACTCCAATCGCCCTTACTCTCTTTATCTTAACCGGAGGTAATCCTACCGGAGGTTTATTCAGTTTCTCCTGTTGCTGCGCCTGAGCTTGCGACAGATTGCCAAAAACCCCGGTTAACGCTGCAGCAGTGCCAAGGCTAAGCGTCTTTAATAAATCACGCCGTCCTATCGCCGTCTGTTTCTCATTTGATCCCATCACGACTCTCATATTTAGTTATATTATCTGATTATTTCCACAAAGGATAAATATAATAAACTTATCACGATTAAGTTCCTTTCATCTGATCGGAATCAGAGTTTTCTACCTGATCTTTAGGTGGTCGGTGTATTAACCCCCTATAAGTTGGACAGTTTTTCAAAAGAATATAGAACTTCTTGTTTAATGTTTTCGGAATTTTCATTTATCAACCGATTAGCAAAGTTAGCCGTATCTTCGGATTTGTCAAGAGCAAGACCAGTGTCCGCACAAC
>JAGPFZ010000001.1 GCA_018056245.1 Bacteroidales bacterium
ATGCATTTTCTTTTGCTTTTTTAATTATTGTCTTTACAAAATTATTCCCGAAAGCAGAGTAGAGCCATGAAGTTCTTATCACTATCGTATGATGGTGTTTAAGAGCGTTTCTTTCCCCTTCGAGTTTTGATGCTCCATATTTCGAAAGCGGATTGGGAATATCGGTTTCGATATATGGCCGATTGGATTTTCCATCGAAAACATAATCGGTTGAGAAATGGATAAACCTGCATGATGAATTCTGTATGGCATTAACAATGTTCATAACTCCTTTGCAGTTCACTTTAAAAGCTTCATCGGGTTCTTCTTCAGCTTTGTCAACAAGGTTATAGGCGGCACAATTAATTATCCAATCAGGATTGGTTTCGTTAACAATTTTTTTTGTAATTTCAGCATCAGCTATATTGAGCGTGTCGAGGTCGGTGAATAAAAAACTATATTCAGGGTAATTGCCTGAAATATTTTTTAGTTCCATTCCCAATTGGCCATTTGCTCCGGTAATAAGTATTAAAGGCATTTTTAAAATCAGAAGTTATTTTCTGCATCTCTAAAGTGCAGGTTTTTATTATCCTTTTCGCTTATGATGGCTTCATCAAGATTTATTTTCCAGTCAATTCCGAGAACAGGGTCGGTTAAAAGAATTCCACGTTCCGATGATGGTCTGTAAAAATTGTCGCATTTATATTGAACAATTGCTGTTTCGCTCAATACAGAAAAACCATGTGCAAAACCACGTGGTATGAAAAGTTGTTTTTTTGATTCAGAATCAATTTCAATACCGTACCATTTACCATACGTTTTCGAATTTTTACGGAGGTCGAGAGCTACGTCAAATATTTTGCCGCGGACAACTCTTACAAGTTTTGCCTGTTCAAAAGGGCGAAGCTGGTAGTGTAGTCCTCTTATTACTCCTTTTACCGACATTGACTCATTATCCTGCACCGGAGTGAATGTTATACCTGCTTTTTTGAATGTCTCCTGGTTAAAAGTTTCCATGAAATAACCACGTACATCCCCGAAAATATCAGGTTCGATTAAATATAATCCGGTGAAACCTGTTTCTTTGAATTTCATTTGAAGTTACTATTATATCATTTATGGCTTTATTTCCTCATCAGCGATTCTAAGAAGGTATTTACCGTACTGGCTGTTTCGGTATGGCTCGGCCAGTTTGATAAGTTGTTCCTTAGAGATAAATCCTCTTTTATATGCAATTTCTTCAATACAAGAAGCTTTTAGGCCCTGGCGTTGCTCAAGAGTGGCAATAAAATTTGATGCCTGAAGTAAGCTCTCGCAAGTTCCGGTATCAAGCCAAGCCATGCCTCTACCCATCAGTTTTACCACAAGAGTTTTTTCTTCAAGGTATAATCTGTTAAGGTCAGTTATTTCCAGTTCGCCACGTTCAGAAGGGATAAGTGTTTTTGCCTTTGCTACCACAGTGTTATCATAAAAGTAAAGTCCGGTAACTGCATAGTTTGATTTTGAGTTTATTGGTTTTTCTTCGATGCTAACGGGTTCTTTCCGGTTGTTGAATTCGACCACTCCATATCTTTGAGGGTCAGTTACATAATAACCGAAGATGCATGCTCCTTTTTTTAACTGTGCAGTTTCCAGAAGTACATCTCCAAACCCATGCCCATAGAAGATATTATCGCCCAGTATCATACATACTGGATCGTCGGCTATAAATTTCTCTCCAATAATAAAGGCCTGGGCAAGTCCACCGGGGTAAGGTTGTTCGGCATAGGAAAATTTCATTCCGAGTGAAGAGCCATCGCCAAGAAGGTTGACGAATAAAGGAAGATCGCGTGGTGTGGAAATTATAAGGATATTTTTTATTCCGGCAAGCATAAGAACCGACAATGGATAATAAATCATCGGTTTGTCATAGACCGGTAGTATCTGCTTGCTTATTGCATAAGTTATCGGATAAAGTCTTGTACCTGATCCTCCTGCAAGAATGATTCCTTTCATTGGTTATTTTGTTTATAAGTCTTCACTATTCTTCCACATTTGAACGTCTCACCCTCATCATCAATCATCAATCCCTTCATCTTCTTCCGATACCGTAATATTCGAATCCTGCTTCTCGTATTTGCGCAGGCTCATAAATATTTCTTGTGTCGAATATGACTTTGTTTTTCATTATTTGCGACATTTTTTTAAGGTCTGGGATTCTGAATTCAGGCCATTCAGTTAATAATGCAAGTGCATCGGCCGATTCAAGAGCTGTATATTGATCATTTGCATAATCAATTTTGTTTTCGAACAATTTTTCTGTTTCTTTCATTGCAGCAGGGTCATAAACGCTAATAGCAGCTTTTTCATCGAGTAGTTTTTTTATCAGGTGAATTGCAGATGATTCACGAATGTCGTCGGTATGAGGTTTAAATGAAAGCCCCCATATTGTTATTTTTTTGTTTATCAGGTTATTATTGAAATATTTCATTATTTTATTAAAGATAATATTTTTTTGATATTTATTAGCCTCTTCAACTGCATTGATTACTTTCATATCGTAACCATGTTCCTGTGCCGTACGCAGAAGAGCTTTAACATCTTTTGGGAAGCATGAGCCGCCATAACCAGGACCCGGATAAAGAAATTTACTACCGATTCTCGAGTCGCTTCCTATTCCTTTTCTTACCTGATTTATATCAGCACCAAGAAGTTCGCACAGGTTTGCTATTTCGTTTATAAAGCTTATTCGTGTTGCGAGCATTGCATTAGCCGCGTATTTGGTGAGTTCTGCAGAAGCAATGTCCATAAAATAGATTGGATGATTATTAAGTACAAAAGGTTTGTACAGCATGCTCATTATCTCAGCAGCTTTTTCGTTTGAAGTTCCGATTATAATTCTTTCAGGTTTGAGAAAATCCTCCACGGCAGAACCTTCTTTCAGAAATTCGGGATTTGATGCCATGTCGAAAGGTATAGTAACATCGCGGTTCTGGAGTTCTTTTTCAATAACTTTTCTCACTTTATCCGAAGTACCTACAGGAACCGTACTTTTTATTACAATTATCACATAAGATGTTATTACCTTTCCAATTTCGGATGCAACTTCAAGGACATGTGTGATGTCCGCGCTCCCATCTTCCCCGGGAGGTGTGCCCACTGCAATAAAAATTGCTTCGGCTCCTTCAACACTTTCTTTGATATCGGTAGTAAAGCTAAGGCGTCCTTTTTCTATATTTCTTTTCATAATGGCATCCAGGCCCGGTTCATATATAGTTGAACGTCCATTGCTCAGACTTTTTATTTTTTCCTTGTCGATGTCGGTACAGGAAACGGTCACCCCGGTCTCTGCAAAACAAGTTCCGGTGACCAGCCCTACATAACCTGTTCCAATAATTGAAATTTTCATACAACGGTTTAGGTATAATACTTAAATGTTTTACAAATATAACATTCAAATTAATAACGAAAATTGAATATGATAAACTAAATTATGGTAAACCTACACTATTTCATTAAAATGTTTATTAGTAAAAAAGAAATTCCACTTAAGAATTAACATCTTATAGAAAAATTCAATTATCTTTGCACACCTGTTTTAATTAAAATATTGTCTAATTTATTAAATGTTAGTTTATTAAAATTATTTTATGATTCAAAACGAAGAAAAATCAAGCGATCTGGAAGGAATTGAAAATTCTGAAAGGTCTGAAAATGAATCTCTTGAGGCAAGAGATGCTATGGAGATTGAAAATACACAAAAAGAAGTCAAAACAGAAGTTGAAGAACGTGTTGCAATTGACACGTTTCCTGAATCTGAATCGCATGAAATGGCGATTCATGGTAAAAAGGCCTCTGTTGATAATTTTAACTGGGAGGAATTTGAAGCGAAAGAAAACCGTACTTCACCTAAGTATACTGAATTTGAGGCCATGTATGATAAAACTCTATCAACAATATCAGTTGATCAGGTTGTAAAGGGCACTGTAATTCAAATGACTAACCGTGAGGTTGTTATAAATATAGGTTACAAGTCGGAAGGTATAGTAAGCCTTAATGAATTCAGGTACAATCCGAATCTCAAGGTTGGTGATGTTGTTGAGGTATATGTTGAAAGTCAGGAAGACAAGAAGGGTCAGCTTGTGCTTTCTCATAAAAAAGCAAGAGCTCTCAATTCATGGGAAAGGATCAATGCGGCTCTTGAAAATGATGAAATTATCACAGGATATATAAAATGCCGGACAAAAGGTGGAATGATTGTGGATGTCTTTGGCATCGAGGCATTTTTACCTGGTTCACAAATTGATGTCAAGCCTATACGCGATTATGACATGTTTGTAGGCAAGACTATGGAATTTAAAGTTGTTAAGATAAATCAGGAGTTTAAAAATGTTGTTGTGTCGCATAAAGCACTTATCGAGGCCGAGCTTGAACAACAGAAGAAGGAGATTATTGCAAAGCTTGAAAAAGGTCAGGTTCTCGAAGGTGTGGTGAAAAATATAACTTCTTATGGCGTTTTTATTGATCTGGGCGGTGTTGACGGACTTATTCATATTACCGATCTTTCATGGGGGAGAGTGAATCATCCAGAAGAAATCGTTCAGCTCGATCAGAAACTTAATGTCGTTATTCTCGATTTTGATGATGAGAAGAAGCGTATTGCCCTTGGTCTTAAACAACTTACTCCTCATCCATGGGATTCGCTTGATACGAATCTGAAGGTAGGCGATATAGTTAAAGGTAAGGTTGTGGTTTTAGCTGATTATGGTGCTTTTGTGGAAATAGCGCCTGGAGTGGAAGGCCTTATTCACGTATCGGAGATGTCGTGGTCACAACATCTCAGGAGTGCACAGGAATTTCTTAAAGTTGGCGACGAGATCGAGGCCATTATACTGACTCTCGACCGCGAAGATAGAAAGATGTCGCTGGGAATGAAACAGCTTAAGCCCGATCCATGGCAGAATATCGAAGAAAAATATGCCGTAGGAACAAGACATAAAGCACGGGTCAGGAATTTTACAAACTTCGGAGTATTTGTTGAAATAGAAGAAGGTGTTGACGGCCTTATCCATATTTCAGATCTTTCATGGACAAAGAAGATAAAACACCCTGCTGAATTTACTACTATTGATGCTGAAATTGAGGTTGTTGTGTTAGAAATTGATAAGGAAAACCGCCGTTTAAGTCTCGGACATAAACAACTTGAAGAAAATCCATGGGACGTATTTGAAACAATATTTACTGTTGATTCAATTCATGAAGGCACAATAGTTGAATTGTTCGATAAAGGAGCCATTATTGCTCTTCCATACGGGATCGAAGGGTTTGCAGCCCCAAAACAACTTATAAAAGCTGATGGCACAATGGCAAAAGTTGATGAAAAACTTATGTTCAAAGTTGTAGAGTTTAATAAATCGGCCAAAAAGATTATTGTTTCTCATAGTAAGATATATGAAGATGAAAAGAAAGAAGTAGAAACAACAGAGAAAAAGCCGAAATCGGAAACAAAAAAGAAATCTGCAAAGAATTCGAAATCATCTATTGAAAAAACAACTCTTGGTGATATAACTGATCTTGCATCTATTAAAGAAGAATTAGAAGAATCACAGAAAAAACTTCCGAAAAACAGAAAAAAAGCTTAAATTTAAGCTTTAAAAGCTTTCTTATGGATTTCAATGTTGAAAACCTTACCAACAGTACATTGATTAAGATTCAGACTGAGAAGCTTGATACTCATATAGCTCCCTCGCTGAAATCCGAACTTGTACTTGTTTCGGGAAAGGGTGAAAAGAATATCATCCTTAATCTCGAGAAGTGTCAATACTGTGATTCTTCAGGTCTTAGCGCCATCCTTGTAGCAAACAGATTGTGTAAAAATGCGGGTGGTACTTTTGTTCTCTGCGGACTTAATGAAGCCGTCGAACGGCTTATTACTATTTCGCAGCTCGATACGGTACTTAACATAACAGACACCGTTGAAGAGGCTGAAAAGATGATATCCTAGACGGTCGGTTCTGCAAAAAATGAAACTTACCATATTGGGTAGTAGTTCCGCATTACCGACTTCTGAAAGAAATCCTTCCGCTCATGTGCTTTATGCACATGAGCGGTTGTATTTAATAGACTGCGGGGAGGGGACCCAGATGCAAATGAGAAAATGTAAAATCCAGTTCAGTAAAATCAACCATATTTTTATTAGCCATCTGCATGGCGATCATATTTTCGGATTATTCGGACTACTTTCATCTTTCAACCTAATGGGCAGAGGTCAGCCTCTAAATATTTATGCTCCGGCTAATTTTAATAAAATATTGAAATCGTATCTCGAAGATTTTGATATAAAACTTGGATTTGAAGTAATTTTCACCGAGCTTAATAGCAAAAATCCCTTTGTTATTCTGGATGACAAATATTTAACTGTTACTGCTTTCCCCCTCAGGCACAGAGTACCAACTTTTGGTTTTTTATTCAGCGAAAAAAAAGCGGAAAGAAAAATCCGCAAAGAAAAGATAGAGGTTTATAAAATACCTATTGCAAAAATGAATGCCATAAAAAAAGGCGAAGATCTGATAAGGGAAGATGGCACAATTATAAAAAATGAAGAAATTACAATTCCTCCTCCAAAACCTCTATCTTATGCCTATTGCAGCGATACAAGTTATTTTGAACAGCTTTCTTCTTATGTGAAAGGTACCGACCTTATTTATCATGAGGCTACTTTTGGTAATGACCTGCGCGATCTAGCCGAACTAACAGGGCACTCAACAGCCGCCGATGCTGCAAGAGTAGCTTTTGAAGCTGGCGCCGGTAATCTGATAATAGGCCATTTTTCGTCGAGATATAAAAATCCTGAAGTACTCCTCGAACAGGCAAGAGAAATATTCTCTTCAACCTACCTCGCCGAAGACGGTAAAACATACAGGATAACAGATAATAATGAAAGCATTTGAAAGTTGGTTATATTTACATCGTAATAAATGGAAATTCCGCAGGTGCAGGGGAAAATTTTAATAATTGATTTCGGTTCACAATATACACAACTTATTGCTCGCAGAATAAGAGAGCTAAATGTCTATTGCGAGATATATCCTTGTAATAATTTTCCAGAACCCGACAAAAATGTCCAAGGTGTTATACTTTCGGGAAGCCCTTTTTCTGTGAGCGATGCAAATGCTCTCCGCCCGGATATGAAAAGAATTAAAGGCTGCTTGCCTGTGCTTGGGATATGCTATGGCGCTCAATATCTGGTGCATTATTATGGAGGAGAAGTGCTTCCTTCAGAAAATAGAGAATATGGAAGGGCATTCCTGAACATTATTGATGAACATGATCCTCTTTTCAAAGGAATTCCTTCCGTCACACAAGTATGGATGTCACATAGTGATACTATTACAAAGCTTCCTGATAATTATAGAATAATAGCTTCAACTGTCGGGATTAATTGCGGCGCCTATAAAATTGAAGGAGAACCAACATGGGGAATCCAGTTTCATCCTGAGGTATATCATACTGAGAAAGGACAAGTCATTTTAGATAATTTCGTTAAAGGAATATGCGGATGTAAAGGAGACTGGACACCGCAATCATTCATAGAATCGTCGATATACAATATACGGCAAAAGATAGCGCCTGAAGAGAATGTTATCCTTGGCCTTTCTGGTGGCGTTGATTCCACCACAGCCGCTGTTCTTCTCAACAATGCAATAGGAAGAAATCTTATATGCATATTTGTGGATAACGGACTGCTGAGAAAGAACGAATATCGGAGAGTGCTTGAATCGTATCTGGAAATGGGACTTAATGTCAAGGGAATTGAAGCTTCGAATATCTTTCTTGAAAGGCTTGCGGGAATAAGCGATCCAGAATGCAAAAGAAAGATAATTGGAGCAACTTTTATCGAAGTTTTCGAAAAAGAAGCACGAAAAATTAAAAATGTTAAATGGCTTGCACAGGGTACCATATACCCTGACGTAATAGAATCAGTTTCGGTCAGTGGACCTTCGGCCAAAATAAAGTCGCATCATAATGTCGGCGGACTACCCGAAAAAATGAATCTTAAGGTTATTGAACCACTACGACTACTTTTTAAGGACGAAGTGAGGAACGTTGGGAAATCGCTTGGTATTCCTGATATTATACTGAATAGACATCCTTTCCCCGGACCCGGTCTGGCAATCAGAATTCTGGGCGAAGTGAGTGTAGAGAAGCTAAATATCTTGCGGGATGCCGATGAGATATTCAATGAGGCACTGAAGAAAAATAATCTTTACGATAAAGTATGGCAGGCTGGAGTGATACTCCTTCCTGTAAAAAGTGTTGGAGTTATGGGGGATGAACGCACTTATGAAAATGCTGCATTGCTTCGGGCTGTCACTTCAATAGATGGAATGACGGCCGATTTTTCCCATCTTCCTTATGAATTCCTTGGTTATGTGGCTAATGAAATAATAAATAAAGTCAAAGGAATAAACAGAGTTGTTTACGATATTACTTCAAAACCACCATCAACTATTGAATGGGAATGAATTTTGCTTGAAAGAAAATGATTTTAAATATTGAATTAAAGATAAAATAACAGGTAAATTTTTCGACAAACAATTAAATAAAAATAATAAGAATGAAAAAACTGAAATATTTCATAACAGGAGTATTGATTCTTTCCAGTTTTTACCTCGATATTAATGCACAAATTCTGAACGAGAATACTCTAAAAATAGCAAGAACTCTAGGCCTTATAGATGCGTTTTATGTAGATACCGTAAACCTTAATTCACTTACCGAGAAAGTAATTATTGATTTACTCCGTTCACTTGATCCTCATTCAACCTATATTTCGGCAAAAGATGTAAAGGAGATGAATGAACAGCTTATAGGAAATTTCGAAGGAATAGGAATACAATTCAATATTCTCCACGATACAGTAATTGTTATTGAACCTATAAAAAACAGTCCTTCTGAGAGGGTAGGACTAAAGGCTGGAGACAGAATTATTAAAATAAATGACGAGAATGTTATAGGAATAGGAATTTCTACAACCGGAGTAAAAAACAGGCTTATGGGTCCGAAGGGAACAAAAGTAAATGTCACGGTGTTCCGGCCAGGCACAAAAGCCATATATGACTTCACAATAACTCGCGATAAAATACCTATTAATAGTATGGATGCGGCTTATATGCTTAACAATGAAACAGCTTATTTTAAATTTAACAAATTTTCTGCAACAACTGAAAAGGAATTTCTGGACGGACTCAATTCCCTTAATACAAAAACTCTTAAGAATGTAATAATAGACCTTCGAGGCAATCCGGGCGGATATATGATTGCTGCAGTGGCACTTGCAAATCAGTTTCTTGAGGGAGAAAAACTTGTTGTTTACATGGAAGGCAGAAAAACACAACGAGAAGATTTTAAGTCGAACGGCAAAGGCCTGCTTACAAAAACAAATCTCGTTGTACTGACTGATGAAACCTCTGCATCGGCTAGCGAAATATTTGCCGGTGCGATTCAGGATTGGGATCGCGGAATTATTGCAGGCAGAAGAACTTTCGGTAAAGGACTTGTGCAGAATAGTTTTCCGCTTAACGACGGTTCACAAATACGACTTACTATTGCAAGATACTATACCCCAACCGGACGCTCGATACAAAGCCCTTATGGAGAAGGTTATGCAAAATATATCGAAAATTACCTGAAAAGATTTAAAAACGGAGAAAGATTTAATACTGATAATATAAAACTGCCAGACTCTTTAAAGTGTTATACCCTTGTAAATAAAAGAACGGTATATGGCGGAGGAGGAATAATGCCCGATGTGTTTATTTCAGCTGATACATCATGGGTAACTGATTATTACATAGATCTTCGCAGTAAAGAAATATTCAATTCGTTTATTCTTGAATACACCGATAAAAATCGTAATAAAATATTATCGGAATATAAAGACCTTGAAGATTTCAGAAATAGATTCGAATTTTCAAATGAGGATATTGCATGGTTCATAAAAATGGGTATTGATGCAGGTGTTAAATATAATGATTACCAGTTTAATATCTCGAAAAAAGAAATTCAGAAAATTTTGAAAGCCCTGGTTGCAAATACTTTCTGGCAATCAAATGGCTATTTCATGATTATTAACGAAAATGATAACGAGATAAACAGAATTTTAAACCTTTTTTATGACCCGAATGAATATATAAAAATTCTCGGATACTGATGTCTAAGGGTTAAATAAAATTCTATCTTTTTTAATTCATTCCGGCAAAATATAATAAAATACAATATAGAAAATTTGTTTCTTTAAGAAAACAAGAAGAAGAAAAACAAAAAATTGTCTTTTAAAAATCGAAGGTTAAAGTACATTTTTTATATTTTCGTCAAATTATTTGCATGTTAAGCAAATGAGATAAGGAAATATTAGTTACTTTGAATTGTTATTATTTTGTTATAATATAAAAACTCATCTTTTCAAATAAGCTTAAATGAGTTTTAATATAGAAAATTACCTTTTAGAACAGCAGAAGGGTGATGTTATCCTTTATTATAAAGGCAATATCGACTCTGATGTTATCAATTGTATACTCGATACTGTTGAGAATAAGCTTATTCAAATGAATGAACATGTGAGACTGCTTAAAAAAGTATATAATGTACTTGTTGAAAGCCTCCAAAATCTTTATCATCATGTTGATAAGGTTCCGCCTGATTTTGAAGATCAGTCGGCTGAAAAATTTGGAATTTTGATGATCCGAAAAATTGATGGAGGTTATAGAATTATTACAGGGAATTTTATAAAGAAAGAAAATATTGAGAAACTTGAAGAAAAAATAAAACGTCTTAACAAATCAAGTCAGGATGAGATTAAAGAACTTTATAAATTTATTCTTAATCATCAGCGTATAACTAATAAGGGAGGAGGAGGACTTGGTCTGGTTGATATTGCCAGAAAAACCGGTAATAAGTTCGAATATAAATTTACTGATTATGATAATGACCATTCTTTCTTTTATCTTAATATACTTGTATCTTAATATACTTGTAAACAATTTTGAAAAATAATTTTTTAATTTTAGTAATATGGAACCGATCATTATTGAAGGAACAGCAAAAACACCAAGCGTAAGGTTTGATCCAGATACAGGAGTTTTTGAAATAAAAGGCAGATCTATACCGGAAAATTCTGTGGAATTTTATAAACCTATTGTTGACTGGCTCGATAAGTATAAAGAAAATCCTTTGAGTAAAACCGAAGTAAACATTAAACTTGAATATTTCAATACAAGTTCTTCAAAATGTATTCTTGACGTCTTCAAAAAATTTGAAGCGATACATAAAGCCAAAAATGAAGTACAGATAAACTGGTATTATGAAGAAGATGATGAGGATATGCTTGAAGCGGGTGAAGACTATGAGTCTATCATCAGGGTTCCTTTCAAGATGATAGAAATCTCAGATTAGGCTTAATTTAATAATCAATAGATCGGTCAGAAAGAGAGGTTTCGTATGAAATCTCTCTTTCTGTTTTTATTCTCTCGATTTTCTTTCTTTATACATTAAAATCTGACCGGAGTCGAGCAATTTCTTTAAAAGTCTGAAATAAAGGGCCATATATAATAATGCTGTCATAAACCAGATAACAATTACATTTACTACAATCGTCTTTACAGGCTGTCCGAAAATATTTTTTACAGGTGCATAAAAATGGGCCTTGATAAATTTATTCTGTGGCTCTAAAAAGATAGGATCAATTTTCTGGTAAATTCTGTTTTTATATACTATAACTTTCTTCAATTCATTCCTGTTTTTAACAAATTCATCGAGCTTGTCGTTAAAATATTTGTTTTTCAAATCAATAAAATCCTGTTTGTCTTTTGCCTGCTCCTGCATTACCAGATTATCTTTCATCATGTAGGCCCTGTTCCATAAATCAACATAATACTGGCGCGTTAAATCAGTGTATTTTTTTGTTTCTCGAAGTATTTCCATATTGAATCTTTCAGGAGTAAGATAATCAGCATGTTGGAATCCAATATCAGGGAGATTCCTTAATTGTTTATTGATTTCATAATTTAATAAATCAAGACAGTCATAATATCTTTTATCTTTTATGCCTTCCGTCAAATCAGTCTCGAGAGTTGTAAGAGTTTCGTTTATCTTTTCATTCCAGTATTGTTTCATGAAATTGGAATTGCTTATTATCTGATCGTAAACATAGAATTTCTTTTCATACTTGTTATTGATGTATTGTTCAACTGAAAGAGCTTCATAACCCCAACGTGCTGTAATCAGTTCACCATAAAAGGGAATAGAAACAGGAGAAGAAAGCTTTGGGTTCAGTTTTTCGTATTTCACCAGAACGCCGCTTAATATTATTTGTGGTATTACAAGGAAAGGTATAAGGATATAAATAGTCACAACTGCTTTGAAACTGTCGGAGATCAATAGTCCTAACATATTAGCCGATGCCCAGCAGGAGAAAAGAACGAGCCAGTACTGAAACCATAATCCTTTTATTTCCATTATAGTGTTACCGACAATTACAAAGGAGAGAGCCTGTATGGCTGAAATCAGAAATTGTACTCCAACTTTTGACATCAGGTAACTATTCCAACTCAGGTTTAGAAAAGCTTCACGTTTCAGGATTTTACGGTCTTTTATTATTTCTTCCGCACTAACTGTAAGGCCCATGAAAATAGCAACTATAACCGACATGAAAATATATACGGGCACGTTTTCATTATCGAAAAAGACATATTTTGCATCAGTTACACTTGCATCAAAATATTTTATCAGAAAGGAGAGCAGTAACGCAAGCACGGGAGCTTCAAGTAGTGTTATTATAAGATACTGAGTATCTGCTATTTTTGACAGGATGTCACGTTTTGTGAATACCATTAACTGCTTTAACTTGTTCGGTGGCCTGAAAGTTATTTCGGGGATGCCATGGCCTTCTTCAAGAGGCTTTTCCTTCCCCTCTATTTCATTCTTATAAAATTCATTCCATTCGGCCGGAGATAACTTTCTCGTATCCGTTGGTTTCCCATATTCATCAAGAACCCTTGACTCAACGATATTGAATATCTGTTCAGGGTTGACATTTCCGCATACATGACATTCACTTTCATTATAATTGGCATGATGAATAAGTTTTTTGAAGTAAATTATAGAGTCAACAGGATTTCCGTTATAAATAAGATATCCTCCAATATCCAGTAAAAGAAGTCGGTCGAACATTTTAAATATATCGGATGAAGGCTGATGAATAACAATAAAAAGAAGTTTCCCCTTGAGGGCAAGTTCTTTTAAAAGGTCAAGTATATTCTCTGAATCCCTTGAAGAAAGTCCGGATGTAGGTTCATCGAGAAACATAATTGCCGGTTCCCGTATCAATTCCAGTGATATATTGAGCCTTTTTCTTTGCCCGCCGCTTATATTTTTATTAAGCGGATTTCCAACCCTCATATCCCGTATCTCATATAAACCAAGATTATGCAAAGTATTATCAACTTTTGTTCTTATTTCTTCGTCGGAAAAATTGTCGAAGCAAAGTTTTGCATTGTAATAAAGGTTTTCAAAAACTGTAAGTTCCTCAATAAGAAGATCGTCCTGTGATACATATCCGATAAGACCCTTTATTTTTTCACTTTCACTATGAATACTTATCCCATTTATAGTTACCTCACCTGAATATGGTGGATTAAGACCATTAAGAACGCTTAACAGAGTTGATTTTCCTGCACCACTTGCACCCATTATACCGACCATTCTTCCCGACTCCTCTTCGAAACTCATAGGATGAATTCCAATTTTTCCACTTTTGAATCTATACTCAAGGTTTGAAACTTTATAAACCACACGTGACGCATGGAATTCCTCGCTAAAAAACTGCCTGATAACGTCACTATAATAAATCGGCGAGGATTTAGGATTTCTTAGCGATGAGCCAGGGTTGAACGGATATACTTTATCTTCCTGTAAAAGTTGTCCGTTCATATAAAGCTCACCCATATTGGTAAATCTTACAAAATACATCTTTGCCGAATGCACATAAAGCACCCATATTTGTCCTTTTACATCACGGTTGAAGAGATGTTTGTATTCGTTTATCGAATCTTCTTCATTGTTATCAATGACAAGTATACCCTCATAATCAGGAATATGTTCGAAAGGGTTCAGGACAAACTCTTTTATAAAATAATATTCGTCTGATTCAACTTTGAATGATTCTGCGACCGACTGGATGAACTCAAGTTCGAGTTGGCTTACTTCAGTCCCTTCCGATTTACAAAATTCAAGAAGCTGAACAAGAACGATAATCTTTTGATCCTGTGTAAGCTGGTCATTTATATCATTACATATTCTAAGAACTCTAACAGCAATTGCAGCCGTACGTCTGTTCTGGGTACTCTTTTTCTGTTTTTCTTGTGCTTCCTGATAGTATTCATCAAAAAAACCGAGATATGTTTTAACAAGTTCCTGATTCAATTGCCTCTTCAAAAAAGCTTCAACTACGCCCCTCCTGTCACTGTCATTACTTTCAGGCCTTGCTATTATTGCAAATAATTGCATCAGGGCTTTTAAAATTTTTTCACTCATTGCGGTATCTGTCGGGTAAAAGACGGCTGAAATTAATAATTTGAGTTAAATAATCCTAACCTATAATTTAACGAAAATAATTTTAAACTGTTACTATTTTCTTTAAAAACTCAATAATTTCAAAGTTTAAATTTTATTTTGTGTCATAATGTCGGATCATTTTAGCGATATCTGACAAAAGGTTATAAATCTTAATTTTAAATTTTAATGGCAGGAGTTTTGTCTAAAAAAAAGCATAGTATAATTTATATTATTATGTATATTATAATGTTATGAATCTGAATAATTTTACAATAAAAGCACAGGAATCGGTAATGAAGGCGTTTAATATTGCCGAATCGTTGAATCACCAAGCCGTAGAATGTGCACATATAATGAAAGGTATTCTTTCAGAGGCCGAAAATATAATTGAGTTTATTTTCGGGAAGACTGGTGTTGATTTACGAGCATTTAGCCATGCTCTGGATCGTATCATAGAATCGTTTCCAAAAGTGACCGGAGGTGAATCGTATTTATCTTCTAAGGCTTCTGAAATTTTACGAAGGGCAACGGCACATGCAACAAAAATGAAAGACCAGTTCGTTTCTGTAGAGCACATCATTATAGCTATTCTTGAGTCGGACGACCAGGTATCAAGGCTGCTTAAGGATGCTGGTATGGATATGAAAGGCCTCATGACAGCTATAAACGATTTGAGGAAAGGAGCTACAATACAGAGCCAGACGGCTGACGATACCTTTAACGCATTGAACCGTTATGCAAATAATCTCAATGAGATGGCACTGTCGGGAAAACTCGATCCTGTTATTGGGCGCGATGAAGAGATAAGAAGAGTGCTCCAGATTCTTTCGAGAAGATCTAAAAATAATCCTCTTCTCATCGGCGAACCGGGTGTGGGCAAAACTGCTATAGTTGAAGGCCTTGCTCACCGAATCGTTAGAGGCGACGTGCCGGAAGATCTAAAGTCAAAAGTGATATACTCGCTTGATATGGGTGCCCTAATAGCAGGCGCAAAGTATAAGGGTGAATTTGAAGAGAGACTCAAATCAGTAATAAATGAGGTCATTTCATCAAACGGAGAAGTAATATTGTTTATTGATGAAATACATACGCTCGTTGGTGCCGGTAAATCGGAAGGCGCAATGGATGCAGCTAATATCATGAAGCCGGCTCTTGCTCGAGGAGAACTAAGAGCGATAGGAGCAACTACATTAGATGAATATCAGAAATATTTTGAGAAGGATAAAGCACTTGAAAGAAGATTCCAGGTTGTACATGTAGATGAACCCGATAGAGCCGATTCAATTTCAATTCTGAGAGGGCTCAGAGAAAGATATGAAGCCCACCATAAGGTAATAATAAGAGACGAAGCAATAATTGCAGCAGTTGATCTTTCTTATAGATATATTACCGATCGTTTTCTTCCTGATAAGGCTATTGACTTGATAGACGAAGCTGCCGCAAGGCTCAGACTACAGATGAATTCATTGCCTGAAGAACTCGATGAAATTCAGCGAACTATCGCTCGACTTGAGATTGAGCGGGAAGCATTGAGAAGAGACCAGGATAAGAAAAAAGCGGATGAGATTTCACGTGAGCTTTCCGAACTTAATGAGCGGCGAAATGAACTCATGGCTGCCTGGAAATCAGAGAAGGAACTGATTGAAAAAATTCAGGATAAAAAAGAAGAGATTGAAAGAATAAAACTTGAAGCCGAACAAGCTCAGAGAGCTGGCGATTATGGACGAGTAGCCGAACTTAGATACGGCAAATTGTTGGAGCTAGAAAAAGAATTATCCGAATTGAAATCAAAGATTGATGAAAGAAGGAAGAAAGGATCTCTTATAAGGGAGGAAGTGAGAGCTGAAGATATTGCCGAAATTGTTTCAAAATGGACTGGAATACCTGTGTCGCGCATGCTTGAAAGTGAGAGAGAAAAACTTTTACGGCTCGAAGAAGAATTGCATAAACGTGTTGTGGGCCAGGATGAAGCTATATCAGCTGTGGCAGATGCAGTGCGTCGCTCTCGTGCAGGACTTCAGGATGAGAAGCGACCGATAGGCTCATTCATATTCCTCGGCACAACAGGAGTCGGAAAAACTGAACTTGCAAGGGCCCTTGCAGAATTTCTTTTTAATAATGAGAACCTTATGACAAGAATAGATATGTCGGAATACCAGGAACGACACTCAGTATCACGACTTATCGGTGCTCCACCGGGATACGTAGGATATGAGGAGGGCGGCCAGCTTACGGAAGCAGTACGCCATAAACCTTATTCTGTCGTACTTCTTGATGAAATCGAGAAGGCACACTCCGACGTCTTCAACCTGCTGCTTCAGGTGCTGGATGAAGGAAGGCTTACCGACAACAAAGGCCGAACCATCAACTTCAGGAATGTAATTATTATCATGACGTCGAACCTTGGTAGTGATATCATCCGAGAGAGAATGGAGCAATTTAATAACCAATTGCCACCTAAAGAAGAAGAAGCTCTTAGAAATGAAATTCTCTCCCTACTTAAAAAATACATGCGTCCGGAATTTCTAAACAGGATTGATGAAATAGTTATATTTAAACCACTTACACTTAAACAGATACAGGAGATTGTAAGAATACAGCTTTCAAATTTGAAAAATGTACTTAATTCTCAGGGTATAAAGCTTGAGATAGGTGACGATGCGGTTGAATGGCTCGCTACCAATGGATACGATCCACAACTTGGCGCAAGACCCGTTAAACGTCTGATACAAAAAGAAGTTATTAACCGCCTCTCAAAAGAAATTATTGCAGGCAATATTAGCCGCGACGATACTGTATATGTAAGTGTGAAAAACGGATTACTGGTCTTCAGTAATCGTAAACAGACTAATTGAACGAGTTGATACACTCATCAATAGAAGAATATATCTCAAAAACCGAGTCGAGGTGAAGAGTATTAAAAAGCTTTTGCACCTCTGGCTCAGGATTACATAATTTAAGTATGCTATAATTATTCTTCGCCGCTCTTAGCAAAGTGAGCAATGTAGCAAACCCTGTGCTGTCAATAAATTCAATGCTGGCAAGGTTAATAATTATTTTTGATTGAGGCTCATTAAATAAATGAAAAACTTCCTGACGAAATATATCAGAAGTAAGCGCATTTAATTTTTTATCTGTAAATGAGATAATTTCAATATTACCTCTCTTTTCAATATTTATCATACTATATTTTCGTTATAAACTATTTAAGTAATTTTCAAGTTCTAATATAGCTTCTGAAGTGTCGTGCTCAAATCTTAAAATATAATCACCATATTTTTCTTTCTCTTCTCCTTCCCTTGCTTGATGCTCAAATACATTAAGCATGTTTTCAAGTTGCTCCATTCCCATAATCGCAACTGACGATTTTACTTTATGTACTATCATTGAAAGGTTAAAGTAATCATTGTCATCAAGAAACTTTTTCATGTCAAATGTGACTTCATTAACCTGCTCCCGGAACATTTCCAAAATTTCAACTATAGTATTTTTGTCACCCCCAGTTACAGAATTAATATATTCTGTATTTATATATTTATAATTCATTATTAATAAGCTTGATAGTGAATATCAATCGAGGTTTTAGTAATGTAAAATTAATAATTTATATAATATTTTAAACCTATTTAAATTAATTTAATCAATTATTGAATATAAAACAACTGAATCTGTAATTTTCCTGACAATTGTGCTCTAATTTAAGAGTTCACAAAACAATAAAACAGTTTTTATCGGTGTTTTAAATCAAATTAATATTAATTTTATCTCGAATATTTTTATTGCTATGAAACTATATTCTATTACCTTATCATTATTACTTTTATTTTATTCTGATCTTTTGAATGCACAGGCAGATGTCACGATTAGCCGTAAAGATTTCAGAACAGTTAAAGAGGGCTTTACCACTGCATGGGATCATATAAAGATGGGTGATAATTTCTACAACAATGGAGGTGTATGGTATAAGAATGCTTATGAAGAATACCTGAAAGCTTATAATTATAATAGCGAAAATGCCGAATTGAATTACAAGATTGGAGTCTCGGCTTTATGTTCTGATAACAAGCATGAAGCCTCTCGATATCTTCTGCGTGCTTATGAACTAAATACAAATGTTGCTGAAGATATTTTGCTACTTTCAGGAAGAGCGCTTCAGTATGCAGGCAGGTATAATGAGGCAATTGATAAACTGGAGGCATATATATCCGGAACTGATTATAAAAGAAACAAAATATCAATCGAACTGGCAAAAAGATATATTGCAGAATGTAAGACAGCAGATCAAATTTCGAAAGATACTCTACACATTAAGATAACAAATACCGGAACAGGTATTAATTCCGAATTCGATGATTACAGCATCGTTTTATCCTCTAATGGGAAAAGAATGTATTTTGGATCCAGAAGAGCATTAAATCAAAATAATTCGAGGCGTTATGAGGATACTAAATATGATGAGAATATTTTTCTTTCAGATTTGATTGGGAATGAATGGAGTGTTGCTACTCCAGCAGGAAAGAATTTGAATACTGAATTTTGTGAAGTTCCCCTATTTCTCAATAAATATGAAGACAGGCTTTTTATATATGCTGGTTACGAAGGTAACGGTGATGTTATGCTATCCGTTTTGAAAAAGGGAGTCTGGGGACCTCCGGTAAAAGAACAACTTGGAATCTCAAGTTCTCAACCTGAGACTTCGATGTGCATTTCGCCCGACGGGAGTGAAGTAACATTTATTCGTAACGCCGGGAAAAAAGTGAATAGTGGGAAGGATATCTTTATAATGAAGAAAATAAATGAACGAAAATGGTCAAAGCCTCGAAATGCAGGTATTATGATTAATAGCAAGTATGATGAAGAATCGGTGAGCTATTCAAAAGGAGGCGATACATTATGGTTTAGTTCGGAAGGACATAATACGATGGGAGGATTCGATATATTCTATAGTATTAGAAGTACAGACGGTTCATGGGGCCCGCCGGTAAATGCAGGATATCCGATTAATACACCCTGGCATGAACTATTTTATGTTCCTGCACCCGATACCGATAGTGCTTTTTATTTCGCCTCGGATCGCAGCGGCGGCTTTGGAAGTCTCGACATTTACAGAGGTGAAATTTTACCACCTCCACTTCCACCCAAACCGGCATCAGAACCCGAACCGATTAATCCTCCTGAACCACAAATAGTTACTATTCGTGATACTGTTGTTATTATAAAAGAATATGTACCGATTCCTCAACCTACGGAAAAATCAATATATCTTACAGGTAGAATAAGCGATTCTGAAACAGGTGAAGCGGTTGCCGCAAATATTGAAATAATAGATTTTTCAACCGACTCTATTGTCACAATATTAGCAAGCTCCCCAATTGACGGCAATTATGGGATCAAACTACCTGATAAAAAGACATATATTGTTAATATCCGTGCAACCGGATTTCTGTCAGAAATGAAAAAAATAACGATAGGGCCCGATTTTAAGCAAGATTTTTTACAACTCGATGTTCCACTTATTAAAGTTAAAGTGGGTAAAAAAATCGTACTGAACAATATCTTTTTTGAACTCGGTAAAGCTGTACTTACCAAAGATTCGTTCGAAGAACTTGATAAACTTGTTGCTATTATGAATGAAAACCCCGGAATGAAAATTGAGATTTCAGGGCATACGGATAATACCGGAAGTGCAGTTATAAATGCCAGACTTTCAACTGAGCGAGCAAAGGCTGTTGTCAACTATTTGATAGAAAAAGGAATAGATCCTTCAAGAATGAAATATATGGGATATGGTTCCGAACAGCCTGTAGCAGACAATTCCTCTGCAGAAGGAAGAGCAAAAAACAGAAGAGTTGAATTCAAAATTATTGAAATGTAACTTGTGAAAATTTGATAACTTAACTCATACAATTCTCTTTTCTTTTTATTAGCATGTAAACTAAATTTCATTAATGAAGTCAACACCTTTCACAGAATTTCATATACAGCTCGGAGCAAAGATGATACCTTTTGCAGGTTTTAATATGCCTGTTGAATACTCGGGGATAAACGATGAACATATTACAGTAAGAGAAAAAGTTGGAGTTTTTGATGTTTCACATATGGGGGAATTCAAAGTTTCCGGACCTAATGCACTTTCATTTCTACAATATATTACCACAAACGATGTTTCAGCACTTCGCAACGGCAAAGCTCAGTACTCTTGTTTCCCAAACGGAAGGGGTGGAATCGTTGACGACTTGCTGGTTTATAAATTCGATGATAACAACTATCTTCTTGTTGTAAATGCAGGCAATATCGAAAAAGACTGGAATTGGTGTATAAAACATGCTCCACGATTCAATATTATTCCAGGTAAAGACATTATAAATATTTCGGATGGAATAGCTCAACTCGCAGTTCAGGGACCCCTTGCTTTGAAGGCAATGAAAAAACTTTCTTCCACCGATATCGAAGCAATGGAAAATTACAGTTTTGTAGTAACTGATTTTGCAGGAATTAAAGATGTTATTCTTTCAACTACAGGATATACCGGTGCAGGAGGTTGTGAGATTTATATAAGAAATGAAGATGCGCCTAAACTATGGCATGCTGTATTTGAAGCAGGAAGAGAGTTCGGGATAAAGCCGGCCGGACTCGGAGCAAGAGATACTCTCAGACTCGAAATGGGATTTTGCCTATACGGGAACGATATTGACGATTCCACTTCACCTATTGAAGCAGGCCTTGGGTGGATTACAAAGTTCACTGAAGGCAAGGATTTCATTGATAGGGAATTTCTATTGAGACAGAAGAAAGAAGGGACTTCAAGGCGCCTTAAAGGATTTGTAATGATAGACAGGGGGATACCACGCCAGCATTATGAAATAATAAATGGTAGAGGCGAAAAAATAGGCGAGGTTACTTCAGGTACAATGTCGCCAATGTTAAAACAGGGAATTGGAATGGGTTATATTTCAAAAGGTTACTGGGGAAAGGATACTGAAATATTTATTCGTATAAGAAATAAAGACCTGAAAGCCAGGGTTGTTGACTTGCCCTTTTATAAAAAGGAAAGTAATGTTTAAAACATTCTACCAGTAAATACTTTTAAATACTTTAATTCTTAATGGAAAAACATATTCTTGAAGTTTGTTTCTCTCCGGCTATTTTCTGCCGATACGATAGCAAAGATGCTGTTGTAGTTATTATTGATATATTAAGAGCCAGTTCTGCAATTTGCACAGCTTTTGAGAATGGGGCAAAGGAAATAATACCTTTAAAAGAAGTTGAAGATGCAAAGGAGTTTAAGAAAAGAGGATTTCTTGTAGCAGCCGAGCGCGACGGCTTTATACTCGATTTTGCTGATTTCGGTAATTCTCCTTTCAATTTTACAAGAGAAAAGATTGAAGATAAGACAATTGTTTATTCAACAACTAACGCGACAAGGATAATCGAAATGGCTTCTTCTGCTTATAAAACTGTCATTGGTTCGTTCCTGAATATTTCTTCACTTATAAAATGGCTGATTAAGGAAGAAAGAAATGTTATTCTTTTTTGTGCAGGATGGAAAGACAGATTCAGTCTTGAAGATGCTGTATGTGCCGGCGCAATTGCATCACCTTTACTGGAAAGTGAAAAATTTTTTACTATATGCGATTCCACACATGCAGCAATTGACTTATGGAGTCTGGCCGAGAAAAATCTTATAGGCTATATGCAGAAAGCAGCCCAAAAAAGCCGACTTCGAGATAAAAACCTTGACGACTGCTTCGAATTCTGTCTGACGCCCGATTTTACAGAAATTATTCCGGTTTTAGAAGAAGGAAGGCTCAAGCCGCTTCAAATGCTTTGAAAATCTTTAATTCTTATTTAAATCTTTTATTTTTCTATTTTTGTCGGGTTATTGAAATAAAAACTTTATTAGTATTTTTTAATGAAAAAACACAACTTTTATGCCGGGCCTTCAATATTACCCCAGTTTACTATAGATAAAACTATCGAGGCAATAAGGGACTTTGAAGGAATCGGACTTTCTGTACTCGAAATTTCGCACAGAAGTCCGGAATTTACCAGGTGTATGAAAGATACTATTGCTCTGGTAAAAGAACTACTGGATGTTCCTTCAGGATATCATGTAATTTTTCTGGGAGGAGGTGCAAGCCTTCAGTTCTGTCTGGTACCTATGAATCTTATGAATAAGAAGTCGGCTTATCTGGTTACAGGTGAATGGGCAACGCGAGCGTTTAATGAAGCTAAACTATTTGGCGAAGCTATTGAAGTGGCCTCGTCGAAAGACAAAAATTTTTCCTATATTCCAAAAAACTATGCTATTCCTGCCGATGTTGATTATTTCCATATTACGACCAATAATACAATATATGGCACTGAACTTAAAAAAGATCCTGATTCTCCTGTTCCGCTATGTGCGGATATGTCGTCCGATATCTTTAGCAGGCCTGTGGACGTTTCAAAATATGCCTTAATATATGCCGGCGCACAAAAAAATATAGGCCCTGCAGGGGTGACAATGGTAATCATAAAGGAAGATGTTCTTGGCAAGGTAACCCGTCGGATCCCGACAATACTTGACTATCGGACCCACATAAAGGCTGAATCGTTGTTCAACACTCCTCCAGTTTTTGCGGTCTTTGCTGCACAACAGACACTTATCTGGCTAAAAGGGAAAGGCGGAGTAAAGGCTATACAGAAAATAAACGCCGAAAAAGCTCAGATACTTTATGATGAAATAGAGAGAAATAAACTTTTTATGCCTACAGTTACCAGTCCCGAAGATCGCTCCGTGATGAATATATGCTTTGTTATGAAACCAGAATATAAAGAACTTGAGCCTGAATTTTCAACCTTTGCAAAGTCGAGAGGAATAGTAGGAATTGAAGGTCACAGAACAGTAGGCGGTTTTCGTGCTTCAACATACAATGCTCTCCCAAGGGAAAGTGTGGAATATCTCATACAGGTAATGAGGGAATTCGAATCAAAAAAATAACTTCCATTTATTAGAGTGTTAATTATGCCTGATGAATATTATTTCGGTTCGATTGAATTTACATGATTTGCAATGGCTGAAGTTAAACCTTTCAGGGGTTTAAGACCCCCTGCTTCTATAGTAAAAGAACTCTCATGCCTTCCTTATGATGTCATGAGCACTCCGGAAGCCAGGGAAATGGCTAAGGGCAATGAATATTCATTACTTCATATAACAAGGCCTGAAATCGATTTTCCGGATAATATCAATCCACACTCTCCAGAAGTATATCTGAAGGCAAAGGAAAATTTCAAAATATGGCAGGAGAGAAAATGGCTTGTTCAGGACAGCGAACCTTATTTTTACATTTATGCTCAGACTATGGAAGGCAGAACGCAGTACGGTATAACAGGTTGTGCAGCTGTTGAGGATTATTTTAATGGAACAATAAAAAAGCATGAATTGACGCGCCCTGATAAAGAAGAGGATCGAATGATGCACATAAGTATTAACAATGCTAACATTGAGCCTGTTTTTCTTGCTTATCCTCCAGTGAAAGAAATTGATAAAATTGTATCCCGTATTACAGAAAATGAAAAACCTGAATATGACTTCGTTGTTGATGGTATCGGACATCATTTCTGGGTAATACGAGATAAGAAAATCAACATAAGAATCGAGAAACTTTTTAAAGAAAAGGTACCTTATATATATATTGCCGACGGACATCATCGTACCGCTGCCGCCGCTCTTGTAGGAAAGGTAAAAAGAGAAAATAATCCGGCTCATAGGGGCGATGAGGAATATAACTATTTCCTTGCTGTGTTGTTTCCTGAAAATCAATTGCGAATACTTGATTATAACAGAGTCGTAAAAGACCTGAACGGACTTACGGCAGAGGAATTCCTTAAGAGACTTGAAACAGGTTTTATTGTCGAAGATAAAGGGAAAGAGATTTATCACCCCCAAAAGCTTCATAATTTGTCAATGTACCTTGATAATAGATGGTATAGCCTAACAGCCCGAGATAGAACATACGACGATAGCGATCCGATTGGTATTCTTGATGTTAATATACTTACAAATCAGATACTTACACCGATACTGGATATTCAGGATTTGAAGCGTTCACTAAGGATTGAATTTGTCGGAGGAATAAGAGGACTGGAAGAATTGAAAAAAAAGGTCGACAATGGTGAGATGAAGGTAGCTTTTGCTCTTTACCCTGTTACTATGAAACAGGTTATGGCAGTAGCCGACACGGGTAATATTATGCCTCCTAAAACAACATGGTTCGAGCCAAAGCTTAGAAGCGGACTTGTAATTCACCTTCTTGATTGAATTCAATGGTAAATATTGTTCAAAATTTCATCCATTTAAGAGAACAGATACCTGCAAATATTAAAATTGTTGCAGTATCCAAATCTTATCCTGCAAGCGATATTTTGACATTGTATAATGCCGGTCATAAAATTTTCGGGGAGAACAGAGTACAGGAACTTCTGAAAAAAAAGGAAACATTACCTGACGAAATAGAATGGCATCTAATTGGCCATCTGCAAACTAATAAAGTAAGAGACGTAATCCCTCATGTGAAGCTTATTCATTCAGTTGATAGTTTTAAACTTTTGTCTGTAATTGACAAAGAGGCTGAAAAGGCCGGACTTACGGTCGAATGTCTTCTTCAGTTTCATATTGCAAAGGAGGAAACCAAAACGGGATTTTCTTTCCGTGAAGCTGAAGATATGCTCGAATCCGAAGATTATCTCAAAATAAAAAATATCATTATTACAGGAGTGATGGGGATAGCAACATTTACTAAAGACATAAAAATTGTCAGAGATGAATTCAGAACATTAAAAAATTATTTTGATATTTTGAAAAGCAAATATTTTAATAATAATCCACTCTTTAGAGAATTATCAATGGGAATGTCGGGCGATTTCAAAATTGCCATTGAAGAAGGAAGTACTATAGTAAGAATTGGAACTCTTATATTTGGCGAACGATATGTTTAAAAAAAAATTAGTCTTAATAAAATGAGTATGCTTGATACACAATATCTTGGACTGGAGATTAAATCTCCGGTTATTGTCGGAAGCTGCGGTTTTTCCTCAAAAATTGAAAAAATGAAAGAAGCAGAGACTTATGGTGCTGGTGCAATTGTTATGAAATCACTTTTCGAAGAACAGATAAATTCATTGATTGCTTCTTCCCATGTACCAAATATTCATCCTGAAGCTGAAGATTATATGTCTAACTACATAAAATCACATTCTGTTGATGAATATTTAAAGTTGATATCTGAGGCAAAAAAGAATCTTCATATTCCAGTTATTGCAAGCATAAATTGCATTACATCCGAAACATGGATTGAATTTGCAAGAAATATTGAAGGTGCAGGCGCCGATGCAATTGAGATTAATATGTTTTTTCTGCCTGTTAGTGGCAATATTTCACCGGAAGAGGCTGAAAAGCCTTATTTTATACTTGCCGAAAAGTTAAAAAAAACCATCAAAATCCCAATTGCAATAAAAATTGGATTCAGATTTACAAATGTTCTTAATCTGGTTGAAATGTTATATCGAAGAGGAATAGATGGTGTAGTAATGTTCAACAGGTTTTATGAGCCAGATATTGATATCGAAAAAATGAAAATAGTTCCAGCCACAATATTTAGCACAAGTTATGATTGTCGTTATGTATTAAGGTGGATAGCCATGACGAGTGCTCTGAATATGAAGATTGATATTTCAGCTTCGACTGGAGTGCATAGTGGAAATGAGGCCATAAAATATATGCTTGCCGGGGCCACTACCGTACAGGTATGTTCCGTATTATATAAGAAAGGATTACAACAAATTAAAACAATTAATGAACAGATATCAGACTGGATGAAACGAAATAACTTTAAAACGATTCAACAATTCAGGGGAAAACTGAACTATTCATCAATAAGTGAACCTATGGTGTTCGAAAGAACACAGTTTATGAAATATTTTTCATCGCATGAATAGTAAGCTTGGAATTCTATGGTTTACATAAAGGAATAATTAAAAGGAATAATTAGTAGTTTTTTTATTAAAAATTGAATTATAAATTGTAAATTATGAATCGTAAATCGTAATTTAATTTATTTTCTGTTTTTGAAAAATAAAAATATTGTTCTAATTTAGTCGTTGATTTAGTTGAAATTAAAATTATCATGTTATGAATAAATTGTACAGAGCAGGAAGGGAACTTCTTACAGTACTTTTAATATTTGCATTATTTCTACCCGGTTGTGGCAGGGGTGGCGAGAAGCAAAAAAAGGAAGTTCCGCAAGTAGTTCAAAAAGATATTGAGCGGATTCAGGAAGAGATAAAACAAGCCGAAAAAATATTTAATGCACTCCCAACTCCTCTTGAATCGGCAATGTTAATAAAAAATGCAGGTGCAACATTCGACAAGAAATACCTGAATCCTATTGAGAATGTAAAGCTATATACAACTACTAGAAGTATGGCTCTTAATCTTGGGGTTTACACGTGCGATCTAAGCTTCGCAAGTCTTTACGACCAAACTCAGCTTATTATTGATTATATGAATGCTGCAAAAAAAATGGCAGATGGACTTGGAATACTCGATGCAATAAACGAGGAAACAATTACAAAGCTTGAGAATAATATAAACAACAAAGAAGCAATAATGGAAATTATTTCGGAGACGTTTCTTAACACTAACTCCTATCTTGCCGATAATAACCAATCAGCAATAGCAACCATAGTGCTTGTAGGGGGATGGATAGAAGGTCTTTATATTTCCACTCAACTTGTAAATCTTAAGGATTTCGACGGGAACAAACTTGTTGCCACAATTATTGATCAGAAATTATCTATAGATATTCTTATTAATCTTCTTGAAAGTTATAAAGGTAATCCTATAATAGATGAACTAATCGTTCAAATGTTAAGACTAAAGAGCGTTTTTGATAAAATAAATATTCAGACAACACCAATAAAGACCGAAATAGACCAGGCCACTAATGTAACGATTCTTAAATCAAAGGTTACAACCGATATGTCGTTGAATACATTTAAAGAACTTACTGCAGTAGTTAAAGAAATAAGAGATTCATTTGTAAAATAAATAGAATAATATGAAAACAATCCGTATAATTTCTGCAATAACGCTTTTGCTTTTTGCACTTTCCGTTCCGTCTCAATCGCAATGCAAAGCTTTTGCAAAAAAGGAAGGGATTCCTGAACTTGCACCTTATATTCACGACGGAAATTACCATGCGGCAATACTTGTTGAAGGTGAGGAAGCCGAATTATATAAGACATTTTATTCCGATATGGAATATAGAGTTGCCGTAATTGGTGAAAACAAACTACCGGCTGTGGAATTTAGGATTATGGATGAGAACAAAAACATTCTATATTCCAACAAAGACCACAACTATGCAAAAACATGGGATTTCAAACTTGAAGCAAGCAAACAGTTAAAACTGGTATTGAAAGTATCAACATTCAATAAACCTGGTGATATACCGGCCAGCGGCTGCGTGGCAATTATGTTTGGATTTAAGGTTAAAAAATAATAGATAATGTTTTAATTATACTAAAAGCGCTTTAAACTTTAAGCGTTTTTTTTTCAATTATTCGATTCAATTTTTTTCTTAGGAAACGTCCCGTATGCGAAGCTTCACATTTGATTATTTCTTCAGGTGTACCTTCGAAAACTATATAGCCTCCATTTTCTCCTCCTTCTGGTCCAAGATCAATAATCCAGTCGGCACATTTTATTACTTCCGGGTTATGTTCGATAAGAATTACCGAATGTCCATGTTCTATAAGGGCATTCAGTGATTTGAGAAGTTTATTGATATCATGAAAATGAAGCCCCGTAGTAGGTTCGTCAAAAATAAATAATATGTGTCCGGATTTTTTTTCCTGACTCAGGAAATATGCCAGTTTCACTCTCTGGCTTTCCCCACCTGACAGGGTGCTCGACGACTGTCCGAGTTTTATATAACCTAAACCTGTGTCGGAAAGTGGTTTGAGTTTTTCAATTATTCTTTTTTCAGACTTGCCATTACTCTGCCCAAAAAAATTAATAGCTTCATCAACAGTCATCTCGAGTACATCATAAATATTTTTTCCACGATATGTGACTTCAAGAATTTCACGCTTAAACCTTTTTCCTTTGCATGCTTCACAAACAAGTTCAATATCTGCCATAAATTGCATTTCCACTTTTATTGTTCCTTCTCCCTGACATTCCTCACATCTCCCTCCTTCAACATTGAAGGAAAAGTGTGAGGGTTTGAAGTTGTTTTGTACCGATGATTGTTGTTCTGCAAAAAGCTTTCTTATCTCGTCGTATGCTTTGAGATAAGTTACAGGATTCGACCTGCTTGATTTACCAATTGGATTTTGATCCACCATCTCAACTCCGGTCAAAGAATTAATATCACCTACAATCTCACTGAATTGTCCGGGTTTTAATCCTGTTCCATTTATTGTACTGTTTAAAGCCCTATAAAGTATATCGTCAACAAGGCTCGACTTTCCACTTCCGCTTACTCCTGTTACAACCGTAATTATGTGAAGAGGAAATTTTACATCTATCGATTTCAAATTATTTTCTCTTGCACCTTTTATTTCAATATAGCTGTTCCATGGTCTTCTAATTTCTGGCACTTCTATTCTAAGCTTTCCGTTTAAGTACAGCGAAGTAAGCGAAGCAGGAAGATTATCACCTTCCGGTTTCCCCTGATAAACTACTTCACCTCCATTTATGCCAGCACCCGGGCCCATATCAACAATCTCGTCGGCGGCTCTAATTATTTCCTCTTCGTGCTCTACAACTATTACTGTATTGCCTATGTCGCGAAGCTCGGACAAAACTGCTATTAAAAGGCCTGTATCGCGCGGATGTAAACCAATGCTTGGCTCATCAAGTATATACATTGATCCGGTAAGGTTACTACCAAGTGAAGTTACAAGATTTATCCTCTGTGACTCACCACCAGATAATGTGGATGAAAGCCTGTCGAGAGTAAGGTATGGAAGCCCCACATTGACGATGAAATTGAGGCGAGAAGTTATTTCCGTTAAAAGTCTATCTGCAATTTTTTGGTCATATTCCGAAAGGATTAACGATGTAAAAAATTCAAGCAGTTTCCCAACAGGCATTGTAACAAGCTCATTTATCGACTTGCCTGCAACTTTTACATAAAGCGCTTCCTTTCTCAAACGTGAGCCCTTGCAGGCGGGACATAGAGTTTTGCCACGATAACGGCTTAGAATTATGCGATTCTGAATTTTGTATTTTTTTTCTTCTAGATATTGGAAGAAGCTATTTATTCCATAAAAATATTCGTTCCCTTCCCAGAGTAATTGCTTCTGTTCCGGAGTTAGCTGATAATAAGGTTTGTGAATGGGAAAACCAAAGAGATGAGCGGTTGATATAAGTTTCTCCTTCCACCATTTCATTGTCTCTCCTTTCCAGCAAGTGATAGCATCGTCATAAACTGATAGATTCTGATTAGGTATGACAAGGTTTTCATCAATGCCTATAATTTTTCCATATCCTTCACAAACCGGACAGGCACCAATCGGATTATTAAAACTGAAAAGATGTTCCGTAGGCTCTATGAACTGTAAACCATCTTCTTCAAATCTATCTGAGAAGTTTTCCCGGATAATTTTATCTTCCTCGAAGACAATAACCTGACAAAAGCCCTTTCCTGCACTGAAAGCCGTCTGTACTGAATCGGCTAACCGACTCACGCTCTCTTCGGAATGATTCAATATTAGACGATCAATTACTATATTTATTTTTTGCCCGGCTTCGAAAACTGGAAAGGAATTATTATTATCAATTCTTATTAACTCTCCGTTGAGTTCTATTCTGTTAAAACCCTGTTTTATAAGGAACGAAAAATATTCATTTTGAGACAGTTTTGAAGGTATCTCCAAAGGTGCTATAATTATAGCAACAGTATCCTCCGAAAACTGCTGTAAATACTTTACTACATCATCAACGCTATGTTTTTTTACTTCTTTACCTGATATCGGTGAAAATGTCCTACCAATGCGTGCATAAAGAAGCCTCAGGTAATCATATATTTCTGTTGTTGTTCCAACTGTTGAACGTGAATTTCTTGTATTTACTTTTTGCTCGATAGCAATGGCAGGAGGTATTCCGTTTATAAAATCAACTTCGGGCTTGTTTATCCTTCCAAGAAACTGACGCGCATAAGAAGAAAGACTCTCGACATACCTTCTTTGCCCCTCAGCATATATTGTATCGAAAGCCAGTGATGATTTGCCCGAGCCCGATACACCCGTTATGACTATAAGTCTGTCTCTAGGAATATTAAGATTTATATTTTTAAGGTTGTGAACTCTCGCTCCCTTAATTTCTATACTCCCCTCCATTTCAAGTTTATTTGCCTGCATTTTTGGTCTATTCGTCAAAATATTTTGTTAAAAATGCAAAATTACTTCTTTTCATTTTAATATTTTTTGTTTATTTGTGTTCGTAATAACCAATTAATTAAAGACTGCCTATCGAATATCTCTACTCTTTTTATAATTAAAGAGCGAGTTATGAAGAAAAATCTTTCCGATTTTGAACTCATTCAGATGTTCAAAAATGGTGAGCAGTCATGCTTTGAAGAATTAATCAGGCGTTATAAAAACAAAGTGTATGCTTACATTGGCATGTATATACATGACCAGGCCCTTGCCGAAGATATTTTCCAGGATACTTTTCTTAAAGTAATCCAGTCATTAAAAAGTGGAAAATATTCTGACGACGGCCGGTTTCTTTCTTGGGTTATCAGAATAGCTCACAATCTTATTATTGACCATTTCAGAAGATTGAAACAATTAAATGTAATTCTGAACGATGATTATGAATCTGACCTGTTTAATTCAAAGTCACTTGCTGATAGAAACGTCGAGGAGAACATGGTAAAGGTCCAGATAAGAAAGGATGTGAGAAAACTAGTAAACCAGCTACCTGAAGACCAGCGTGAAGTTGTAATAATGAGACATTATACAGGTCTAAGCTTCAAGGAGATAGCTGACATTACAGGTGTGAGTATTAATACTGCACTTGGCAGAATGAGATATGCACTTATCAATTTACGGAGAATGATGCAGGAAAAACAGATAACTCTTACTTTTTATTAATACATCAATCATACTTTTTTAAATGGTATACCGTTTTATAAAAAATAAAATGGTATTGCCTGTGAATTTAATTTCTACCAAACTTATTTCATACTTCAATATTAATCCTGATGAAACTGATATTTATGACGATGCATGGGGATTTTCATCCGAATTTGCCGATGTATTGAATTTCCTTGGAACAATAGATGACGAACCTCCTTCAGCCACCACTGAAAAACTGCTTGAAATAATCAATAAAAAATTGTGAAAAATTTCACAAAAAGCATAGAATGGCTATATATCAGACATTTATCTCTGATTGAGCAAGTAAATGGAAAAGCAGGCGGCAATGGCTGCCGTTTCACTTCTCAAACGGCTGGGCCCAAGATGAGCCGAAACAAACCCTTTTGTAATAGCGTCGTGAATTTCACCTCCGGCAAAATCACCTTCAGGACCTATTAGAAAAACTACTTCCTTTTCTCTTTTATATAATTTTAAAATGGATTCTTTTTCAAATTCATCGGAACAATGAGCTATCAACTTCAATCCGCTCCAGTTTTGTAAAATGAATTCATTGAAATCAGTAACAGGGTTAAGAACTGTAAGTCTGGCTTTTAAGGATTGCTTCATTGCTGAAATTATAATACTTTTAATTCTTTCTTTCCGAATGCTTTTTTTTTCAGTTTTATTACAAATAATGGGAGTTATTTCATCAACTCCGATCTCGACACATTTTTCAACAAGCCAGTCGAACCTTTCGGGGTTTTTTAACGGAGAAACTGCAAGATGCAGCTTGTAAGCTCTTGAATCGTAATTATATATAACATTCCTTATAGTTATTACGCATGCCTTTGGATTTGGATCAGAGATTTCACCTTCATAAAGGTTCCCTTTACCGTCAATTAGCTTTACAATATCGGATTTACCCAGACGAAGAACTTTCACGCAATGCCGCGACTCATTTTCATCAAGCACACAAGAATTTCCTGCTATATCCAGAGTGTAAAATACCTGCATAATTAATTGATTTAAAGTTTACCCGAATTTATTTCTATTCATCGGTTTGCTGTTCTGATTCCATTCTTTGCAGAAAACGAGGAAGCCGGTCTTCCACAGAAATCATATAGGTGTATGGCACTCTCACAGAAGATTCGGGATGTTTGCGGTCTTTAAGTTTGATAGTTGAAATCAGAGTGTTGTAATCATTGTTTCCTGATTGAGTCATCAGTACCCCTCTGAAATATGAGAAATAATACCATGTATTATTATCTGCTTTAAGGTAGATATCGAGCATATCGCCCGATCTTCTTCGTTGGATTTCAACAAAACCATCAACATACACATTTACTGACTGCGTACCAATGAGTCCGATCCCTATTTTTCCTTTCGAACGAAATGAAGATGTCGGCTCATTCCAGTATAGCTTAACATCATTAAGCAGAAGCTCAAAAGAATATTCTTTTGGTAGGCTTCTTATTGTTCCATAGAGTCCTATTTCTTCATTTATCCTCCCGGCAACGTTTTCTCCAAGAAGATTTTTCATACCTACGATATAATTTTCCGAATTAAGATTAACGGGTGAAAGTGTTGGGACTCTTTTTATTTCATTGCTCATAATATTTAGAGCTTCGGGAGAAAAATAAAAATCGAAGGCAAGTATGGATTCAAAGGTCACTTTCCCCGAATCAATATTATGGATTACTTTTCCTGATGCTGATATTTTGAGGAGATCGTAATTTGCACCAAAATTTAATGCTCCTTCTCCTGAAAGGATGCAATAGTTTTTATCGAAAGTTATCATGCTGCCCGGCAACGTCAGATCGGCGAGTTTCTGCATCGAAGCTATCCTGTAGAGCCCTTTTTCTTTTTCATACCAAATAAATCCATTGGCGTTTACAATCAGTGCATCGCTCCATGATTTGCGTTCTGAAAGAAAAGTCGGATAGATATGTGCTGAATCAACAGCAATGAATGAACCTGAAAATACCAGATTATCGTTAATATCTCTCGGTTTTTCAGGATATGGGATCATTACCATTTTAGGATTTATCTGTGAGCTGAATTTTACATTATAGCTTTTCAGGCTACATTTATGAACAATACCTGCAGCTCCGGTAAAAATAAGATGCTCATTTGATGCTGATAGTAATACATCACCTGCAAAAGTAAAGGCCGGGCTCAACATAAAATTTTGATTAATGGAAATATTTCCTATACCACTGGTAGCACCTTTATCGGTTGCTATTTTATTAAAGCTTATTTGCTGAATGTTGTTTTCTTCATCAATATAATTGTAAACAGCACTCCCGTTGTAATTCATACTATTTTCAATAATAATATTAGCCGAATGTAGTAGATGCCTATTATTTACGGCAATTATAGCATTCTTTAACTGTTGAATTCTTGCGCCTCTTTCGATAATAATCTTTCCATTTTCAGGCTGAATAAGGGCATCGGCAATATGTATGTAATTGATGTTCTCAGCTTCGACAATTTCCCGGTTTAGGTCATATTTCCCTTTCCATGAGGTGAATGCAATAGTATCCTTTATGATATTGGTTGAAAAAAATGTTGGCTCATCAAGCCTGTTGAAGTCCACCTTAAGAAGTTCTTCGGGAGACAAGAGAGGTGCTGATGTTTTTCCTCTCTGTTCCATGCTGAGAATTCTTTCTTTCATATTATACTGAAAATCAGTCATTGTACAGATGTATTGTATTTCAGGTAACTTGACGACCGAAGTGCCTGTATTTAGACTGAACTTAGATACATTCGCATTGAAGTCGATAGTTGCATTGACATTTTCAGCAATAAATGAAAAATTATCACCCCCGCGCGGGGATATAAGATTATAATCGGCAGTATCGGCCTGAATAGTACTTGTAGTGAAGTTAAATCCTTTTGAGACAATCCGTGAGTCTGTAAAATCAATATTTCCCGAACCTTTAAGAGCTGTCGAAGTGAGTATAATTTTACCGTCGAGTTGAGTTCCGTTCCCAAACATGTCAAATTTTTTTCCCTGAGCATTATATGCTATCCATTCGTCCTTTTCCGTATACCATTTAATTTCGGGGTCAATTACTTTCAATTCCGGAAACAAACCATTACCGTCAGGAGAAATGGTAAATAATCTTGCTTTTGTAAGCATCGAATCAGGAAAAAATTTAAATAAATCGGACTCTGTAACCGAAGTTAGTCTGCAAAGAGTTCCTATTCCTTCAAGCCCTTTATTGCTCATTGCAATAGTATTATACATTTTTCCTTTTCCGCTATACACTTCAATACCTTCATCGGGGATATTCATTGTAAATCCTAATGAATTGTCGGGCTGGATAATAAGATATTGTCTTGAAGGTTTTAATATTCCTCCTCCGTAAAACTCACCCGGGAGGCTCATCATTTCATTTGTATAGTGATCAATGTTTTCGTATGTAAAAGGATCTATTTTGAAATAAAAATCCTGCTGCTTGTATATACCTTCCAGGCCTGGAATCTTATCGAAGAAAATATAAGAATAAGCTGTGGCATTTATTATCGGATATTGAGCCAGACTCTTAAGTCCTGATTTATTGTCGGGCCGATCAATATATAATTCGGCAGTTGTAAGCTGAATAAGATTATTAATATCTTTAATAAGCGGGCGTCCGAGATTATCTCTCTGGTCAGTTTCAACTGCAATCATTATCGAGTCAATTTTATGCAGGTTTATCTTGAATGTATCATAGTCGAATATGAACTCATGGCCGAATATTGTAAATAGACCTGCTTCGACTGCACCATCGAATGAGATACTTCGGTTTTTGCCCACGACAATTCTTTCGTCGTAGGGATAGATTGCAACACTTTGAGAATCGCTCAGGAAAACTTCCGGCACTCCATTGATTACAAGTCTGTAATTTGTCAGGTCGAGGATTGCATTTTCGGTAGATGCATCGGTTTCACTGTTTATATTTATAACATCATAATCCTTTTTACCGGCATAAGAAGCTATAAAATCGTCTACTTTTTTCTTTATCGTAACCTCGTTATGATTTTTATCATAAAAAAGAAATCCTCTGTTTGCAAGGTCAATGCACAGACCGGTTACAGATTCTTCCGGCAATTTGAGCCAGTTAGCAAAATCTTTTATCGGAAACGTTTCCGAGTAATACCAGTTGGCAAATTCTCTGAGACGAAATAAAGGATGATATTCATCCATTCCTGCCAGGCGTTCGAAGTAATTTGCATTGAAAAAAGACACAGATTCAAATCGTGCCTGTCCCATTGAGGCGCCTCTTGCATGTGAAAGAAGTATTTTCGATTCGTTCATCTTCCATCTCATATTTTCAAAATACATATCGAATCCATGGTACGAGTCAAACCATGGACTTTTTGATGCCGGACTATTATTACGGAAAAGGCTTAACTCCCTGGTTTCGGCATTATATGAAAATCCAATGCCTGAATGATATATGGAATCTTTATCAAGATAAAGTGTTGAAGTAGATTCTTGTGTGTTTATTCCGTTATTGTTGATTATACATGAGTTTGTTGTCATTTTGACATAAAGGGTGTCGTTCCTGTAAAGAGTTACTTTTACAGGTGAGATATTATCGCCGGTACCGTTTACTGTATTCCCTTCAAGTTTTATACCTCCTTCATAATTAACATCTTTGAAGATATTTTTTATAGAGAAAGTTTTCTCATAGGTTTCGAATTTCGGATAAATTATTCTGTTGGGACCTAATTTGTAAACTGCCTGATCGGACAGTACTCCATATTCCGGTTTGCTGAAGAATGTTTTATGAGTTAGTCTGGCTGAGTCGATGGTAAATGCTGCACGTGAAAAATTAATCGAGTATATTCCAGCTTCTGCAAAAACCTCGTCTCTTTTATAACCCGCCTTTTCAAAATAAATAACTCCGCTTGTTCCTTTGAAAATCTGAATAGCTGGAAAATATCTTCCATTTACTTTGAATATTTCAGTACTGTCTTTTTGTGAGTAAGCCGTTAGGGTAACATCGTGTAAATTTAGAAAAAATGCCGTATCGAATTTAAAAGTGACATTTCCACCCTTTATCTTCCACCAGGCTGAACCCGATTCTGCAGCGATACCTGATGAAACGAATGAGCCAGTATTTCTGATGAACCTATCGAGTATGTCATTTGTTACTGTCTGATTATTTATCATTGCAGCAAGACCGTTTAACCAGATATTAAAATATCCCTGATTGCCTTTATAGTCAGAAAGAAGGCTCAATGTTTTTAGAAAATTAATAAAATGAGGTACTGCTCTCATGTTTCTGGTTGCCAGCATAGAGCTTATTTCCATTATACTCTGTGAAATATCTCTATTGAAATATGAGCTGTCCCATCTTGATTTGAAATTATTAAGAATTACTAATTGTTCGGCATTCAGATTAGGCCCCATGTATGCAGTTAACTCTTCCGAGAATTTTTCCTTTTCACCGGAAAAACTCTTTCGAGTTTGGGGTGAAAGCATGCTAACAGCAGAAAGAAAGATTAATAGAATTATAGTGAGCTTTTTAGCCATCAGTAAATGATTTACCGGATCAGAAATTTCCGAACTCTTTAATAAATTAATTTAATTTATTTATTAATGAAAATGGTCATAAAACAGAAAAATATCAATTCAAATACGCAATCAATTAATGGCTTCAACTATTGCACAAAACTCTTCTTTTTTCAACGAAGCACCGCCGATAAGTCCTCCATCAACATCGGGCATATCGAATAATTCTTTAGCATTTGAAGCCTTGCAGCTTCCTCCGTAAAGAATAGTTGTTTCTTCAGCAAAATGCTTTCCGTATTTTTCAGCTATTAATTTTCTTATATAGCTATGCATTTCCTGAGCCTGAGCAGGTGTCGCTGTTAACCCTGTGCCTATAGCCCATACAGGTTCGTAAGCTATAATTACATTCTTCATTTCTTCTTTGGAAAGATTGAAAATACCTTTTTCGAGCTGATTCTTTACAACATCGAAATGGATTTCCGATTTGCGTTCGGAAAGAACCTCGCCGCAGCAAAAAATAACATTTAAACCTGTTGCAACTGCGAGTTTTATTTTTTTGTTCAGGAATTCATCGTCTTCTTTGAAATATGTTCTCCGTTCCGAATGTCCGATGATAACATATCCGGCTCCTGTGCTTTTTATCATTCCACATGATATTTCCCCTGTAAAGGCCCCTGAAGGTTCCGAATGACAATTCTGAGCCCCCCAGCCAATGTTACTATTCTGAAGTATTTCCTTCAGCGGAGCAAGATGAATAAAAGGAGTACATAATACAACATCAGCATTGGTTTTTTTATTTTTGAAATAATTCTTTATTTCTGCTGCAAGTTCTAATCCTGCATTCAATTCCATATTCATCTTCCAGTTTCCGGCTACAACTTTTTTTCTCATAGTAATTTTAAGTTAATGAATTAATAATTAATCACTTTTGTTTTATTAATTTTTCAATGTCGTCAGGCAGATTTGCCCACGACCATTTTCCTGTAACAACGCCGTTTTTCAGCATTATATATCCGGGATTCGTTCTCACCATCGTCTTGAGTGTCGTTTCATCGGCAAGGCAGAATTTAAGGCCGTTCTCATATTTTTTTACTTTTTCAGTCTCAGACGATGTAAGTATATAAAAATCAATTCCATTAGCAATACATTTTCTGCCACTTTCGAATCCTTTTTTGATTCTATTGTCTTTTGCCTGCTCAAGTTTACGCGATATCATAAGCAAAGTATATCCCTGGTTATTCAAAACCGAATCGGTTATATCTTTGCCGTCTATTGTTATTATTGCAAAGTCATGAACCGGCGGTTCATATCCTTTTTTTACCATTATTGACTTCTGGTCAATGAATTTCCATGTTGTATCATTTGCCGGATAATCATCGAGAGTAAATTCTTTCCTTATTCCATTTTTTTCATAAATAAATGTCGTCTTAAAAACTGGTGCCGGCGCTCCTTCAGGTATAGTCATCAGCTCTTTTAAATTATTACCTATTTTGTATGGAAGAAAATCTATAACAGGGAGATAAATAAGATTATAAAAGGTAAATCCGAGAAAAACTAATGACATTGCGGCTATTGTAAGCCATCCCCTTGTTGGTTTATCAATTAGAAACCCGTTCGGTTTATTTATGTCAAAGAAAAGTATCACGATGAATGCTGAAAGCAAAATATTTTTTTCAAACGTTTGCCAGTTGGTAAGTTTGACGGCATCGCCGAAACAACCACAATCCGTAACAGGGTTGGTAATTGCAAGCACGAGAGTGAGCGGGGTAAAAATAGCCATCAGAATCAATATGCCCAGCAATCCTTCCCTGTATCTTATTCCGGTCAAAACTGCAAAGCCTGAGATAAATTCAGCAAGACATAGAATGATGGCAAGAGGAAGGCTTAAAGGCTGAAGAAAATCAATGCCGAATGCTGAGAAATAGTCCGAAAATTTAAAAGCCGAACCCATAGGGTCAATAGCTTTTACTGTTCCGGAAAAAACAAAAACAGCGCCAGTAATTATCCTCAAAAGAACTTTTAAAGTCTTTAATATCATATTAATTCTTTTTCTTTCAGCAGCTCAGTAATCATTACGAATATTTTTTCGGGTGCAAGCATAAGACCGTCCGAATCGGAACAATCTATAACTGTAAGTAATGGATCGTTTTCAGCAACATTAAGATACATTTCGCGAACTCGCATTTGGAATATTAAATTACTTTCATGTATATCGTTCTGACCGTTGAGATATTTTCTATCACTTCCGTTTCGCCCTGAAGTGAGTTTATCTTTAGTGAAAGAGAATGGCACATCGAGAAAAATGTTTAACGATGGCTTTGGAATCGCAAAATATTCAAATTCAAGCCTAAAAATCCAGTTTTTCAGTCTATTTTGTTCTTCTGTATCTTTAATTTTTGCACATTGATATGCAATATTTGAATAAGTATAACGGTCAATAAGTACTACTTTTTTTTCATTAAGCCATTCGTTTATTAATGGAGCAGCATCTTTTCGGTCGCCGGCATATAACATTGCGACCAGATATGGATCAACTTTATTCAGTGACCCAAATTCACCCCTGAGAAAACGTGCAATAAGTTCGCCAAACCAGGGAGTATCAGTTCTGGGAAAATGAATATGCTCAGATAAGAGTCCCTGTTTCTCAAAAAAATCTTTGAGTAGTTTTATCTGGGTCGTTTTTCCTGAACCGTCAAGGCCTTCTATAACAAAAAGCTTCATTAGGAAAGTTTGAATACAAATGTAATAATGAAGAGTGAAAGAAAAAAGTGAAATATTAAAGGAAAGAAGGAGAGAAGAAGAGGAAGAAGAAGAGATTGGGAGATAGGTAAAATGGATGAATTAAGAGAAGAAAAAAAAATTAATTACATTTGAGTTTTTAAGGCGATGTTCAGAAAATCGAGATATATAAATGTTAAAGGAAGGCTTATTGATCTGCAGAGGCCAAGAATAATGGGGGTTATTAATGTCACTCCTGATTCATTTTATTCTGGTAGTTGCCGGACCGATGAAGATGAGATAATCGAAACAGCACGGAAAATGATAAGCGAGGGTGCCGATTTTATAGATGTTGGTGGTTATTCTTCCAGGCCGGGCGCAGAAACTATAACTGTTGAAGAGGAAAAGAAAAGAGTTTTACCTGCAATAAAAATCATATCCGGGTTATTTCCTGATGCTGTAATTTCTGTAGATACATTCAGGGCTGATGTTGCTTATGAGGCGATAACATCATGTGGTGCTCATATAATCAATGATATTTCCGGGGGTGAACTCGACCAAGAAATGTTTCCTCTTGTTAAGCAACTCAATGTGCCATATATAATGATGCATATGAAAGGAACTCCTGCCAGTATGCAAAATAATCCTTTTTATGAAGATGTTGTGGCAGAAATTCTTATGTGGATGGGAGAGAAGATTGTAACACTTCAGTCGGCCGGTGTTAAGGATATAATAGTTGATCCAGGTATAGGTTTTGGGAAAACCGCGGAGCATAACTTTGAAATTTTACGACGATTAAGGGAGTTCAGTATTACGGGGTTGCCGGTGCTCGTAGGAGTATCAAGGAAATCGGTGATATGGAAGACACTTGATATTACACCTGATGAGGCTCTCAACGGTTCAACCGTACTAAATACGATTGCATTGTTGAATGGAGCCGATATAATTCGGGTTCATGATATAAAAGAAGCCGTACAGACTCGTGAGCTTGTATTAAGAGTTATGCAAAAGGAAAAGATTGTGTTATTGTAAAATTTTAAATTTATTTGGATGCCTTTCAAAATTACATTTCTAGATTTAGTTGATGTTTTCCTTGTGGCCTTTCTGTTCTATCAGCTTTACCAGCTTATCAAAGGTACTCCGGCACTGAGCATATTCATAACAGTTTTTTTTATTTATATTTTCTGGCTTATTGTCAAGGCCTTAAACCTTGAGCTTATGAGCACTCTTCTTGGCCAGGTAATAGGTGTTGGCGTCATTGCGCTTATAATTGTTTTTCAGCAGGAGATAAGAAGATTTCTATTGATAACGGGCAACAAATATATTTACAATAAGAATTTACCAGGCTTAAAATATCTTTTCGAAAGGAATTCCCCGAAAGAAAGTCCGCATAATATTGAAGAGATAATTCGTGCTGTGGAATCACTGGCAAGGAAAAAGACAGGTGCCCTTATTGTTATAGGCCGTTCAGGAACACTTGAGCCATGGACGGAAGGCGGTAAAAAGCTTAATTCACAGATCAGTTCTGAACTTATTGAGACAATATTTTCCAAAAACACTCCTCTTCACGACGGTGCCGTTCTTATAGAACGTGGCCAGATAATCGCCGCACGATGTCCGCTTCCTATAACCGAACAGACAAATATTTCAAGCGATTATGGTATGAGACACAGAGCCGCTCTCGGAATTTCCGAAAAAACCGATGCTCTTGTTATTGTTGTATCTGAAGAAACGGGTCGGATAAGCCTTGCCGAAGCAGGAGAACTAAAGACAAACATTACACCAAAGGAGTTAAGAAGGGTTTTATCAGGAGAAAAAGTGTAGATATTACACGTATTAATTTTGATATTTAATCCTCAGATTAACAGTTTTGTCATAAACATAATAACAAGGCTCTTTGCATTGATTCTTTTCATATTTTACTCTCGGATATGCCGAATCAACTGCAATATAAACTATTCCTCTCTCGTCAGTATAAGTTGCTGTAACAGTATATATTTTGTTCAGTGCAACATTTATTTTACAATCAGAGGAAGGCACATAATAGCTATCAATAAGAATATTGTCTTCCAATTTCCCTTCATAAATTCTTACTAAAACCGAAGGTGAAAATTCATCTCTGATTTTTTTGTCCAGTTTTATTATCAACGTAGCATAATCAGGTTCAGTTTCGCTACACTCATCACACTTAATTAGTAAAAGGTTCTCGTCGCAAGAAAATACGACTGCAAGAAAAATGAAAAGGATATAATCAATATACTTTTTCATAGATATGTCAATACCACTTTATTATTTTCCCTGGTGCTCTTATCTTGTTGAAGAACATATTGTATCCAATACCTGCTTTGATCCATATCGGACCAATTCTATAAAATGGAAGATTATAATACTCAGCATTAAATTGCAAACTAAAGTTATTTTTAAGCCATTTCATCCCTGCTGAAGGAATAAATTTTATTTTGTTTCCTGGAACAATATCCGTCCCTTTAAGCTTATTACCTAGGAAATACCCACCGGCAAGAGAAATTGAAAAAAACCAGTTGCCACCAAGCGGATTGTCGGTAACTGCAAAATCTTTAAAAACGCCAGCGTATATCAGGGAGCTTTTATCCATATATTGATAGAATATTTCATCTGAGACTTTCATTAATACACGGGAATAAGCAGGTTTAAAATCATATCCTAAAGTAAATCCTATATTTCGTGATATTTCCTTCAGAGATATTGAACCCCCTATGTAATAATCGTGAAGGCAAAATTTTGTTTCTGGGAGAAAGTTTATATGGTCAATTCTATTATTTGAAACAGTGTTTATATTGCTTTCTTCCAGTATTTTCACTATTTCTTTTCTCCCATAAGTTATGGCAACATCATAAGGATTGACCGAGTTTGGATTTTCACTTACCCAACTGTTTCCCTTTCTTAAAAGATATTTAACAGCCTCAATATGATTCGATTTGGTTGCCAGACATAGTGCGTTGTAACCATAATTATTAGTTTCATAAATATTTACAAATCGTTTAATAAGAAGCTCCATTATCAAAGTATCACCATTCTGTGCTGCAATCAGAAATGGAGTAAATCCGTCTTTATCTTTTTCAGAAACATTTGCACTGTTTTGGATAATAAGGTCGGCAATATCTACATGTCCTGCCCAAATTGCAGCCATAAGAGGAGTAGTTCCATCTTTGTCTTTAATATATGTTGCCGCTTCGTAATAGAGCAGTATGTCAACCATTTCAAAATAGCCGTATGCAGCCGCATAATGAAGCGGAGTCGCCCCGAACCTGTCGGTAATATTGACATCGGCTCCATAATGCACCAATATTTCAGCTATTTCGAGATAATTACTTTTTGCAGCTATGTGGAGAGGCGCTTCGGAATAGTTTGATATAACATCTGGATCGGCACCATTTTCAAGAAGAACTCTCACGGCATTGGGTTTATTATTTGCTGTTGCAAAATGGAGCGGGGTCGCCCTTTCATTTGTTGAAGTATTAACATCTGCACCGTGTCTAATCAACCATTCTATCCCAATAACATCTCCTTCGGCCGATGCAATCAACAGATTGTAATTCAAGTTAAATTCAACATCAGGACCTCTCAATATATCCTCGTAACTGAGAGTATCACTTTCCTCCTGCTCATTTTCCTGTGGTATAGATTTATAAAATACACATAAACATAGCATAAGAGTGATAGCCTTCCTTAGATATGTTGAGGTTTTCATAGGCATAACACAAAGATATTAATTTAGTTAATATTTTTGACATACAGGAATTATGTTAATTAATATAACAAATTAATTTTTTTTGTGATATTTTTTATTTTTGTATTATTCAAATAAGTGTTTTGAAAAAAACAGTCAAATTATTATTTATTGTAATTCTGGTACTTCTGTCAGGATATGGTCCGGAAGCAGTTGAAAATGATATTCATTTCACAGAAAAACTGGTTCCAGGTAATATAAGACTTTCAAATGAACTTTCTGATTACCCTGAATTTGATGAATTTGAAAAAGTTATAAACAAATTTATTCGCCGATGGAATATAGTAGGCGCTTCAATAGCAGTTGCAAAAGATGGGAAACTTGTTTACGCAAAGGGTTTCGGTTATGCCGACAGTACATTGCATGAACCTGTGCAACCTTTTAGTCGCTTTAGAATAGCAAGCATCTCGAAGCTCGTCACTGCTACAGCAATTATGAAACTGCAGGAAGAAGGAAAAATTTCAGTATATGATAAGGTTTTCGGACCAGGAGGCATTCTGAATGATCCTTTCTATAGCAACCCGAAAGACAAAAGAGTGTACAATATAACAGTTGCTCATTTACTTGCCCATGAAAGCGGATGGACTACAAGATGGGGTGACCAGATGTTCATGCCTCTGGTTGTTGCAAAGGAAATGGGCATTTCCCCTCCGGTTGATACTAAAACAATTGTTCGGTTTGCACTTAATAAGAATCTTCATTATACACCTGGCACTGGCCGTTCTTATTCAAATCTGGGATATGCTATACTGGGTCTGGTGATTGAAAAGGTTACTGGAATGCCCTATGAAGTTTATTGCAGAAAGAATATACTGGAATCGGCATGCATTTATGACATGTGCCTGGCACATAATCTAAAAAAGGAAAAACTGCCGTTCGAGGTTTCTTATTATGAGCCAGATGATGCTATATTAAAAATGTCGGTTTATGGAACAGGAGAACTGCTCCCGGCATCCTACGGAGGAAATGATATTGAATCTCTCGGTGCAGCAGGCGCATGGGTTGCAACTGCGCCTGATCTTGTAAAATTTGTACTTGCTATTGATGGATGTAATACAGAAAAAGATATACTGAGCAAAGAATCGGTCGAATTCATGACAAATATACAAAGCGGCTATGCACCTGCAGGATGGAAAGCAACCTCGCCAGACGGAACATGGTGGAGGACTGGCTCTTTCCCTGGCACAGCAGGTATGGTTAAGCACCAATCCGACGGCACCGTATGGGCTATTCTACTTAATACAAGCTGCTGGAATGGACCTGAAATTTCAACCGAAGTAAATTATTTCATCACCAGTGCACTTTCTAAAATACATAAATGGCCTGAGCACGACCTTTTTGCATACTATATTAATTCTCCATTGTCAGATGATATCTTTATGAAATAAACTACAATCTATATGTTCAACCTTTAATCTTCGATGTTCAATATTCGATATTCGATATTCGATATTCAATTATGTGTTTTTCCATAAATGTCAACCTGGTAAAAGAAGAAATTGAGAGTCGCTATAATGCCAAACTGATTGATTATGACCGGTATAAGCCGAGTTATTATTATCATGCTTATTCACTTCCTGATTTGCCAGTTGTTGGAGCTGAAAGAAGAGATAAAATAGAAAATATGAAGTGGGGTTTAATACCTTCGTGGGTAAAAAATGATGAAGATGCCAATAAAATCAGGTTCAAGACATTTAATGCAAGGGCTGAGACCATTCATATAAAACCTTCATTTTCAAATTCATTTTTTTCCAGAAGATGCATTATACCCATTAGAGGATTTTATGAGTGGCAACATATTGGTGAAAGAAAAATACCATGGTATATTTTCAGAGCCGATGGGGATATTATGTCGGTAGCAGGTTTATGGTCTGAATGGGTGGAAAGCACTTCCGGTGAAATTGTCAGAACGTTTACTATAATCACCACAAGTGCAAATGAAATGATGGCCAGAATACATAATTCTAAAAAGCGAATGCCAGCTATTATTGAAAAAATAAATGAAGATGAATGGCTTAATAAAGGAACACAGACAGATAAATTATTTGCTCTTTTAGCTCCTTATCCGGATAATATTCTTAATGCTTATACAATAAGCAACCTTATAAGTAAAAAAGATGCGGACAAAAATAGCCCTGATATTATAAAGCCTTTTAAATATGATTTACCAGACGCTTTTTTCTAAAAAAGCAACTTAATTTTTCTCCCATTGTGGAACGAAATGATAAGTAATTGTGCCAAAAATATTTTTTGTAGCCGAGGCATCAGGCGAGAATCTCGATATTTGAGCTGACGATATTGCTGCTTCTATAAGGCAAGGGTCTAAAGTAGTGCTTTCGCCCTCGACCACAAATGCTTTGGAAACGAATCCTTTTGGATCAACCTCAATAGAAATGGTTACTTTTCCACCTGTTTCACATTTATAAACAGGAATGGGAAGATAAATTTGAACTCTTTCGGGCAGATAATAATATATTCTTGTTGGCCCGCTATACTTTGCAGCAATTTCATTTGATTCCTTTATAATCTCGTCAGATTTCGCCTTAGCATTTTGCTGAACTTCAATACCTTCATTTTGTTTTTCCGCCATAAGCCTTTTCTGTTCATCAATAAAATTATCCGGACCAAGGAGCCCGCTTTTAATCATCTCTTCTTTCACTTTTTCTAGATAATCATTCGGATCGATTTTTACATCAGGCTTTTCAGCAAGATTACGAGCAATATTAAGGATTTCCTGATCATCGGAATAAATATTTTCTGAACCGACGGCAGTTCCTGTTTCTGCGTCTGAATCAGTTATATACGGTATTTCATTAAACTCAATGACAATTTTGTAATCCTGCATATATTTATTTATATCGAACGAATTGATTTTGACAATCATCAATATTATGCCAGCAATAAGGTGAATTATTATTGCACCAAGTAAGCCGATGAGTTTCTCCTTGCTCCGTATCATGAAATGCAAAATTACTAATAATTGCTGTTTACTGAAGAAGATTCGTTTTTTACCCGGTTATTATTTTTTATTTATAAATAACGGTAAACAATTCAAATCTATGTTAATAGCACATGGATTACAATCGGAAGAAATATCGTTTTTGCTATTATTAAGCTTTACTAATAATATTCGACTCGGTTGAAACAGGAAATAACGAGTTTAAAACAGCAGATATTTAATCATTACTTGAAACTTTTGTTTTGTTTTTGCTTTTTTGTCCAGATTTTTCATTTTTCAGAAGTCCGTTTTTAACTCCGCTAAAAAACTTAGCCCATGCAAAAGGATTTAACAAATTGTTTGCCGGACTCTGGTTTCGTGTAATAATACCATCTGCTGTTTGCTGCATGGCCATTCGATAGCCTGCTTCAGGCGTACTTTTGCCTTCGCTATTTTCAATGGTTCTTTGAATATATGCCAGATTCTGATACATATAACGAAGCTCAGGCTTTAAAGCCGGAACGGTTGAAAGAAATTCTCTCTTAAATTCTTCATAATTCCTCCATGGAAGAATGGTAATTCCTTCAATGGAAATAGTATCGGAAACAAGGCTTATATCCTTTTTGAAAATTTGCCCTTCGAAATCAACAGGGATACTGAAAAGATATTTTTTATATCCGAGCGCACTTACTGTAATAGTATCACCAGGAATTGATATAATAGAGTAAATCCCTGAAAATTCACTTATGGTTCCTCTGTTGAGTTTTTTTGATACAATTGCAGCATTATAAACAGGTTTATTTTCATCGTCAGTAATAAAACCCGTTGCCTGTATCAGTTTCTTCGATCCCGGAATTTGCCCTGACACAGACAGAACAGCAATAAACGTAATGAATCCGATAAACAAAAATTTCTTCAAAATTTAATTTTCTTATAAACGTAAATTCTTATAACAAATTTGTAAAGTAAGCAATAATGATTTTATTCTTGAAAATTTTACTTTAAATTTAATCATTTTAAAGGTTCTTTTTTACATCTGTACGGTCTTTTTCAAATCAGGATTATGAAATTATAGATACGGTAGTGATAATTTGACAATTTGAAAAATATGATAATTGCTATTGATAAGATGATATCGGTGGGAAATTTATTGGAGAATGGTATAATTTACAAAAAAGCAAGTAAGCATCGCTAAAATGTAATAAACATGCCTGTAAAATAATCTTTTCAAAGTTTGAAATGTGCATGTAAAAAAATCATATCGCTAATATCCTGATTATTGTCAGCAGGAATAGTTGCCTGATAATCAATTGCTATTCTGACAGATTTATTAAATGTGTATTGTAATCCTCCTATTAAGAGGGAGTTATCTTTTTTATAATTCCATTCTGCAGCATCGCCCGGGACTATGACCGAAGTGGAATAATCATATCTGGCAAAAAGCTGAAATTTTTCAGTCAGATTTATTGATCCGGTCGTTGAAACGCCCCATGCGTTATGTCCTTCTTTAAGATCAAGGTTTGATTTGTAATTTATTTCAGCTCCAAATTTAATAACACTATATGAAAATCCTGCAAAACCAATAAATGTCGATTGCCGTAATTCATTCTTTTTGCGTGTATCGCCGTATATTCTTAAAACTACCTGCCTCAGTGGGTAAATATTTATTCCTGCTGCGATTTTCAGACTCCCGTCTGTTTTATTCGATACACCATCCCCATTCATAAGTGTAAAATCAGCTTCGATAATATCGTTGAATTTATAATCCATAGCAAGCCCGAGATCGAAAAGAAATCCGTAACCATTAAGTGATTGGAAAGTACTCGCTACATATCGTTTATCCCAGAATTTCTGTTGAAACATCATTATCCTTGTACCGGTGATTCCAATAGCAATCTTCAGCTTTTCCGAATTATATCCGATTGATGCTTCCCTTATTGGCGATCTTTCACCATAGTACGGCATTGTATCAAGTAGCTTTACCATATTCAGAATAAATGTTGCGTGAAATTTATCATCGAAATATAAATCACTTCCGAACCATGCTCTTTTCACACTAAATCCTTTGGATATATCACTGTTTCCAGGAGCGAAATGAAAATCTGTAAAAATCTCAGTTATTGGCATGACCTTGCTTTTGTCGGATTGAGATAAAAGCAAGGGCGATGCTGTTATAAGAGCCAGTATTAATGTGATTAATCTTTTATTTATTGACATTGTAAGAAGCTAAATGATTTTGTTTTTTCATGTTCCAAAGTTATTTTTTTATTTGAAAAGCTAACTTAAGCCGGATTGCTCTTTTTACTTTGTCCCATATTTCCTTTTTTCAGACAATTTCTATATTATTTGCAATTAGAACATTGATGAAACAGATGCGACAGATTTTCACGGATTGGCGTGGATCCGTAAAAATTAGTGTAATCCGCGTTCCTGTAAAAACAAATGAATTTATTATGTTTCCGTAATAGTGTAGTCAGCAGAAAAAGAAAAGACAATAAAAGAGGGTTGAAAATTATTTTTCAACCCTCTTTTGCACCAGGAATGCATCATCAAACCCTCTGAAAATCAGGATGGAGTTTCATCTTTATTAAGAATCGGACGATTTTGCCTTGCTCAGGCTTAAAAGTTCGTCGGCAATTATTTCGGTTATATACTTGGTTACACCTGTCTTATCTTCGTAGCTTCTGTACGATAATCTACCTTCGAGACAAACCTGACTGCCTTTTTTAAGATATTTTCCTGCAAAATCTGCAAGGCCGTTCCATGCGACAATATTATGCCATGTGGTTTCCGTTACTTTTTGGCCATCGCCGTTTTTGAACGTGTCGCTTGTGGCTAAAGTAAAATGTGCCACTCTTTTCCCGCTTTCAAGTGTCTTGTTTTCCGGATCATGACCCAGATTACCGATTAATTGTACTCTGTTTTTTAACTTGTTCATAACTGTAATTTTTAAGTAATACATTAAATGAATTTTATTCTTGCCAAATTTAAAATGAGGTAATCATGTATGTCGGTTTTTAAACATTTATAGACGTTTAAAACTTATTTATAATCGTTTCTATCCGTTTGAAAATGTTTTTTTATATCTTTATCAAAACTTTACAACTGTGGAACGTAAATGTCTCGATTGCGGCGAAATTATCCGTGGACGTTCAGATAAGAAGTTTTGTTCCGACCAGTGCCGGAATAATTACAATAACAAACTAAACCGCGACAGTAATAATTATGTGCGTAATGTTCACGGATTGTTAAGAAAAAACAGACGTATTCTGTGCGATCTTTATAATGAAGGGAAAACAGTTCTTCATAAGGATGCACTGTTTGCACTTGGTTATAATTTTAATTTCTTCACCCACATTATCGAAACAAAAGACGGGGTGAAGTATAACTACTGTTTTGAATATGGTTACTGTGAAAAGGATGAAGATTACATAGAATTGAAACAAAATCTTCAGTATCTTGAATATCTGTAAGTTCTGAAATTTTAAAGCTGAACTAAATTGTGGATTTCATTGTCGGAACAGTAGGTGGCCTGTAATCTTCAAGAGGAACAATGGTGCCATGGTAATTCACCGTTTCTATATATGGATTAGTAACTGATATGGAGCAGAAACCATTTGCTCCAAGCGACATGTATATATTAAACTTGTCATTATCTTTTATTACCTCCACATTTATTTTGTAAACATCCTTTTTATCGTCTGTTTTCATTTCATATCTGCCGATATGGCCGTTAAAGTTTATCCCTGTTATCTTCCTTATTCCAAAAGAGCGACCGAGATATGCCATGCTTACCGATGCCAATTCACCGTCTATTATTATGAAATTATTTCTGGGTACAAGTTCAACAGGTCTGCCTCTTGACGGTATAATCCTGTCAACCATAATAACATATTTTCTCTCTTCTATGGCTTTGCGAATAAAAAATTTTTCGGCGGCCTTTTTCTCACCTGACGAACTCGAACCTTCAGATGAAGCACTTTTTGATCCGGAACAGGCAGGGAAGAGTATAGTACTCAGTATAATTACAAAAAAAATATTCCTCATGCTTTTTATTTTATTAATAATCCTCAAAATCTATGCCGTTAAACGTAATAAAAAGCTTATAGACATTAAAGATTACCGTCAGAGCCTTCAGATTTATTAATACTTCAGAAAGCAAATCAAATCATCCAATCATCCAATCATTCAATCATCCAATCCTCCATCCTCAATAATAAATTACTCATTTGAGCAACCTTTTTATATTATTTCACGTTATATATCTGATTAATTTTTTAAGTCGAACTTAAAAGTATAACTATGAAAAGGTTTTTGATAATTGTTTTTGTTTTTCTTTTTTCAGTTCCAGTTTTTTCACAGATTAAATTTGGTTTGAAAGCGGGCGCTACTATGGCCGATGTAGCTGAATACAATTTTACCGACGGCTCGACAACTATAGAAGCTTTGAAAAATGCTGCATGGGGATTTCATGCGGGTCTTTTTCTGAGGGTTTCACTTTTTGGTGTTTATATTCAACCCGAGGCAGTTTTTGCTTCTAATACTTATGAATATAATGTAACGACTGTTTCTGCCACTGAACTTAAGAAACAGACCTTTAATAAGCTCGAAATACCTGTTCTTCTTGGCTTTAAACTTGGGCCGATCAGGATTAATGCAGGACCAGCAGCAGATATTCTGATAGGCTCACCAAAAGCACTTGTTGAAGATTCGAATTTTGATGAATTGTATAGAAATGCAACTTTCGGATTCCAGGCAGGCTTAGGATTCGACCTTCTTAAAAAACTTACATTTGATGTTAGATACAGCGGTAGCCTTTCAGGAAAATTTGGAGATGCTGTAAATATAGGCGGACAGACTTTCAAGCTTGACCATCGCCAGCCATCGTTATTACTCAGTGTAGGTCTTATTTTTTAAGTAAGGCATTTTAATTCAATTAAAGCATATAAAATAAAAAACTCTCTCTTATTGAGAGAGTTTTTTTTATTTTTACAATGTTTTGCTTTACTAAATGACTATTTTTCTAACAGGATTACCGACTTTGCAAAATGTATTAACAGGCCTCTACATTATTACTGTTGTATTTGTTTGTTTCATTATTATTTTCCAGAACAGAGCTCCTTATAAAACTCTTTCGTGGGTGATGGTAGTTCTGCTTATTCCTGTAGTCGGAATAATTTTTTACCTTTTATTCGGCCAAAATTACCGGAAACAAAAAATATTCTCCCATAAAAGCATCCTTGATGCTGAACAGCTAAGTAATATAGCAGATATTCAGGCAAATACATTACATGAGCGGCTTTCAGGTGCAAGTGAAAAAGTAAAAGAGAAAGAGCATATTATCAAATTAATGCTCAATAATAATAAATCGTATCTTACTGAATATAATAAGGTAAATATTCTGATTGACGGCAAGGATACTTTTCCTTCGATGTTTGAATCCATAGCAGGAGCTAAGCGGTATATAAATATGGAAGTTTACAGATTTGAATCAGATATCCTCGGGATGAAATTCTGCGATGCTCTGGTTGAAAAGGCAAAAGAGGGAGTAAAAGTTAGAGTTATTTTTGACGATGTCGGAAGTTGGAATCTAAGCAAAAAAATAGTCAGATGGATGCGGAATAACGGCGTGCAAATTTATCCATTCATGCCCGTAAGCTTTCCATGGCTGACAAATAAGATAAACTACCGTAATCACAGGAAAATCCTTGTTGTTGATGGTGTAAAGGGTTATGTGGGAGGACTTAATATTGCCGATAAATATCTTCACGGTCAGCGTTCAATAGGCAATTGGCGCGATACTCACCTCTTTATAACAGGAGAAGCAGTTACTTCACTCAATAACGTATTTATGGTCGACTGGTACTTTGTTAGTAAAATTCTTCTTAACGATACAAACCTTTTACCTGATGAGAGTAAAGTAACAGATAAATGCTGGATTCAGATTGCATTCAGCGGCCCTGATTCCGACTGGTCTAACATAATGCAAGTTTACTTTTCAGCTATCGCAACCGCAAGGAAATACATATACCTGTGTACTCCATATTTTTCTCCCGATGAGACGATATTAAATGCACTTTTCACAACATCCCTTTCAGGAGTTGATGTCAGACTGATACTACCCGGCAAATCGGATTCGCCGGTAGCATATTGGAATACAAGATCTTATATAGAGGAACTTATGGAGGCAGGTATAAAAATATATCTTTATAATGAAGGATTTAATCATTCAAAATATCTTCTTGTTGACAATGTCTTTGCTTCGGTTGGCTCCGCTAATGTTGATATGAGAAGCTTTGACCTGAATTTTGAAATTGCAGCTATGATTTATGACGAGGATTTTGCAGCCCGCCTGCTAAAAGTCTTTTATTCTGATATATCAAAAAGTAATGAAATAAAAATTGAAGAATGGAAAAGACGAAAAAAAACTGATAAATATAAGGAGTCACTTGCACGTATTTTAGGACCTTTATATTAATCCCATCATCCATAATCCATCATCCATTTGGTTTCATGTTTTTTATTTCCAGAGAAGCATTCTAACTGCCATGATTATAAGGAATATGCTGAAAATTTTCTTGAGTAGATTTCCTGAAAGAACTATAGCCAGTTTGGCTCCGAAAAGCGAGCCTACTATAAAGGCAGCAGCCAGAATGAGAGCAACTTTAATGTCGACATAGCCTGCTTTGTAATAATTTATAGCTGCAACAATACCTATAGGTGGAAGCATCATAGCCAGGCTTGTTCCTTGTGCCTCATGCTGACTGAAGCCGAGAAAGATAACCAGAGCCGGAATCACTATTAAACCTCCGCCAATACCGAGCATACCGGAAAGCATCCCGGTAATCAGCCCTATAACAATTAAAATAAGAATTGCTGTTAATGACATATTTATAAGAATTAATATTTAAATTAATAAGTTGACAAATATATCAATAAAGAGAATTATTTATTTTCAAAGTCATTATCTTTGCCCTTTGAAAATATTATGTCTAAAACCGGTTTCAAAAATATTATTCTTTCCTCAGGTATAGTAATAGCGGTTTTAATTTTTATTTTATGGTGGCTTTTTCTCTCCGCCAATGTCTCACCGGCCGGAACAAAGGCAATAATTTACATTCCTGAAGAGGCTTCTTATCAACAAGTGCTCGATTCACTCAGAGCTAATCTTGAAATACGTAATATCAAGTTGCTCGATATGGTAGCAAAGAAAAAAAAATATCCTGAATTAATAAAACATGGCCGATATGTTGTGGAAGACAAAATCAGTTATGTTGAACTAATTAATATGTTAAGATCCGGCCGCCAGAAACCTGTTAAGGTTACTTTTAACAATATACGCAACATTTATCAGCTTGCCGGGAAAGTAGGTGGACAAATTGAAGCCGATTCGGCTGAGATTGCAGATTTTCTTTCTGACCCTGAAAACTATAAGAAAGACGGATTCACAAGAGAGAATGTAATATCTATCTTTATTCCAAATACTTACGAATTCTATTGGAACACAACTGCTGAAGGATTTTACCGCAGAATGCTTAAGGAATATAACAAATTCTGGGAAGGGGAGAGAGATAGAAAAGCTGCAATTCTCGGCCTTACCCGAATAGAAGTTTCAATACTCGCATCAATAGTTGATGATGAGGTTGTGAAAGCCGATGAAAAACCGAGAATAGCAGGCGTATATATTAACCGCGTGAAGAATGGAATGCCTCTTCAGGCCTGTCCAACGATAAAATTTGCACTCAATGATTTTACAATTACAAGGGTACTTAAACATCATCTCCAAATAGATTCTCCATATAATACATATAAATATAAAGGTTTCCCTCCGGGTCCTATAAGCTGTCCTACAATCGAAGGTATTGATGCTGTACTGAATGCCGAAAAACATAATTATTTTTATTTTGCAGCAAAAGCCGACTTCTCAGGTTATCATAATTTTTCAAGAACTCTTGCCGAACATAACAGGTATGCCGACCAATATCAGAAAGAGCTGGATAAGAGAAAGATATTCAGATAGGGTAGAGATGAGAATTTAGAGAAATTCTCTTCCAATGACCTCGACTTCTCTTTCGAGTTCTATACCAAACTTTTCCAAAACAGATTTCTTAATCATTTCCGAAAGTTCGAATATCTCCATGCCGGTCGCATACCCAAGGTTGACGATTACCAGTGGCTGTTTTTCCCACACACCAGCACCGCCATACCGTTTACCTTTCCACCCGCACTTTTCAATAAGCCATGCGGCCGGTATTTTTGTATAGGTAGCTGACTCACTGTATAACGGTATATCCGGAAATTTCTCTTTCAGTATTTCTGCATCTTCTCTTTTAACCACGGGATTCTTGAAGAAACTCCCTGCATTACCTGTAACCTCAGGGTCGGGCAACTTATTTTTTCTTATGTTAATTACTGCTTTCCTTATGTTTGCAAGTGAAAAACCGCCAAGCCGATCTGCTTCCTCCGCAACGCTATTATAAATGTATGTAAAATTATGCTTTGTGCTAAGCTTGAAAGAAACATTGGTGATTAGCCATTTTCCTTTATTTTCTTTTTTAAACATACTGTTGCGGTAGCTGAAACAGCACTCTTCATTACTGAAATTTTTTATACTTCCGTCTGAAAGCGAGACTGCCTCCACATTAACAACAACATCTTTCACTTCAGAGCCGTAAGCCCCTATATTCTGGACAGGAGCAGCACCAACACTTCCGGGGATGTACGAAAGCCTCTCGAGGCCAGACAGGTTTTTTTCAACACACCATTCTACGAACTTATCCCATATTACCCCCGCACCTGCTTTCACCAGAACAAATTGATTTTCTTTACGTTCGGTTTTAATTCCTTCAATGCCGGAAATTATTATCGTTCCTTCGAAATCTGAAAGGTAAAGAATATTGCTGCCTCTGCCAGTAATGAGATAACGAGTATCCGAGATATTTTTATTGAGGGAAAGGTTTTTGGCCTCATCACGGTTTTTGACGATAATGAGAGTTTGAGCCCTTACATCAAGCCTAAAAGTATTGAGATTCTTTAGTGAAATATTACGGTAAACCTCCATTAAAGATTTCTTTCAAAGGTATGTAATTATTTAATCCGCCTTCATGAGTTATACAGAATATATGTCTTTACTTTTATGTCGTTTAATGCAAATAAAACATAGTTTGTCAAAAAAATTTGGTCATTCTTGTTTTTTTCATTAAATTTCTTTAATCTTAATTAATTCATAAACTTCAGAAAAGACAAAAGACAAAAGGTAAAAGACAAAAGGTTCAAAACATATTGCTGTTATTTAAAAATAATTGATTTGACAAAGAGACTATTTACGAAAAGAAGAATATTTTAATTTTTCAAAGGATATTAATTGCAAGGTAAGTTTTTATAATTTTAAAGCTTGAAAATTATACTTTTTTATCGAGAAATTAAATTAATGAAATGTCTGTAGTTAAACACAGAAAAGAATAAAAATAATTTAAAAATGAATGAATATGAAAAAAATCTACACTCTTTTTATATCGCTGATTATTTTCTTTTCAGCCAGCGCCCAGTGGACGCAGATAAAGCATTCGACCCTTGAAGGGACAGTTGAATATAACGGGATTGTCTATACCGGGTCGTCTGTTGTTATGGCAACAAACGGCGGAATATTAAGATCGACCGACAACGGCGTAACATGGAATCTCTCTGTTGAAGGACTCGATACGTTAAATCTGTCGGTAAATAATATTGCCTTTATTGCAGGAAGAGACGAACTCTGGATATGCTCGAACGGCAATGTCTTCAAATCGGTTAATGACGGAATTTCGTGGAACAAAGTAAACCTTACCGGCTTCAGTACGGGCTGGACAAACCAGTTGGGACGTGTCGGGAACAGGCTCATTATCTCTCATTCTGTATGGGACAATGTGCAGAATAAGAATATAAACAGCCTTGCTTACTCGGACGACGGAAGTAACTGGACAAAGGGGCCTGTTATTGATGATTCCGGCAACAATATCTATTTCGAATTTGTAAATGAACATAACAACAGATGGCTTCTTTTTGTTGAGGAATCCGGCAGTTCCAGCAATATACTATGGTACACTACCGACGGTACAGCTTTCTCATCTTTCCCTCTTTCAGGGCTGAGTACAGATATCGAAATTGATGTGGAAGATTTATCAATCGATCCCGCAGGAGATAATTTATTTATTATAGACAGAGATGCTTCAGCGATTTGTTGGTTCAACACTGCTTCCTCCACATGGGAGGAAAAAATGACCGGTATCGAAGGAGAAGGACTTAGTTTACAAGAATTATTTAGTATTCATTCGCTTGGAGATATCACTTTTGCTTCAGCATTATTCACTGGTGAAAGCTCGAATATTTTAATTAAATTTTATTCTTCAAATGATTTTGGTTTAAACTGGACTGAAATAACAAATCCAGGTGTCGAGTTGCCGACTTTTGAGGGAGGGACTATGATTAGGGCAGGTAGCAACAGGCTAATTGGTTCATATTTTAATAATCTAATGGCTTATTCTGACGATGCAGGCCTTACATGGACCAAAATATCCCAGGTGTACGGTGGTGATTACCATTATCTGGTTACACTATCCGATGGAACTATTTTTGCCAAGGCACCTGGCGAAACAAAAGGGCTGATAAAATCAACTGACAACGGTATCTCATGGACTATACAGAACGGGGACCTGACTAAATTTGTTGATATGTTATATTTTATTGACGCAATATGGCCGGGTGGACCGACTACAATGTATCTGACTTTACGGGAAAATCCTTTCGATGAGAAGCAATATCTTTATAAATCAATAAATTCAGGGGTGAATTGGACAAAATTAACAACTGCTCCTGATTCATATTACAAAATATTTATAGGCAATTATGGCGCAGGGAATCCTATAATCTGGTTCGGTGAAGAAGATGGCTCCGGCACTTATCAGTTTACAACCGACGGAGGAGATACATGGGTGGATCTGACTACTGCTATTGATGCCCTTAATATAGATAAAGTAATGGGCATAAAAGGCAACGGCAGCCTGATGATATTATTTGGACAGATAAGCGACCGGATACACGTTTATATATCTGAAGACGACGGCTCTAATTTTTCCGACATAACTGGAACTCTGGAACAGCCTAATTATGAAATTATCGTTGCCGACAGGTGGTACTGGGAAAAACAGCCCACAGCTATATCAAGCTTTAGTTCCGACGGATTGACCTTTATTCTAGCCGCAAAGGACAATACGACATACCCGAATAAAATAGTTTTCTTTAAGCTCAACTCTACCATGGATGGTTGGGAAGAACCAATTGTATCGGGAATTGAGTTTCCATACGACGTTGAATGGCATGCTTTGAAGCAAATTCAGGGAGTATGGTATTTTGTAACTCCTGCCGGAGTATATGCCAGCATTGATAACTGTGCTTCATGGCTGAGGGTCTGGAATAACCAGGGTTTAACGCAGGGCTTGTTTCCAAGGTCTTTTGCAGCAGGCAACAATGTACTTTTCATGGGAACCGAAGATGCCGGTCTGTGGACGACTCCAATATATAAACCTGAAATCATAACAAATGATGCCACCGAGATAAATGAGGAATCGGCAAAAAGCGGGGGAGCAATTACTGCAACAGGAGGGTTGCCTTTCATTGATAAAGGTTTGTGCTGGGCAACTCATACTACACCTACCATCAGCGATAATAAATTGAGCGCAGGTAATTCCTGGAGTGATTTTATTGCCACAATCACAGAACTTACACCAAACACAACTTATTATGTCAGGGCATTTGCCGAGAATCCAATAGGACTGGCTTACGGAAATGAAATCTCATTCAAAACTCAAATAGCTTCAATGATAGAAACGGAAAGTATAAAGGAGTTAGTCGTATATCCAAATCCGGCTACCGACGTGCTTAATATCCGGACAGAAAGGGAAGGTGAAGTTTTAATGCTCGACATAACGGGCCGTCAGGTCCTTAGAGAAGCTCTTTTTACGGGAACTAACAGGATTATGGTTGATAAACTGCCTGCAGGAATATATATTCTGAAAATTAAATACCAGAACGGTGATGTAAAGACAATGAGAGTGGTAATTAAATAAAAATCATTGTATCAATTCTGCTCGATTATCCGTTTTTTATGTAAAATTTTTATTAAGAAAGCAGAAATAATCAACGTCTCAAATTTTTCTATTTTTGGAGTATGCAAGGCAAAACACATACTCTGCGCATAGTTTTTTCCGTAACTAACTGTATTTGTTTTGATCAGCGTGTACAGAAAATGGCACGTGTTGTGTCGGATATGGGCACCGAAGTTACTATCGTCGGAAGAAAGAAAGCAGAATGTTGTAAAAAGAACATCGTTCCATTTAATACAAAAAGATTCAAAATGGTTTTTAATAAGGGTTTTTTCTTTTATATGTTTATCAATATAAGACTCTTCTTTTACCTTTTGTTTCACAGATTTGACCTTCTTGTTTCAAATGACCTCGATACTTTATTGCCAAATTTTTTAGTTTCGAAAATCAAAAGAATACCTGTCGTTTATGATTCACATGAATATTTTACAGATTTACCTGAAATAAGAGACAAGAAGTTCGTAAAATTTGTGTGGGATGCTATTGAGAAAAGGATTTTTCCGCATCTTAGATATGTAATTACCGTAAGTGATTCAATAGCAAATCTTTATAAAACAAAATATGGTATCAGGCCGGTTGTTGTAAAAAATTGTTCTCTGTTATCGTCAGGTATAAAGCCATTAAGCCGTGATGAAATAGGAATAGACGAAAATTCTTTTGTAGTGATTCTTCAAGGGACAGGAATAAACATTGACAGGGGAGCAGAGGAACTTGTACAGGCTGTTTCTGAAATGGAAAATGTAACGCTGATAATTGCAGGTTCAGGTGATGTAGTTCCTGCGCTTAAGGATATGACAATAAAACTCAAGGCTGATGACAGAATAATGTTCATTCCGCCCCTACCATGGGAAGAACTTATGCGGTACACAAAAGCTGCCGATGCTGGAATGGTACTCGGAAAGGACACGAATATCAATTATCGCTTCAGCCTTCCAAACAAACTGTTTGATTATTTATCGGCCGGTATCCCTGTTATCTCTTCAAATCTGGAGGAAATAACCAATATAGTGACAAAATATTGCTGTGGAATAATTTTACCGGAAGTGACACCTGAAGAAATAGCTGATACCATAAGGATATTATCGGACAACAGGGAACTATTATCGTCACTTAAAATAAATACATTAAAAGCATCTGAAGAACTTAGCTGGGAAAAAGAATCTGAAAAAGTAAAGACATTCTATTCTGAACTTATAACGAATGAATATTAAATCAATTAATAACTGTTATGGTTTAGGAATAAGATAAATAAAATTCATAATTAAAAAGGATATAAAGATTTTATTTTTATTCGTTTCCTCTATCCAATGAAATATAATTATTAATTTGCGAATAAGTGTTAAAAATTTGAAAAGCATGAAAACCAGTCGCCGTAATTTCTTAAAAACAGCATCTTTTGTTGGTGCAGGTGCAGTAACCGGAGGTTTGATATCCGGATGCGCACCGAGGGAACCGCAGTCGAACCTTCCTGAAATTCTTGAGGCTGTAAAAAAATCACATAGCCAGCGTTTTAATATGTCGGGTTATGCTGCCCCTCCCATACCGGTTGTAAGAGTAGGTTTCATTGGTCTTGGCGACCGTGGAAGTGGCGCCGTTCAGCGCCTTTCATATATCGAGGGGGTTGAAATAAAAGCTCTGGGCGATCTGCGCGAAGTAGCAGTAAAGGGCTCACAACGTTACCTTGCAAGAATAGGGAGACTGGAAGCTCAGGAGTTTTACGGTGATGAGAATATCTGGAAAAAACTTGTTGAACTTCCGGACCTCGAACTGATATATATATGTACTCCATGGGTATGGCATGCCCAGATGGCTAATTACGCTATGGAAAATGGGAAACACGTTGTATGTGAAGTTCCGCTAATAAGGACGATAGATGAAGCATGGATGCTTGTTGAAACTTCGGAAAAGACGAAAAAGCATTGTATGATGCTCGAAAATTGTTGCTACGACTTTTTTGAGCTTCTTACTCTTAATATGGTACGACAGGGAATGTTCGGAGATATAATTCATGGAGAAGGCGCATATATACATAACCTTCTTGAAATGAAATTTAAAAAACCCGACGACAGCCGGCAAGCCGACGGTGCATATACCGGTATGTGGCGTCTGAAAGAGAATGCTTCGAGAAACGGCAATCTCTATCCTACTCATGGATTAGGGCCTATAGCTCAAGTGTTGAATATTAACCGTGGCGACAGAATGGAATATCTCACTTCTATGTCAACTAATGACTTCACAATGTACTTGCGTGAAAAAGAACTTGTTGAGAAAGATTCTTTTTATGAACCATGGAGAAATGCAAAATTCAGGGGAAATTTCAATACTACTTTAATACATACAGCTCTTGGCAAGACAATAAAAGTACAACACGATGTTTCGTCGTCCCATCCATATTCAAGGATACATCTTGTCAAAGGCACAAAAGGAATGACAGTGAAATACCCGGAAGAGAGGATTGCAATCGGAGAGGGATGGGTAAAAGAAGAGACTATTAAAGAGTTTAGGGATAAATACACTCCCGAAATAATAAAAAGAGTGGGAGAGATGGCAAAGAGGGTGGGCGGCCATGGTGGGATGGATTTCATAATGGACTGGAGGATGATTGACTGCCTGAGAAATGGATTACCTCTCGACCAGGATGTGTACGACGGTGTTACATGGAGCTCAGTGGCTCCGCTCAGCGAATGGTCAGTGGCAAATAAATCCCAGTCTATTGATGTACCTGATTTTACATGCGGCTCATGGAAAATAAACAAACCTCATGGTATCAATCTCGAAACAGGCGGAACAACACAGGTGTTGGAAGTCAAACAGAGAGTCAATTCATTGTGAAAATGTAAAATAAACTTATTATATTTTTTAATGTTAATATAAAATATAATATGTTATGGATAAAACAGAGCGGGTTTTTGAAAAAGAAAAATCTTTCCGTTTTCCTGAAATGGTTGAATATTCAGCGAAAAGTGTTGTAAGTAAGCAGGTTATTAAATCACAGGGAGGAAATATTACCCTTTTCTCGTTCGATGCAGGGGAGGGATTGAGTGAGCATGCAGCTCCTTTTGATGCCCTTGTTCAGATAGTTGACGGTACTGCCGAAATCGTAATTGGAGGCAAAAAACATCTTCTTTCAGAAGGAGACTCAATAATAATGCCAGCTTCGGTACCCCATTCAGTTTATGCGCCGGAAAAGTTTAAGATGGTTCTTACTATGATCCGCTGATAGCGCATATTACTGTTTCTTCTATGCTCTCCCGATTCTCGGGACTCCGCTTTGCTTCGTATACTCTATGCTCTGTGCCCCGTGCTCTGAGCTCTGAGTCCTGTGCCTTGATCTAATACCCTGCTGCCTGTCCGTCTTTCCTTGATTCGGAAGCTCCGTACCATACTTTGTTTTTTTCATCCCACATTATTGCCTGGTAACCACCGTAGCCTCCAAGGTTCCATTGTATCGTATGTCCTTGCTCCAGAAGTTTCCTTATTTCTTCCCATCTGAAACCACTCTCAAGCTGAAGAATACCACCGTCGTTCATTTGTTCTCCTGTAGGCTCTGAAGAGTTTGTATGATACATTCGTGGGGCATCACCTGCTTCCTGAAGATTCATTTTAAAATCTATAATATTTACGATAATCTGAACATGCCCCTGTGGCTGCATGTCGCCGCCCATCACGCCGAAGCTTATCCATGGCTTCTGGTCTTTTGTTATGAAAGCAGGAATTATTGTATGGAAGGGTCTTTTCCCCGGAGCATAACAATTAGGGTGACCTTCTTCGAGAGTGAACATCTCGCCGCGGTTCTGTAATACAAAGCCAAGGCCGGTAGGGCACATACCCGATCCCATGCCACGGTAATTACTTTGTATTAATGATATCATATTGCCGTATTTATCGGCTACGGTTAGATAGACTGTGTTTCCTCCTTCAAATTTCCCCGGCGTATATACTTTTGCCGCCTTGTTGATATTGATAAGTTTTCTTCTTTCAGCTGCATACTTTTTTGAAATAAGTTGATTCACAGATATTTTTACAAAGGATGGGTCAGCATAATATCTTGCTCTGTCTTCGAATGCCAGTTTTTTTGCTTCTGTAAAAAGGTGCATGTATTCTGCGGAACCGAAGCCCATCGAAGCGAGATCATATCCTTCGAGTATATTAAGCATCTGCAATGTGGCAATACCCTGGGTGTTTGGAGGTAGCTCCCATACTTCATAGCCTCTATAAGTGGTACTGACTGGTTCGACCCATTCGGAATGATGCCGGGCCATATCGTCGTAAGAGAGGAACCCTCCCTGCTGTTTCATAAATGCGTCTATTGCTTTTGCTATGCTTCCTCTGTAAAATTCGTTACGACCTCCTTTTGCTATTTTATCCAGTGTATTTGCCAGAAGAGGATTTCTGAATATCTCGCCTTTTCCAGGAGATTTTCCACCAGGCATATATACTTCTTTTATGTTAGGAAAATTTTTCAAAAGTTCTGTGTTTTGTTTTAATTGCCATGCAATTATTTCAGTAACAGGGAAACCTTCTCTGGCATAATTTATTGCAGGCTGAAGTATATCGCTCATCGGAAGTTTGCCGAACATATCATGAATTTCGAACCATCCGTCAACACACCCCGGTATTGATACAGGCAAAGGACCGTAAGAAGGGATTCTTTCTATATTGTTTTCCTTGAAATATTCCAGTTTAAGAAATCTTGGCGAGCGTCCTGATGCATTGAGTCCATATAGTTTTCCGCGGTCGGCACTCCATATAATAGCAAAAAGATCGCCACCTATTCCGCATCCGGTGGGCTCAACAAGACCAAGCACAGCGTTGGCAGCAATGGCAGCATCGAAAGCATTTCCACCTCTTTTGAGAATATCGAGTGCAACCTGAGTGGCAAGCGGATGACTTGTTGCAGCCATGCCGTTCCGTGCTATGACTTCTGACCGTGTTGCAAATTCCCTTCCCGTAACCCGGTCCTGACTGAAGATTGTTACTGGTATAACTAAAAGAAATATTATCGAACAGATTTTTTTCATTTTTGAGTTTTTACAAAGTTATAAAATACAGATCATTTTCTTCTCTTCCCTTGTCAATTTTGAGGTAATAAGAAAAAATTAATTCGTCAAAATAGAGTCAGACTTTTTTCAAATCAGTTCCGGTTTATTCATATTTTCTAACCTTTTATTGGCTTCGAGACATTTTTCGAAAAGTCTTGTTGTGGCAATAGCATCACCTGCCGCTCTATGACGTTCATTTATTTCGATTCCAAGCTCGTGGCATATATTTCCCAGACTATAAGAACGATAACCGGGGAAAAGCTTCCGACTAAGAGCTACGGTATCCAGCAGTCTGCGATTGAAATTATAGCCAAGTGATTTAAACTCCTCGCGAAGAAAAGAATAATCGAACCTGACGTTATGTGCGACAATAGTCTTTCCTTCGGTAAGTTCAACAATAGTTCGGGCAATCTCGTAAAATTTCGGCGCATTTTCAACCATTTCATTCGTTATGCCTGTAATGCAGGTAATGAAATAAGGGATGTTTCTTTCGGGATTGACAAGAGTTACGAATTCGTCCGTAATTTTTTCACCATCGTGCAATAGTATTGCAATTTCGGTTATTTTTTCCTCTGAAGCTGTTTTACCTGTGGTTTCAATATCAATAATTGCATACATTTCATGAATAAAGTAGTTTAAAAGGATACTAAATAAATGAATAAAATTAACAATTGATTGTTATTATTTTTGTTGTCAAAATTAAATTAAATTAAATGAACGAATGCTACGGGAATTATTTTATTCATAACGGCATTGTCAAGCCTGCCTCATTATTTGATAATTCAATGGTTTATGAGGGAGAAGCGGTTTATGAAGTACTCAGAATGAAAAAAGGACTTCCATATTTTTTTGAAGATCATATTCAACGACTCGAAAACAGCACTAGGCTTCAGAAAAAAAATATGCTTGCAACCATAGATCAGATAAGAGATGATATAATAAAGCTTTCCCAGCTTGAAAAAGTAAAAGAAGTAAACCTTAAAATTGTTTTCAATTATAGCGAACCCTCAGGAAATTATTTCCTTTATTACATCGAACCTGTTTACCCGACTTCCGAACAGTACAGTAATGGAGTGAAGGGTATATTCTTTTTTGCCGAACGCATTAATCCTGAATCGAAAGTTATTAATCACAAATTACGTTCGGAAATATATCATAAGCTTATTGTTGAAAAAGCCTATGAAGCATTGCTTGTCAACAAGGAAGGACTTATTACAGAGGGAAGCAGATCAAATATATTCTTCATAAAAGGAGATGAACTTTTTACGGCACCTGATAAATTTGTTCTGGCGGGCATAACCAGAAAATATATTCTTGAAATATGCAATGATTTTAATATCAGTGTAATACATGAATGTGTGAAGCTTTCGGAAGTGAGTAATTATGAATCGGTTTTCATGACCGGCACTTCGCCGATTGTGCTTCCTTTCAATATAATTGATAATATACCTTTTAATGTAAATCATTACTTAATGTCTTTTTTGAGGAACATTTATCTTGAAAGAGCCGAGAAAAGTCTGGAATATTTTATGTAGGCAATAGGCAAAAGACTGAATGCAGAAACGTAAAACGTAAATGATTTTATCCTGTATTGATTTTTTAAGTTACCTTTGAAAGCAATTAATTGAAGTTATTATGGCAAGCATAAAAAATCTCAAGAAAGATATTGATAAACAAATTTTCGAAGTAGTTTCTGATTGTTTATTATTTCTGAGCATACATCCTGAACAAGATGCAGAAGAAGTAAGTTCAATTATTCACGAGGCCATTGCGCTTCGCAATAATCTGTTCGAGAGAGTTAATAACTATAATAAGGAGGATGCCCCCGGTGAAATTAAAAAACATTTCAGGTCAATAGAAAGCGACCTTTATAATGGGATTGATATGTTGTGCACTAAGCTGAGCAAGATCAGCGAGAGGAAGAAAAAGGAATAAAATACTTATATATTTCTTTACCGCAGACTGAGCAAAGCCCGTTTTTAGTTCCTGAATTAGTGATATAATAACCTTCTCTTTTTGTTATTAAATTATTGCATTGAGGACAGTAAGTATTCTGCCCTGTTATATTTACGGCATTTCCTATATAAACATAACTTAGATGTTTATGGGCTATTTCATAAAGACGGACTAAAGTACTTGCCGGTGTTGGTGGGTCATCTCTTTTATACATTGGAAAGTATCTGCTTAGATGGAGTGGTACTTCCCGACCTAATTCTCCGGCTATCCATTCAGCTTCACTTTCCATTTCTTTGTCACTGTCGTTTCTGCCCGGAATAATAAGGGTTGTAATTTCAAGATGTCTGCCTGAACGGGCAATCATTTTAAGTGATTCTTTTACAGGTTCGAGTGAGGCTCCTGTAAGCTTTTTATAGAAATCGTTGTTGAAGGCTTTCAAGTCTACATTGAATGCATCAATAAATTTAATGTATTCATTCATAGCCTCAGATGAAACAAATCCGTTTGTTACCATCACTGTATTTTGTCCGGCTTCTTTTATTTTCAGAGCCACGTCTTTAACATATTCATACCATATCACCGGTTCATTATAAGTGAAAGCAACTCCTATGTTTCTATAGGATGAGAGAGAATATTTCAGTATTTCATCAGGAGTCATATATCTTGCATTTGGTGGAATAGAGCTCTGCGAAATATTATAATTCTGGCAGAAATCGCAGCGCATATTACAGCCGAATGATCCGATAGAGAATATATTCATACCCGGATAATAATGATATAACGGCTTCTTTTCTATAGGATCGAGTGCAAAACCCGAAATAATGCCATAAGTAAGAAGTTCAATCTTGCCTCCCGAGTTTTTTCTTACGCCGCAAATACCAGTTTTCCCTTCGGAAAGTTTACAATTGTGCGGGCATAAATAACATTCTGTCTTTTCGCCTGACTTTCTCTGAAACATTTGTAAAAATTTTATAAAACAAAATTAATCTCTTTATAGATTTAAACTTTAACTTTATTGAATTAAATAAACAATGTTTAACTATAATATTTAAATGTGAAAAGAAATCATTTTTTCAGCTTTTTCGCCTCAGGTTTGCTGATAGTTACGTTTAATCCGGTTTCCTTGTCGCAAAATCTGAATGGTTGGCAAGCTTCTCCTGAGGTTGTGGAAAAACTTTCGAAAGAAAGAACTGATGTTAATTATTATGAAGAGAAGGTCCCAACTTATATACTTCCCGATCCTCTTGAAACATTATCAGGTGAAAGAATACGAAACAAACGTGAATGGCTAAAATATCGCAGGCCCGAAATTCTTGAGATGTTCAAGACCTATGTTTATGGAAGAGCTCCTCGTACACCGTATACCATTTCGTTTAAAACGGTCAACGAGAATAAAGCTGCTATAGACGGGAATGCGACTCTTAAGCAGGTGGATATTAATATCGGAGCTTCAGGTAAATCGCTTGTAATACATCTATCATTATTTACTCCGAACACAGGCAAACCCGCCCCGGTTTTTCTTCTTATATGTAACAGATCGCTTGATAATATTGATCCCACACGAAATAAGAAGAGTGAATTCTGGCCTGTTGAGGAAGCAATTATGCGTGGTTATGGGATGGCTGCTTTTTATAATGCTGATGTTGACCCTGATAATTATGATGAGTTTAAAAATGGGATTCATGGACTTCTTGATATAGAACCAAGAAAACCGGATTCATGGGGTACTCTTGCCGCATGGGCATGGGGTGCATCGAGATGTGTTGATTATCTGGTCACAGATAAGAATGTTGATAAGAAGAGAATTGCCGTTGTCGGCCATTCCCGTGGTGGCAAAACGGCTCTATGGGCAGGAGCATGTGATGAGAGGTTTTCTTTAGTAATTCCGAATGAATCAGGTTGTGGAGGTTCGGCCCTTGCAAGAAGAAGATATGGTGAGACGATTGAAAAGATAAATACATCTTTCCCCCATTGGTTCTGTCTGAACTATCGTATGTTCAACAATAATGAAGATAAAATGCCTGTTGATATGCACATGCTGATGGCACTTATTGCACCCAGGGCACTCTATGTTGCTGCAGCCTCCGACGACCTGTGGGGCGATCCTAAAGGCTCATATGTCTCCTTATATCATTCTCTCCCTGTTTATCGCCTTTTTTATCCCGACATGACACTAGAAAACTTTGTTCCGCCTTTAAATACTCAGGTAATAAGCGGTAAAATAGGATTTCATATACGCGATGGTGAACATAATCTGATACTTACCGACTGGAACTTTTTTATGGATTTCGCCGATAAAGTCTGGAAATAAAAGAACCTTTTTATAGTTCTTTCTGATATTCCGATAAAATATTGTTAGAATCGGCAAATTGAAGAAGTTCCTCCTTAATCGTCTCGTTTTTCTCTGCATCTGAAATCCCGAAACGGGTAGTAATTTTTTTTGAATTTTTAAGTTTTATGACAAACTTAAGGGGATATATTGTAATTTTTTCAATATCTGAGACTTTAATTTCTCTAACAGGCAGAAAGGAATTATTTTTCACTCTCATTTTTTCTTTAGAGAACTCAATATAAGTGTATCCATAACCGAAAGCTGTCACAATCATATATACTCCGAAACAAGTCAGGAAGATAATTACAATCCATATTGACAACCCTGTGCCTGAGGTCTTCAGGTTACGAATAAGCCAGTAACCTGCAATTATTATACAAAATAATCCAAGTAAAAGGCGAAAAATTTTTGTAATTATATTATCATTATGGATTTCGAGCGAAAAAAATCTTCTTTCCATCATTCTGTTTTTTTATTTATTTCTAATTTTTAAGAAACAAAATATAAATGTTCATTTAAATTGACAAATTTATTATCGGAATTTTTTAATATTAGTCAAATTATTACTTTTACATGTTAATTTATAGATTATTTAAATAATCTTAAAAATATTCGATTATGAAAAACAAAACCAACAAAATGTCCCGCAGGTCATTTATTGGTACATCCGGTGCTGTTGCTGCAGGGTTTACTCTTCTTCCGAACTCAGTGATTAGTGGGCTGGGTCATAGGGCTCCGAGTGACAAGCTAAATATTGCATGTGTGGGGATAGGAGGGATGGGTAACTCAAACCTCAGGGCTGTGGCTCCTACCGAGAATATTGTTGCTTTATGCGATGTTGACTGGGCTTATTCGAAAAAAGTATTCGAAAGTTATCCCAATGCCAAAGCTTATTGGGATTGGCGTAAGATGTTCGATGAGATGGGCAAATCAATTGATGCAGTTATTGTAGCCACTGCTGATCATACTCATGCTATTATTGCTTCTCATGCCATGACACTCGGCAAGCATGTTTATGTTCAGAAACCATTGACACACACTGTGTATGAATCAAGGCTTCTGACAAAACTTGCTGCCAAATATAAGGTAGCAACCCAGATGGGTAATCAGGGTTCTTCTGGTGAAGGCGTTAACCTTACGGTTGAATGGATACAAAATGGAGAGATAGGTGAAGTGACAAAAGTAGAAGCTTTCACTGACCGTCCTATATGGCCGCAGGGACTTAACAGGCCTGCTAAAGGCGAATGGGTTCCAGAAACTCTTAACTGGGATCTTTTTATAGGTCCGGCTCCAATGCGTCCATACCATAGCATTTATCATCCGTGGAACTGGAGAGGCTGGTGGGATTTTGGCACCGGTGCACTTGGAGATATGGCCTGCCATATCCTTCATCCTGTCTTTAAAGCCCTTAAACTGAGATATCCTATAAAGGCACAGGGAAGTTCAACATTGCTGCTGAACGATTGTGCACCAAATGCACAGATGGTTAAACTGGTATATCCGCAAAGAGTTGCTCCAAAAGGTTCAAAAATTAAATATCCCGAGGTAGAAGTAATTTGGTACGACGGGGGACTTCAGCCGATGAAGCCTGCAGGGTGGCCAGCCGGAAAAGATATGAATAACAATGGCGGCGGAGTAATATTCCATGGGACAAAAGATAAACTTATATGCGGCTGTTATGGAAGGGATCCCTGGCTGCTTTCAGGCCGCGTTCCAAATGTTCCAAAAACAGAAAGAAGACTACCTGACAAAGTCAGCCACGAAATGGATTGGGTACGCGCTTGCAAAGAAAGCACGGAGAGCAGAGTGCCGACTAAATCCGATTTTGCAGAGGCAGGTCCTTTCAACGAAATGGTTGTAATGGGCGTTCTGGCTGTCAGAATGCAGGGACTTAATAAGGAACTGGAATGGGACGGCGAAAATATGCGCTTTACAAATATTTCTGACAACGACAAGGTGAGAATATGTATTGAAGATAATTTCACTGTAACCGACGGCCATCCGACTTTTGCAAGAAAGTGGACCGACCCAATGAATGCATCGCAGTTCGCTTCTGAGATGATAAAACATACTTATCGTAAAGGATGGTCATTACCTGATATGCCGGCATAAAAATCAAATAACAGTATAAATTAAAAGCAGATGCTTATTTTAAGCACCTGCTTTTTTATTTTCAGGTCAGATATTTGCTGTGCCTTTTAATCCTATATCCTCAGCTACTTCACGCATGCCCATAATACAATCCGTAATCAAATCATCGAGGCTTACTCCTAACATCGCAGCTCCTTTTTCAATTACTGACCTGTCAACCCCAGCCGCAAACCTTTTATCTTTCCATTTCTTGATTACCGATTTTGCCTCCATATCAAGAACACTTCTCGTTGGCCTTACAAGAGCACTGGTAGTTACCAATCCGGTAAGCTCGTCAATGGCATACAAAGTCTTTTCCAGTTTTGTCATTGGCTCGATATCGGTACAAAAGCCCCATGCATGACTTAAAACGGCTCTTATATATTCCTCAGGCCAATCGTTTGCTCTCAAAATTTTTTCTGTCATTTTACAATGCTGTTCAGGATACATCTCATAATCCAGATCATGGACAAGGCCGATTATACCCCATTTTTCTTCGTCCTCCTCGGCTTTCCTTGCCATGTATCTCATTACGCCTTCAACAGCTAATGCATGTTTATAAAGACTTTCGGATTTATTGTATCTTTTGAAAAGTTCAAGCGCTTGTTTTCTGTCAGGAATGTTCATCTCTTTAATTATTTAACGATTTTTTACTCAATATTTAATAAGATTTGACAACCATTACTGTTTTCATGAAAGATTTTCCTCTGATAAGAACCGTATAAATACCAGGAGCAATTCCGTCGGGCGATATTTCCAGATTATTTTCACCTGAATAAAGTTCAGCTTTACTTTCCCATACCTTTGAACCATTAATGTTTAGAAGTGTAATAGTTACACTTTCTGGATAATCTGTGCTGATGTTTATTCTGAAACGTTCATTAAAGGGATTAGGCATTATCTTAAGTTCAGATTCGGGTTTTATTATTATTTCCACTGCTGTTTTTATTATTATAAATGTAGCAGTATCATTAAGAGGATAATAATCATTGTTGTCAGTACTATATACTTTTAAAATATATGTTCCGCCTGCTGTAAAATCGTAACGACTGGAAAATGAGAGAGCAACAGTGTCGGCTGGTGCAATTGGTTCGTTAAATGTCTGAATAAAAGTGACACTGTCGTTGATCGTGTATGCAAGATTGTATTGTTTAAGAGTATCAGTCCCTAAGTTTATGAATTCAGCGATAATGATTTCATTGCCGATAAGCCTGGTAGTATCGGGAGAGATAATTTTTCCTGCCTTCATATCAATACGGTTAAATGCATCGGGCGGAAATATAAGGTAATCGAGCCATGCACAATCGTAACCAGAAGATCCGGAATGGTCTTTAACATAAGACCATTCCAGTTCATTGAAGCCTTCTTTTATTTCAACCTTACTTTCTTTCCATTCAACTTCACCTGATGCAGAAAAAACCTGCTTACCATTTAACTTGAATTTCAGGAAGTCCCAATTTGTTTCGGATGATACCCTGTACATAAACCTTATGGAATCGGTGTGAGGTATATTAACTTTTAGAATCAGTTTCGATTCGCCGTAGTTTGGAATTGCGCCTGACCGGGCCGAAAAAATCCCATCCCATGCAGCCCCTGAAGTGATAACCCAAGGACTGTTAGAAGTATTCTTCCATGGGAACATCCTGAAATTCTGATATTCGAAACTTTCGATAGTATTTCCTATAGGAATATTGAAATTTTTTAAATCAGTATATGGAGAACAGTCGGAAAGCAGACTTATTTCAAACATATCTCCCTTTTTCATAGAAGGTGAAACTGTAGCAGGAATATAAACGGTTTTAATTTCCTGTGGAGTTAATATCCCTGTGGCGATTGAGTCATTGTGAATAACAACTCCTATAGGTGAATTTCTAACCTTAAGGTTACCTTCCGCTGCGCTGCTGCCTGAGTTAAATATATTTACAACCAGATTAAGTGTCTCACCCGGATCAGCAAAATAATTGCCGTTACCTGTATCGGAATCGTCAATAAGACAACTAAGGAGTTCAATAACAGGGGCATGAAGTTTGATATCAATTATATAATTTTTTTCGGTGAGAGCATCTTTTAGTTTAAGATTAAGTGAAACGAAGCTTTTATCTGTTATCAACTCATCGGTTTTCAGTGTAAGCTGATCGCTTAGTACTGTATCCGATCTGGCATTAAGAGTTCCAATAAAAACGGAATCGTTTATTATGGTAAGAGGGCATGGTGCTGACAGTGAAATTTTTGCATATAGCTGTGTTGCATCCGACAGCCCGAGATTGCTCAAAATTAACTTCAGATGAAAAGTTTCGTCGTAATCAACCTTGCAGTTGTTGTTTCCTTTTATATCATTTATTTCGGTTTTTGTAAGGTTTATGAACTCCTTGTTAATATCCCCGAAATAAATTGTTTTAATAAATGGAATTTTGTTCTGTCCGCTAATCACAACCAGGCAGGAGTCATTATTCATTGGAGGTATATCCACTGTCACAGTGCCGGACGGACTGACAAATGAGGCATCAAGCAGGGTGTCCCGCCTTGATATAGCTATGTAGGCATAAGGTTCGAGGTTGAGACTTATAGATGATATTCCATTAGGGAGGGTGTCGGGCAGGGGATTAGTGAAAGTACCGGGAGTACCAATAAAAGGTATAATACTTGGGTCGCCGGTGAGATTGTATGTTTCCCAGTAATATTTTTTCCACTTACTTGTGCTTGCTGACACTGAAAGGTTCCCGGCATAGTTTATCTGCCCCATTGTTATATACCATTCTGAGGCTTTTTCATTGAATTTATGGAACATCCTGTCGTATGCTCCAAGCCCGTTTTCTGAATAAATCGGATCGTCAGATATTGCGCCTACTCCTACCGACCAGTAGAAATCTTCCGACCAGTATGAATCATTTGAACATCCAATAAAACCAACAGCTCCTTTCTCGTTCGACTTGAGCAGGGTATTTCCGAATGAACCCGATATATTGAACTGGCCGGTGCGGCAGGCGTTGCTTATAATAAAAGGATACATGTTCTTATTGGTTAGTTTCACAACGTCGTCCGATTTGAAAATCGGAAGGCCTGATTTTTTTATCCATCCTGTTGCATCACCATGTCCGGAGTAATTTATAAAACCGAGTCCGCCGTTGAAAAGCATGATTATTGAATCCCTGACATCTGAGGACTCCGGATAATAATATGCATGATTTATGATATTATTGTTTTCCGGATTGAGGTAATATTTGCTGAGATACTTTATCTGTCCGTTCATGTATTCGTCGTGATCATCATCATCACCGGCTGTTGCCAGACTGCGGCGATAGAATGTGTTTGTGTCGGCAAAATTAAATTTTTCGTATCGTATAAGTTTATTAATTACATTATTGAGTTCTGTCGTGTCCGCAACGGATATCCTCCCTGAAAACATTTCAGGCAGATAGTCGGCTGCACCATCAAAAGTGGAATAATAAAGGTCGGAATAATTATTAGTTCCTTCCGAAAGAGGAATTCGGTTGACATCTCCTATAATCAGGAGATATTCGGGAGGTGATCCTTCTGAACTTGTTTTTGTATAAATCTTCTGAAGAGTGTCTTTAAGTTCAATAAAAGTGTTTCCTGCCAGAGAGGTACCTCTGTATAAGGTAGTTACTCTGAAACCTTTTTGTGTCTTCCATTTAATAAAAGGTGCCAGGTGCTTTTTGAATATCGTATCAGTAAGTATTATCATTTTTACTGGCTGGTCGGAATATCCTGTAATGATATCTTCCTGAGTATAATTCACCACACCTTTAGAAAGTGACTGTACAAATGGCAGAGACTCAGTGCCTTTTGATGTTAAAGGGCTTTCACCAGAGTTGAATTTTATTGAAATTTTCATCGAAGTGATAACTTCAAGTTCGTTATCGTGTGGATTATAGCGTACCGGATATATATGAAGAGTGGCAAGGCTTTTATTTCTTATTTTACCGAGATATTCAATTTTTACTGTATCCGTTTTAATATATCCTCGTATGCTGTAAATTTCACGGTCAATAACAAAATCATCCCTTTGCTTATCCTGGTTTTTAGTACTTTCCATCTGTTTTGGAAATACCATTCCTTTGAAACTTTTTCTTGATGGATGAATTATTTTAGTTTTAATATCAGTTATTTTCACTGAAAAATTTTCATCCGGAAGGTATATAAGCTTGCTATAAACAGGCATTTCCGGTTTGCCCGTTTCTGATGAAGGGATGTGCCCCGGCATGGATATTCTGTAAAAGCTACCTTCAGGAGCTGAAGCTGAAATAAGATTGATTTCATTATTCTGATAATAGATTAAAATTTCTTTTTTTGTACTCACAATTTCCGTTGTTGCTTCAGATTTGTCAAAAAGATATTTATAGCTCTTAAACTGCTGACCTGAAGTTTTATAGACAGGAATAATAAGAAGCAATCCGCTGAAAATGTATTTTACCTGCCAGAAAAGCATACTATTTAATCAGATAATAAAATACCCAAAATCCTTTGCCAATTTAAGAAAAAAATAGGTATATTTAAATTCGGACATCATTATTTGACTTGACGGGTTTTTTGTTTTTGACCGGAATTTATACTTTACCGGGGAGTGACGATGAAGCTAAAGACGGCATAGACAAGGGTGTTTCATACGTAAATTTTTACCAATGGTCACATATTGACCAGTTACAATTATATCTGGCTTTATTCAATATGATTTAGCCGATATCTGTAACCTTTTTCGGAAGCGTCCATAATAAGAACATCGGTTAACAAAAGATTTACAATGATTTTTTCTGCTCTGTATAGTGGTATTTCAGCTAATTTTCTAAAAGCCGATAGAGTTATTGAATCATTTTCCTTAAGATAGTTCAATAGAATATTTTCAGATTTACCGAACCGGATCGTTATACCTCTTTTTCTTGTATCATATTTCCATAGCTTTATTAGAATCTTGTTAGCAACAAGATTCTGATCTTCATTCCGGAAATAGGCTTTCCATTTTCCATCTTCTCCTTTTGCATTATAGGGCCGATTCAGGCCTTTCTCAACCTTAACCTCGATTATTGTTTTACCATTAACATCATGAGGCCTCATAATTACAGGAATTTCCGGTTTACAGTAAAGCTTAGCTGCTGAATCAATCATATAATATTCCTCTTCCGAATTAACACCGGCAACCGATCCGTTATCTCTTACTCCAACAAGTAGAGTTCCTCCTTCCGTATTGGCAAAAGCTGAAAGTGTTTTTGCTATTTTCTTTGAATCATTAATGCAATATTTGAAATCAACCTTCTTATTTTCACCTCTGGAAATCAATGTTTTCAGATATGCTTCCATTTTATTTATCTTCAAAGAAAAAATTGATTCTTTATATATGAAATCTCATTAAAGAATGTAATTGATTAACTGGAAGAAAATATGTTAAATAATTATAAAAATATATTCTGTTATTTTCTTTTTAACGAAAATATAATAAAAAATTGTATTTTTTCAGCATAAATAATAAATTATTTTTAATATGTCGAATAGTATTAATAGAAGAAGATTTTTACGCAGAGGATTGGCCGGTGTGGCAGGTACAGTTATATTTTCCGGGTCTCTGGTCGCAGATGAAACTGGAACACAGGAAAAGAATATTGTTTACCGTACACTCGGTAAGACCGGCCTTAAAGTTCCGGTAGTTAGTTTTGGAGTGATGCGGGCCGACAGCCCGGAACTTTGTAAAGCCGCTTATGAAAACGGAATAAATTTTTTCGATACAGCTAATGGTTACCAGAATGGGAATAATGAAACCATGCTTGGCAACCTATTTAAAAATTGGCCACGTTCTTCTTTTATAGTGGAAACTAAAATAAGACCTGCTGGTGTTAGCCGTGATGGAATTCCGACAAATCAGACTACAGCCGAGGCCTTTCTTGAAAGTTTCAATATAAGTCTTTCAAGGCTTCAGGTGGATTATGTTGATATCCTCCTTGTTCATGATGTCAGTAAACCCGATTTATTGAAACATAAACCATTGATTTCAGCACTTTCCCGGCTTAAAAAGGAAAAGAAAACAAGATTTATAGGATTTTCAACTCATAATAATATGGCAGGAATGCTTGAAGCTGCAGCAGAATTAGAAATGTGGGATGTTGTTCTTGCTTCTTATAATTTCAGGATGGCTAACGTGGATGAAATGAACAAAGCAATAAGCAAAGCTTCACAGGCAGGGATAGGGATAATTGCGATGAAAACTCTTGCAGGTGGCGGATTCCTGGACAAAGAAAAAACAAAACCAATGAACACTTCCGCCGCAATTAAATGGGCTCTTTCTAATCCTAATATAAGTGCAGCCATTCCAGGCATGACCACTTTCGACCATCTTGTAAGTAACTTGAAAGTTCTTGCTGACCCCGTTTTGACGGAAACAGAAAAAAAAGATCTTATGGCAATAGCAAAAGAACCCGGGATGTTTTGTAGCGATTGTAAACAATGTCTTGCCTCTTGTCCCTTCAAATTGCCAATTCCTGACCTTATGAGAGCCTATATGTATGCTTACGGCTATTCAAACCTGAAAATGGCCTATGAACTACTTGGCCAACTCGGTACAGGAATTACGCCATGCGTCAATTGCAAGGAATGTACTGTAAACTGTTTGAATAATTTTAATGTAAGAGAAAAAATTACCGATGTATCAAGAATAGTAGGCATACCGGCCGATCTTATGACATAAACACTATAATATTAGTAAAATGCGAAAATTGCTTTCAATTTTTTCCCTGCTTACCTTAATTTCAATTACTGCAATTGCCCAACCGTACTCATTTCCAACACTTAAGGGATATAAAATAAAATCTAATTATCCCGTCTATACACCCGAAACACTATGGGATTTCATTGACGGTGCTGCTGACGGATATATTGCCTACGGTTTTGAAAATGTACACATTCGTGAATATAAAAAAGGCAGGAACATAATAAAACTTGAAATATATAGACATAAAGACATAAATAATGCTTTTGGAATATATGCATCGGAAAGGTCTCCCTCTTTCAGGTTTATTAATGTAGGTGCACAGGGTTATAAAACAAATGATGGTTCTTTAAATTTCTTTAAAGATAGATATTATGTAAAAATTAGAACTTATTCAAAAAATGAAAAAGTTCTTAATGATCTTGAATCACTTGCAATAAAAGTAGCCGATATGTTGCCCGGAGATTCATCTCTCCCGAAAACACTCATAGAGTTTCCGGAAAGCAACAAAATTAAAAATACTGAAACGTTTATTAATAAAGAAGTTCTTGGACATGAATTTCTGAGTGAAGCTTTTAAGGCACAATATGAGATAAATGGCACAGCATTTTCTATTTACCTTATAGAAAAAGATAAACCGGACGAAATACAGGAGACAGCAAAAAAATATCTTTCAAGAGCTGGATTATTGGCATCAGAGAATTTTTCAGAGGGTAAATACGCATTTCGCGACGGTTATAACGGCGATATTTTTCTTGCATGGAAAAACACAAGAATGATAATAATTCAAGGACTCGCTAAAGATCAATCGGCTATTGCCGATAGATACACATCGGAAATTCTCGATTAAAAATTAATATTCTAGATTATTTAGATACATTCTCGAGCCGTTTTAATATTGAAAATATAAATGCTGCAGAAGCAAGGCAACACACTATAAATACAAACCATAATTGCCACAGGTTTACTCTATCCCAGAGGAGAGTTCCGACAAAAAGAAGTTTATTTCCAACTGCAGTTGCAAGCAGCCATCCACCTTGCATCAGACCCTGAAAACGAGAAGGGGCAACCTGAGAAACAAATGAAAGACCCATAGGGCTTAAAAAAAGCTCTGCAATTGTCAGTACCAGATAACTACTTATGAGCCAGTAAGGGGAGACTCTGCTACTGTCAGGCACCGGTGAACCCTGCAGAAGTCGGGGTGAAACAAGATCAAGGGAAGCTATAAGTAAAATAATGAATCCTGCCGATGCAACTATCATCCCCAATCCAATCTTTTTTGGGGTTGAAGGTTCGATTCCTTTTTTGTTAAGCCAGGAAAATAATCCCATTAAAGGGAATGTGAGAGCTACAATAAAAAGAGGATTAAAAGATTGAAAAATCTCAGGAGAAATCGAATTCGTATCATCAAAACCTCTGAAAAGAAATATAGTTCCTACGAGGGATATAATTAACAGAATACTCCCTGCAGTTCTTGAATTTCTTCCAACTTTTTTCTGTAATAAAATCACCAGTCCGGCTATTGAACCTATCACTGCAAGGATAGAAGGAAGAGTAAAGAAAAGATTCGTAAATCGTCCTACTTGTTTTACTGTATAATCACGGGCGAACAAAGTAAGCGTAAGACCGTTTTGATGAAATGACATCCAGAAGAAAACAACTACAATAAAAACAAGAACAAGCGCTACAACTCTATCCCGCTCCTCTTTTTTGGAACTCAATATTATCCAGGTAATGAAAGCTGCAAAGAGTCCGAATGCAAAACCTGTTGCCCATCCAATTTGAGGTATGAAATGCAGTCCATAAGCAATAACGAACATAGCAATTATCGCGGCAATTAAAGGAACTATCCTGAACTCTATCTTCTCTGTAGCATTAACTGATGCTGATTTTTGTTTTTCAGGAAGTAATCTGTTGAAAATAACATAAATAAGAAGTGAAATGAGCATTGCTCCTGCCGCTATACCAAAAGCATAATTGTATCCTTTTGAAAATATATCGAGGTAATTATTTGCGAATAGGGTTAGATCATTTACAGGCTCTAAGAGGCTTACATTATTTGCAAGTTGTTTAAATGTGCTGATATCAGTAAGTGTGCCATTAAGGAATTGATGACACAAAGCCGGAAGGCTCCCGTCGTGGGCAAAACCGTTGAATTTTAACCATCCATTCCTCATACCTGTGGCTGCAAAAGGAGCAAAAAAGGCACCTATGTTTATACCCATATAGAAAATCATAAAGGCATTATCTCTGTGCTTCGAATATTCTGGATTATCATATAGCTGACCTACTACTGCCTGGAGGTTGCCTTTAAATAAACCGTTCCCAAAAGCAATTATTAAAAGACCTACAATAGTAATACCCAGAGTCATATCAGGTATTGCCATTAAAAGATATCCGGCAAACATTATTATTAAACCTGATAGAATTACTGTTTTATATCTGTGTGTTGCATCAGCCAGTATGCCTCCTACCAGGGCAAGTGCATAGATACTGAAATAAAACCAGCTATAAATATCACCAGCCTTTTCTGCTGATAATCCGAATTTAGCCTGAAGAAAGAGTACGAGAATGGCCATCATTGTGTAAAACCCGAACCTTTCACCCATGTTGGTAAAAAATGCGATAATCAGACCTTTAGGATGATTCTTAAACATAATGTCTTTGTATTATTATATAGCTATAAAAGTATAATTTTAAATTTTAAATTAATTTATTCCGTAATTTTTATTAAAAAGTCAGTGATAAAATATAAGAAAAAAACAACTGTCCAAGTTATAGGTGGTTAAGACAATTTGATATAGTCTTATGCTTCAAATGAATGGTCCTGAATATAAAATCCAATTTTTATTCCTTTCCATAATCAAAAAATAACTGTATTTTTACAAATGGTTAAACTTAAAATTAGCAGTTATGAAAAAACAGTTTCATTTGCAGCATTGTTTATTTTGATTGCATTTTCACTTACGGCTCAGAACCAAAAGCTAAAGTATAATCTGACGGGGATATGGAAATTCGATGCTCCTGATGCTCCTTATGGATATACGTCAGGTTCTATGGAGTTCAGATTGAGCGAAGGCAAATATACAGGCTCCGCTTCTTTCACCGGAAGTGATTACAAAATACCGATTCAGATTTTAAAAGCAGCTAATGATTCAATTTCCGGTGGTATGTATGTTGACGGTACCGACGTCCGGCTTAATCTGAAGATAGAAAACGAGACTAAAATGACCGGAAAAGCATGGACTCCTGACGGTGTAATTGTTGTAACCGCAATTAAAGAAAAACCTAAACAACCTTAAGGGATAACTCCCTGATGAAACATCTGTTTTTCACATTACTTCTTTTATCTTTCTCTCTTGTTGATGCCATCACACAGATAGTCGTTACTGTGCCTTTGAGCGCAAGGCTTACAGGATATAAAATAGATGCGGTCCTCGATCCGGACGAGAAAATTGTGAAAGGTAAAATGGAAGCATTCTGGGTGAATAACTCATCCGATATTGTGCCCGATGTCAGACTTCACATGTACCTCAATGCTTTCAGCAGTAATAAAACCACTTTCTTTAAAGAGTCTGGAGGCACACCGGGTTCTGACAGGAAAGATATAGGCTGGATAAGAATTTGTTCGTTAAAAGAGTCCAATGGTACTAACCTTGTGCCTTTGATGAAGTTTATAAGCCCTGACGACGGCAACCCTGACGACAGAACGGTTCTTCAGGTAGTTTTGCCCAAGCCTGCTCTCCCGGGCGATACGGTATTCATTGTCTCGGAGTTCGAATCCAAACTGCCTTCACGCATGATACGCACAGGCTATGCCGACGATTTTTTCTTTGTTGGCCAGTGGTTCCCGAAATTCGGAGTTTACGAGTCTGCCGGCATGAGAAACAGACTTACCGGCGGATGGAACTGCCACCAGTTCCATGCAAATTCGGAGTTCTATGCAAACCATAGCGTTTATGACGTAAACATAACCGTTCCGACTGGTTTTGTCGTGGGCTCAGGGGGGATGACCTTGAGCGAGAAAGATAACGGCGACAGTACCAAAACTGTAACAATCCGTGCCGAAGATATCGTTGACTTTGCATGGACCGCCTGGCCGGGATATAATATATATACCGACCGCTGGAGAAATGTTAATATTATCCTGCTGTGTCCGCCGGAAAAGAAGGGCCTTGTTCAGAGACATCTCGTCGCAGTAAAGAATGCGCTCGAATACCTCGATGCTAACGTCGGACCTTACCCCTGGCCTCATCTCACATTCGTCGATCCGCCGGTCAAGGGCATGGGAGCAGGAGGCATGGAATATACCACGTTATTCACAACCGCTTCAGTTCCGGGCCTGCCTGAATATATGCTCTCACCTGAGTCGGTTACGGTTCATGAATTCGGACATGCTTATTTCATGGGAATACTGGCAAGCAATGAATTTGAAGAACCCTGGCTTGACGAGGGGGTAAATTCATACTGGGAACAAAGGATTATGGACCATTACTACGGCAATGGAGCCGGAGTGATAAACCATCCTCTGCTGAAAGTTTCTGACCGCTCGACCGCACGCTCGGATTATGTCACGTCGCCGTCGAAACAGGCAGTGACTAATGCTGAATATTCATGGAACTACCCTCATGGAACTTATACTATAATGTCATATCGGAAACCGGCCGCAGTACTTCACACTCTTACCGGAATCATCGGAGAAGATACTATGAATGAAGTATTCAGAGAATATTACAGAAAATGGGCTTTTAAACACCCGTCAGGGAAAGATTTTATCGAAGTTTTCAATAATACAGTTCCCCGCCTCCATGGACAAAAGTATGGAACAGATTTGAACTGGTTCTTCAACCAGACTCTTTATGGTACCGGGATCTGCGATTATAAAGTTATTAATATAATCAACAGAAAGATAAGCAGTCTGGAAGGTGCAGCTTCTATATACGATTCAGTTGAGGTAGTTAAAAATGTCACTAAAGACGATTCATTGTATTCTTCAGTTGTTCAGCTTCAGCGCGACGGCGAACTGATGCTGCCTGTTGAAATTCTCGTACGTTTCGATAACGGAGAAGAAGTAACAGAACAGTGGCACGGCAAAACAAGAGTTAAAGATTTAAAATATACCGGAACAAATAAAGTAGAATGGGTGAAGATAGACCCTGAATACAAGAATATGATGGATATTAATTATATAAATAATTCAATGACTATTAATGCCGATGAAAAACCGGTAAAGATTTTGTTCAATAAGCTGGTTTCCATCATGATGCTCTTTCTCGATTTTTTATTTGTTTAACCAAATCAAAGTGAAAATAATCAGACATATTTCTTCAGGATTTATCAGGTCGCTCCAATGCTGGAAATGGATACTCGTTATATGGATTTTTTCCCTGTTGTTGATATTACTTTTTGCCGTACCTCTTAAATCGGCAGTGAAAAGTATCATCGGTTCGAGCATGATTACAGAAAAAATCTCGGAAGGATTCCTGTCGGATGTTATTTCCAACAGCGATTCAGGGTTCAATATTGTATTCTCATCTTTTATAACCGGTTTTTCAATTGTAATTCTTCTCAACATACTGATGAATAATTATTTTGCAGGTGGCTTATTCGGCTCATTAAAATCTGCGTCAGGACAAGGAAAATCATCAGTTTTTTTCGAAAATGCAGGTTCAAACTTCTGGTCTTTCCTTCTGATTTACATTATGTTTTTCGTTGCAGTTTTTATTTTTGCCTCATTAATTATCGGGATACCTTCGGTAATTAACTGGAAATCAATATCAGAAAATCCTCTCGGCATTATTTATAGCTGGCCTGTGATAGTTTTTGTATTTTTAATTCCTGTCTTAACTCTCATTTTAGACTATTCACGGGCATGGCAGGTTTCATCCGACAGTAAGAATGGATTCAAAGCAACAGGTAAAGGTGTAAAGCTTCTTTTTAAAAGATTCTTCCCTTCTTACTTTTCTATTCTTCCTGTGTTTATTATTTATGTTCTCTACGCTTTATTTGCCGCAAAAGTTGTAATTTATTCACAACCGGTAAATGGCAGCGGTGTTTTTATGGTTTTTATTCTCGGGCAAGTACTGGCAATGCTTAAGATTTTTATACGAAGCTGGCGATATGGTGTGGTTACAAACCTGTATGAAACATACTCCTTAAGAATTCAATAACTTTTCATTTAATAAGGATTTATAATGATTTGTTATCTTTTGTTCAAAGAAATTTTATGTTGATTATTTATAACTTTTTATGACGAACATGATTATCGTTTATAGAAAAAAAATTGGTATTTTTTTCTTTATTTGTCTGATTCAGGCATTTACATTGCTGCTTTTTGCACAATATCCGGCAAATTATCAGTACACTCTGCTTCAAAGCGAGATTGTGGATGAAATTATCGGAGCATCATCGGGCGAACTTGCATTAAGACATATTATTGAGCTTGCGCCATACACACAACTCAGGTATGACGAGGAGTTCTCAGGGAACTTCAGGGAAACAGATTACGTACTTAGCGTATTAAGTAAATACGGGCTGAATCATTCTCTCGACAATGTTGGTGAAATACCCACATGGAGAGGGTTACAGGGCACTTTGTGGGAAATTAGTCCGCGAAAGGAGAAGGTTGCAGATTTCAGTGAGGTTCCCGAAATGCTTGTCGAGGGGAGTCAGCCTGCAGACCTTACTGCCGAGCTTATATGGGTAGGTGACGGCTCCCCGGTTATTATAGAAGCCAACCGTGAGAAGATAAAGGGTAAAATAATTGTTACTTCAGCCCCTCCATACTCAGTGCATCTTAGAGCTTTGAATGCCGGCGCAGTCGGGACGATTTCATACTATTCTCCGCGTCCGCTTGTCGATCCAATACAGATACCCAATACAAGCATTCCTGCTAAAGGGTTTGCCTTTCTTATGCCGCCTCGCGAAGGTGAGATATTAAAGGACAGATTATTGCGCGGAGAAACAATCAGAGTGAGTGTGAAAATCGAAAGCAAAACCGAACAGGCTAAACTTCAGGTACCATGGTGCATAATACCGGGCACTGACCCTTCCGCAGGAGAGATCATTTTTACAGCCCATCTTTTTGAAGGCTATACGAAGATGGGAGCAAACGATAACATGTCGGGTTCTGCTGTATTGCTCGAAGTAGCTCATGTGCTTAATGACCTTATCGAAGCAGAGAAAATCGATCCTCCTGTAAGAACTATAAGGTTTTTATGGGTACCCGAGTTCGACGGTACTATACCATGGGTAAATCAGAACCTTCAGAAAGTAAAAAAAGCAATTTGCGACATAAACCTCGATATGGTCGGCATTAACCTTCGGGCAAATAAGAGCTTTATGTGCCTGCATAAATCGGGCTTCTCTACAGCTCACTATGTGAATGATGTGGTGGAAAACTATTTCAGGTATGTGGGCGAAACAAATGTGGAAGGTATAACGGACCAGCTTGGCCGGCGCGGTTTTTCCAGGAGAATAGTTGCTCCCACCGGCACCAACGACCCGTTCTATTACCGGATTTTATCATTGCACGGCTCATCAGATAATGCCGTGTTCAACGACTGGAGCATAAATATACCTGGTGTGAAATTAATCACATGGCCCGACAATTACTATCATTCTTCGGAAGACAATCCCGATAAGTGCGATCCTACCCAACTGAGAAGAATAATATTTATTTCGGCCGCCAGTGCTTATACGATGGCATCAGCAGATGAAAAGATGGCGGTAAGAATTCTTTCTGAAATGTTTTCCAGTGCAACGGCAAGGCTGGGAATACAAATGGCAAAATCGTCCGATATGGTGAACAAGGCTGATGCCGTTGAACTTCCGGCCGCTTACAAACGTGCCTGCTATAACCTCGAAGGAACAGCCATGGCTGAGAAATCAGCAATGGACAAAGTAATACAGTTGTCGGATAAACCTGAAGTGGTGGGTATGATAGAAGTCATAAAGAAAGAAGTGAATAATATACTTCAGATTCATCTGTCGGCATTAAAGGAACTTATGATTAATCGGACAGCTCAGATGAAAATTCCTCAGATAAACCTCTCTCCTGACAGCATCGAGAAAAAAGCAACGAAGATAATCCCATCAGTTACTGATAAGGCTCTCAACATGGGATATGGAGGTGAATGGAATTATATTTCGGCTCTTTCTTCAGACTTTCTTTCAAAAAACTATTACGGCAATATTGTCAATACAAGTGAAGCAGCCGGTCTTGCTGACGGGAAACGAAATCTTCTCGAGATTAAAAAGATGGTTGATGCACAGTTCGAGAAAGAATCCCCTTTACAGGATATTATAAATTATTATACAGTGCTTAAAGAGGCCGGATTGATGAAATATTGATTTCCGGCAAAAAGAATTATGAAAGGAGTAAGTTTAATTTTGTGAAAAAATTAAATAGATATAAATTATTAATATAATAAAAAATTTATTATTTTACAAAATATTCTTGATTTAAAGAACAGTAAATTACTTACATATGAAAAAATTCATATTCTATTTTCTTCTGATATTAGTTCTTTCTGGCCTTAGTTCTCAGGCACAGGATAAAAATGTAAATCTTCCTGACGGGTCGAAATTCAATTTCATAATTATAAGTGATTATGGCAGGAACGGCTACTACAACCAGAAGGAAGTCGCCGGCGTAATGGGCAACATTGCAGGAGAATGTAGTGTGAGGTTTATTGTAACAGGAGGCGACAACTTTCAGACAAGTGGTGTCGAAAGCACTTCCGACCCTCTGTGGTTATCTTCTTTCGAGAATATCTATTTTCATCCTTCATTGCATGTTGAGTGGTATCCATGCCTTGGGAACCACGATCACGATGGCAATATACAGGCACAGATTGACTACTCTAATATAAGCCGCCGCTGGAAAATGCCTGCAAGTTACTATACACTTGTAAAGACCAGAGATGATGTTAGCATAAGACTTGTGATACTTGATACTTATCCACTTGTTCAAGGTTTGGGAAGTCCTGACAAAAAATATACCAGAGAAGATGCTTTGAAACAAATTCACTGGACAGACAGTGTGCTTACTGTGGAGAAAGAAGACTGGGTGATAGTGGTGGGGCATCATCCCGTTTACAGTGCTCACCCAACACGGCATAATACGGAAGAACTGGTGCAATATCTGAATCCGGTTATGAAGAGACACGATGTTGATTTTTATATCGGTTCCCACGATCATATATTTCAGCATCTTAAAGACACTGCAAGTAAAATTGACTATTTTGTTAATACCGCAGGCTCACAGGTACGCAGTGCGGCAAAAAATAACATGACTGTCTTTACCGTTTCTTCGCCAGGTTTCAGCATAGTATCGGCAACTAAAAAAGACCTTTCGATCTACTTCATTAATATTGACGGCAAAGTAATATACAAATACGTCAGAAATAAATAATTAATACACACACATTCAGTATATTATATATTATCTGAGTTTTTGAACCCAAACACTATTCTATATCTGTAAGTATAAATACCTAATTAAAAATAGGCATTAAGCTCCTGTAATTCGTCGGACACTTTGGATATTTTTGTATTAGTGATATACGATTTTTACAGGTCAAATGGAAGGTCTATATAATCAACTACTTGAAGATGTACGCTTTCGTGAAGGAATGAATGCATGTATAAATTGCGGGGTATGCACCGCAATATGTCCAGCTGCAGAGTTCTATAACTACGATCCTCGCAAGATCGTTAACGAAGTTCAAAAGAAAGACGACGAAGTAATTGAGGCTCTTCTGAAATCTGATACTATCTGGTACTGCGGTGAATGTATGTCGTGCAAAACGAGATGCCCCAGAGGAAACACACCGGGACTGATTATCATGGCTTTAAGAGCATTGTCTCAGAAAACCGGTTATTTCACCGAAAGTGAGAAAGGTCGTCAGCAGTTTGCAATAAAGAGAACTATCGGAGAAAATATATTCAATTATGGTTATTGTGTTGCCGCCTATGCGGTTAATCCTGATATGCATCCCGAACAGGGGCCTATATGGAGATATATCATTGACCATTCAAAGGAAATTTATGAGAGGCTTGGGGTGAAATATGACGAGCTTGGCGAAGGCCCCCTGCGTAAGATACCCGAAGATGCGAAAGAAGAACTTCGCAAAATTTTTGAAGTTACCGGAGGCTCTGATTTTATGAAGGAAATCGAAAAACATTCGAAAAGAAAAGCAAAAGAACTTGGGATTCAGATTAGTGAAACCGGAATCAGGAACGAATATTTTACCAAAGTATATACTGAAAACAGTAACCACCATACCCTGAACGATCAGGAAGAATTATGAACAACGAAAACTATAAACGGATCTGGTCGGATTATCAGAAAGAGATTGCCGATGATCATTTTTTCTTTGTCAGGTCATGTATTCGGCAGTCGTTTTTTCCGGGTTCCGAACAATTCTTTCTTCATTTGATGAGGAATATTCTCGGAAAGGATGTTTATGAAAATCCTTCACATACAACTTGCACAGGGATTGGATATCATGCCGATATTGTTCCTTTCCCTACTATTATGACTGTTGTGGCAAGGCATTTTGCACTTATGAAAGAGGCAGGATATAAAAACCTTGCAATTTCTTGTGTGACATCTTTTGGCATTTATACTGAAATAATCGAAACATGGAAGCACTATCCCGAAGAACTTGAGAAAACGAGAGAATATCTGTATAAAGCCACAGGCAGAGAATTCGACCTTCCCGAAAATATGGCACATACAAGCGATATTGTTTATAAATTCAGAAATGAAATTACTACAAAGTCAAGATACAGACTTGTTAACCAGTTTACCGGCAAGCCTCTTAAAGTTGTCGAACACGTTGGATGCCATTATTCGAAAATGTTTCCAAAATATGGTGTGGGAGGTGCTGAATTTCCGAAAGTTCTTTCAGGCATGGCCGAAGCGTGGGGAGGAGAAGTAATTGATTATCCCGAGCGGCGCCATTGCTGCGGCTTTGGTTTCAGGCAATATCTAGTACAGGCAAACAGGGGATATTCTCTATCTAACTCGGTCAAGAAATTTGAATCTATGAAACCATATAAACCCGACGTAATTATCACCAACTGTCCCGGATGCAATATGTTCATGGACAGGTGGCAATATACGATAAAAGAGATGGAGGGAAAGACCTATGGTGAAAACGGGCAATCCATACCTGTGCTTACCTATGAAGAGCTCGCAGGGTTAGTGCTCGGCATCAATCCGTGGCAACTGGGTTTGCAATATCACATGGTTCAATCTGAGCCTCTGCTCGACAAACTTGGCATACCGTATAACACTGCCGATAAATACAGGACGAAAGAAGGTAAGGAAATGCCGGTACCTGAAAACCTTATTAATGCCTGACTATAATGAGCAATGTTGTTGTTATCGGTGCAGGTGTTGCAGGTCTCGAAGCAGCTGGGCAACTTGCACTTTCGGGTTATAAGGTAACAGTAGCTGAAAAAGGAGAAAAAATAGGAGGTAATCTTTGCAACTGGCATCACCTTTTCCCTGATCGGCGAAACAGCGAGGAGGTTTTAAATTATCTGAAAAAGCTTGTAAATAAGCCTGATATCACGATACTCACAGGAAAGGAAATAACTAATTTATCGAGGAAAGACGGTAAGATATATTTGAGTTTTATAAAGGGCGATAAACTTGAAGCTGATGCTGTTGTAATTGCAACTGGATTCGACCTTTTTGATAGCCGCCTGAAAGAAGAATACGGATACGGTTTATATGATAATGTAATTTCCTCAGCCGACCTTGAAAAAATGTACAGAAACGGTGAGGTCAGAATGAAAAATGGGGAGATTCCTGAAAAGATTGGATTTATACATTGTGTAGGATCGCGGGATGAGAAAATAGGAAATCTGTATTGTTCAAAACTATGCTGTGTGACAGCCGTAAAACAGGCAATAGAGATCAGTGAAAAGATTAATGATATAAAGGCATTTTGTTTTTATATGGATATGCGTATGAGTGGGGTATTTTATGAAGAGTTATATCGAGAAGCACAGGAAAAGTACGGGATAAGCTTCATAAGAGGCAAAGTGTCTGAAATTTCTGAAAATATCAAAGGAAAACTTGTGGTAAAGGCAGAAGACACGCTTGCAGGCCGGCCGCTTAAAATGGAGCTCGATATGGTGGTTCTTATGGCTGGGATCGAAATGTCGAAGTCGGGAGAACATCTTGCCGACAATTCTTCTCTGCGACGTGGAGAGAACCGGTTTTTTTTACCTGCCGACAATCATTTCGGAAACAATGTGAGCAATATGAAAGGAGTTTTTTATGCAGGTTGCTGTGTGGCTCCAATGAATATAACTGAATCAATTTCTCATGCGAGAGCCGCAGTAAATGAGGTAATTAATTATTTGAGAAATATTTCATAACTGGATGGGCAGATTTGGATATACATTATCGAAACCAAGAGTAATTGATTATGATGCAAATAACAGATGCATAGCTGAGTTCATTGCTGCACATGAGCCTACTTTCAATTTATGTATAGAATGTGGCGGCTGTGCGGCAACCTGTACTGCAGGAAATTTTACATCGTTCAGTCTGAGAGAGATGAATATTCTTCTCAAACGTGGTGAGAATAGCGTCCCGCATGAAAAGATTCGTAGATGCATGATGTGTGGGAAATGTATTCTTGTCTGCCCTCGTGGAGTAAATACCAGAAATGTGATTGCTCTTGCAAGGGAAGCCTTTATGAAATTCGACAGAAATGAAAGACTTTGACATATTTGTAATACCTTTCAATGTAGGATTATACTTTATCCTTATTTATTGTGTTGTGCGATTCATCGTCTGGTTCAGGCAGCTCTCACGTGCTGATAAGCTTAGGCTGCAGAGAGGATTTTTTGGCCGAGCATTTGGTCAAAGCCTGAAGGAAATATTTCTTGAGAGTCTGCTGCACAGAAAGATCATGAAGTCAAAGCCGGTTTTGGGTTACATGCATATGTCGCTTGCTTTCGGCTGGTTCCTTTTGATTTTGTTCGGCACAATTGAAGCAGACATCTTTAGTGAGAAACATTTGAATCCACCCTATAAGGCAATTTTTTTCAAGTTTTTCAATCCATCTCATGGAGAATCGGGTTTTGCCCAATTCTGGTATTTTCTGATGGATCTCATTCTGGCTTTTATATTGTCGGGCCTCCTTCTGGCAATCATTAAAAGATTCATTCCCAGTGTTGTTGGAATGAAAAAAACAACAAAACACAGATTGATTGACAGAATTGCACTAACGGCATTGTGGTTAATTTTTCCTTCCAGACTTATTGCAGAGAGCCTGACATGTGGGGCAGGTGGTTTAGGAGGTTTTCTGACAGGTACAGCTGGTTCTTTTCTGGCTTCGTTTATGCCTGTGGAGAATCTGGCTTATCCATTCTGGTGGCTCTATTCTTTATCACTTGGAGTATTTTTTGTTCTTCTTCCCATAACACGATATATGCATATCCCAACTGAATTATTCCTCATTTTTATGAGAAACTCCGGCATAACTACAGGTGATAAGGCAGGTACTTTTTCAGAAGTGGAGATTCATTCATGCTCATCATGCGGGATATGTATAGATGCATGCCAGATGAATTTTGTAACAGGGATTAGAAATATCCAGCCTGTTTACCTGAACCGGGCATTACGGAGAGATGAAAATGTGACAGAAATTGCTGAAAATTGTCTAATGTGTGGCAGATGTGAACAAGTATGCCCTGTTGGAATCGAGACTACAGCTATAAGGATGATTCAGCGAAGAAATATAAGTAGAGAGCCATTAATAAAGAACAAATGGTTTGGATATCTTCGTTACCGATCTATTCAGCCCAGAGATAAAGATAATTATGAGCCATCTTATGCTCTAGAGATGAAAGAAGATTTCAAGCGTGCCAATGTGATATATTTTGCTGGATGTATGACTCATCTTACTCCTGCTATTAAAGAGGCGATGAAGAAGATTTTCAACATTGCCGGAGATAAAATCTGGTTTATGGATGAAGAAGGAGGAGCATGTTGCGGTAGGCCGCTTATGCTTGCGGGCCGCGATAGAGAAGCCAGAGAATTGATAAATTATAATTCAGAACTAATAAGAAAATCGGGTGCAAAAACTCTGGTAACATCATGCCCAATCTGTTATAATGTTTTCAGAGAAAGTTATTATATTGATGCAGAAATACTTCACCATACCGAATATATTAAACGTCTAATAGATGACAAATCTATCCGATTAAATTTTTCTGATAAGAAGGTAGTGTATCACGATCCATGTGAGCTTGGTAGAGTTGGAAAAATATATGATGAGCCGAGAGATATTCTTACATGGGTGGCTGAATTGATAGAACCAGTAGAAAGAAAGGAAAAAGCTCTTTGCTGCGGCGGAAGCCTTGCCAATATCAAACTCGACCCAAAGAAAAAATCGGCAATTGCTTTTGATACGATAAAGAGGCTATCGTCGGTAAACCCTGATTATATTGTTACTTCTTGCCCGCTATGCAAGAAGACATTTGCACAGGTCTCAGATATTAAAGTTGTGGATATAGCAGAAATAGTGGCTGAAGAAATTGCAGGTCTCCAGAGAAGAAAACCATCTACTGTTTCATTGAATTTAAAAGAAATGGTCAGGCAATTATTAGATTGACAATAAGTAATAAATTTTTTCATCAAGAAATTTCTTTATTGATTTATTGAAATATTTTAACTTATTTTGGCGTTAGATAGGGAAGATAATAGATAGTTAATTAAGCTTAAAGATAGTAATGTTATATGAAGCGAGAAGCTGTAATAGTTGTAATGTTTGTTCTTTTAATTTCAGGGTCTTGTGCTAAATCAAGAAGTGATAAGTCAAGTGCAGGAAGTGAATCGGATAAAATTGTACAGAAAGAGGATGGTACTATATCTCTTTCGCTTGAAAAAGCTGTACTTTATCAAAATAGGAAAGACCCGTCACTTAATACTGCTGAATGGAATTTCGTTATTTCAAAACCTGGCAGGTATAATGTATGGCTTTCAAGCTTAACACGTGATACTATGAACCTTGGTTATATGAATACGGTGAAAATCGATCTGAATAATGATGAAAGGCTGGAAGCCAAACCGGTTGGTAATAAGATTATCAAAAACGTTCAGAATTTTGATAATTCCTATTTCAGAGCAGATTCTTACATGGGATCTTTCTATATTCAGACACCTGGTGAACATAGCATTCAGGTAATAAGCGAAAAAATAATAAGCAGTGAAAATATATTAGATTATAGTTCTGCTACGCAAGGCACTATGATTGTTTCGGTATTTCTTGAGCCTAAGACAAGATAATTTTTAAAAATCACGACTTTATTTCTTCAATCCACTTTCTGGCATTGACGAAAGCCTTTAGCCATGGAGTAGCTTCGTCGTTTTTTCTTTCAGACGGATAGTAACCACATTGCCATGGTAAAAAAGATCTTTCAAGGTGTGGCATCATAGCAAGATGCCGACCGTCATACGATGCAATGCCAGCCACATCATAATCGGAACCGTTGGGATTAGCAGGATAAGTATGTCTGCTATATTTCATAACAATATTATACCTGTTCTCTTCGAAGGGCAAACTAAAACGGCCCTCTCCATGAGCCACCCAGATTCCAAGTTCCATTCCTGAGAGATTTCCAAGCATTACAGAATTATTTTCAGGTATTGTTACATTAAGGAAAGCAGATTCAAACTTATGCGAAATATTTGGCATAAGTATTGGCATTCTTTTATGCTCTGGATAAATTAAACCAAGTTCAGCCATTAACTGACATCCGTTGCAGACGCCAAGAGAGAGTGTATCGTCTCTTTTGTAATAATTCTCGAGAGTTTTCCGTGCCTTTTCATTATATCTGAAAGCTCCTGCCCATCCTTTTGCAGGGCCCAGTACATCTGAATTCGAGAATCCACCCACGAAGACAATTATATTTACGTCGTCAAGTGTTTCCATGCCTGAAACAAGATCGGTCATGTGAACATCTTTTACATCAAACCCTGCAAGCCATAAAGCGTAAGCCATCTCACGGTCGCCGTTGATGCCTTTCTCTCTTATTATCGCAGCTCTGATGCCGCTTCTTTTTCTTCTTGAAGGTGTTATGCCGAGTGATTTGAATGTTCCATGAAAATCGTTCATACGGAAATTCAAAGAGTGGTTCATATAATTTTTATATCTCTCAAGCGCAGTTTCGTTTCTACATTGTTGGCGGTCGAGCAGATATGATGATTTAAACCAGATATCACGCAGAGTGTCAATATCGAATTCATATTTCCGGTCATGATTTACTAAAGTAATTATTCTTTCAAAGATTGGATGTCCGATAGAATAGTATAATATTCCATGTTCGTTCAGTAATTCAGTAACCTCGATTTCGTTTTTCACCTGTATTATTATTCCCGGATTCTGGCTGAAAAGGAGCTTCACACTATCTTTTTCTCCTAATGCTGTCAGGTCAAGAGATAAACCTCCCTTTGTGCCGGCAAAACACATTTCGAGGAGTGTTGTAATTATTCCTCCGGCCGAGATATCATGGCCCGAGAGTATTTTATCCGATTTAATGAGTTCCTGTACAGTATTGAAAACTTCTCTGAAATATCCTGGCTCGATAACTATAGGAGCTTCATTTCCAATAAGATTCAAAACCTGAGCCAGACAACTTCCACCTAATTTCAGATTGTCTTTACTCATATCGAGATAAATAAGGCTAGTATATGGTTCAGGTTCTAATACAGGTGTGATTATTTTCCTGATATCGGTTACTTCACCGGCTGCTGATATAATTACTGTTCCTGGTGAATAGACAGTCAGGTCGGGATACTTTTGCGTCATTGAAAGAGAATCTTTTCCAGTTGGAATATTTATCCCAAGTTCGATAGCAAAATCACTGGCAGCTTTTACAGCCTCGTAAAGCCTTGCGTCCTCACCTTTATTTTTGCACGGCCACATCCAGTTTGCGGAAAGTGAAATACTTTTAAGGCCGTTTTTAAGAGGCGCCCATATAATATTTGTAAGAGCTTCGGCGATTGAGAGGATCGAGCCTGAAGATGGACTTATCAGTCCTGCTGCGGGTGCATGGCCAATGGATATGGCCATACCGCATTTACCCCTGTAATCGAGAGCAATAGCACCAAGGTTACTAAGAGGGAGTTGAAGCGGCCCAACACATTGCTGTCTGGCTATTCTACCGGTAACCGATCTGTCAACTTTATTTGTTAGCCAATCTTTGCAAGCAACCTCCTCCAACTGTAAAACTATTTTAAGATATTCATAGACTTTTTGAGGATTATATTTTAATTTTCTAAATGGTATTTTTGTTCTTGTATCATTTATGACGGTACGGGGAGGGTTGCCGAAAAGTGCATCAAGGCTTAGGTCAAAAGGTTTTTCACCAGTTTTTGAATTGTAAAATATCAGACGATGGTCACTTGTTACTTCGCCTATGATATAGAAAGGGGCTCTTTCACGCGAAGCAATTTTTTCAAGGGTTGACGCATCTTTTTTTCTAAGTACTAATCCCATTCTTTCCTGTGATTCATTTCCGAGTATTTCTTTTGATGATAGGGTAGGGTCGCCTATCGGCAATTTACTAATATCAATCTTACCGCCTGTTGCTTCCACGAGTTCGGAAATACAATTAAGATGGCCGCCTGCTCCATGATCATGAATTGAAATGACCGGATTATGGTCCGATTCGCTCAGTGCTCTGGTAGCATTATATACTCTTTTCTGCATCTCAGGATTAGCCCTCTGGACAGCATTAAGTTCTATGGAGCTTCGGTATTCACCAGTATTGACTGAAGAGACAGCTCCCCCGCCAATGCCTATTCTGTAATTGTCGCCCCCAAGCAAAATGATAAGGTCTCCCTTCTCAGGTATTGATTTTAAACAGAAATTTTCTTTACCTGTTCCTATTCCGCCGGCAAGCATAATTACTTTATCGTAACCGTATATTTTTCCGTTTTCCGAGTGCTCTAATGTAAGAAGGGAACCACAGATTAGTGGCTGACCGAATTTATTTCCGAAATCGCTTGCACCATTCGATGCTTTAATCAGTATATCTTCCGGAGTTTGATAAAGCCATTTTCTTGGTGGAATCTTTTTCTCCCATTGCCTTCCACCGTCAAGTCGTGGGTAGGATGTCATATATACTGCTGTACCGGCCAAAGGGAAGGAGCCTTTGCCTCCAGCCATACGATCTCTTATTTCTCCTCCCGTACCTGTAGAAGCTCCATTGAAGGGTTCAACAGTAGTCGGGAAATTATGAGTCTCAGCCTTAAGTGACAGAACAGATTCAAAAGACTTTACTACAAAATATTCGGCTTTATCCTGTGAGGCAGGAGCAAATTGTTCAATTACAGGCCCTTTGAGGAAGGCACAGTTGTCTTTGTAAGCGGAAACGACAAAATTCTTGTTCAGATGAGTTGTATTTTTTATCATCTGAAAAAGCGTTGAATCCATCTCTTCCCCATCTATAATAAATATACCGTTGAATATTTTATGACGGCAATGTTCCGAGTTTACCTGCGAGAAACCAAATATTTCACTGTCGGTAAGCTTTCTATTTAATAGCTTCGAGAGCTCTTCAAGATAAATGATTTCATTTTCGCTAAGAGCAAGTCCTTCTTTTAAATTATATTCTTGTATATCGTTTATATATAATATAGGTTCGGGTTCTCTTCCGGTTTTGAACAGATTCTGATCAAGCCCTTTATAAACTGTCTGAAGCATTGGATCATAAACAGGATTTTCCTTTTCAGAAGAAATAAATTCTTCGATTCGTTTGATTCCTTTTATGCCCATATTACATGTGATTTCTACGGCATTAGTGCTCCATGGAGTTACCATCTCTTTGCGAGGTCCTATATATAAACCTTCCAACGAGCTGGCAGTTAACATTTGAGCTTTACCGAAAAGCCATATAAGTTTGTCGGTATCCGTTTTACTTAGCTTTCTTATCGCCTCAACTGCATATATTCTGTTATTTTCTGCTTTAAAGAATATAATCATATAATCAAAAGAAGGGGACAAATATGGTTTATTGGTAATATGATACTAATAAAATTTAATTCTCACATTACTTAATCTGATGCTCTTTTAAAGTTTAAAAGAAATATCTGCGCATTCCGTCAGAGGACAAATTATTGCATATAAAGAATCAAAAAGGAAGATCGTTGTATTCTTCCGGTTCCTGAGGAAGATTTTCAGGGGGTAACTCCTCATTTTTATTTATTTCTTTCGTACCTGTAATTTTTTCGATTTTCCAGGCATCAAGATTAGTGAAGTAATTCACTTTTCCGTCTTTTTCCCATCGGTTACCCTTTATACTAAACCATACCCTAACATCCTCATTCAGAAAAGAGTCGTCAATTAGGTCGCATTTTTCCTGCACAAGCTGAAATTTCACATAATCAATATATACATTATCTCCTCCGGGTTCTTTTTTTTCTATTACAAATTCGCGCTTTCTGAATTTGTCACTTAATTTGACAACAGGGAATATATTTACCACTTTTCCTGTCAACTCAAATGCCATAATTTATACGATATTATACCGATATTTTACGGTAATGAGTGTTACTCTTGTTTTATAACTTCAAGCAACTCAACTTCAAAGATAAGAGTGGTAAAAGGTTCTATTACTGAACCAACTCCTGCCGCTCCATAAGCAAGACTTTCAGGTACATAAATAATAAATTTTGAGCCTTCGGGCATTAATGGGAGAGCTTCCGCCCATCCCTTTATTACTTTGTTAAGCTGAAACTCAACTGGCGCACCCCTGTCATAAGAAGAATCAAACACCTTGCCGTTAATGAATGTTCCTTTATAATGTACTTTTACTATATCATTTTCGTCAGGTTTCGGACCGGATCCAAGCTTAATTATTTTATATTGCAACCCGCTTTCAGTAATAACCACGCCCTCTTTGGTTCTGTTTGCCTGAAGAAATGAATCTCCACTGAAAATATTTTGTTTATATATTTCTTTGTTAATTTCTTCCTGCTGTGAAGTACGTTCTTCTTCTATCTTATTAAGATAAGCCAAAATATAAGTTCGGGCAATATTATCATCCATAAATTGTTTATTATTAGAAGCATCATACATAGCCCTTGCTATTGCACTGGGATTCAAGATTATACTGTCGTTTATAAGTGAGTAGTAAATATTGATTCCAAATGCATAAGAAATGGTATCTTCATAAGTTTTAAGCCGAGTGCCTGTAATAGCTTTTTCTCCGCATGAAGAAAGGAGAATTGCCGGTACTGCAAGTAAAATAAGTAATTGTTTGATTTTCATGATGAATTTCTTTAATAATTTTCAGCAAAGATAATATTTTGAGAATTGAAAAGAACTAAATGTTGATATTTATTCTTGTTTTAATTTATAACATATTTAATTTTTATTGTATTAGATTTTTAACGAGATAATTTTTTTATTTTATATTTTGTTTTATTTATATTCATGATTTAACATAGTAATTTTTGATTTTGCAATCATATATAAGGCATTTGCTTTAAATAATAAATTAAGAGTAAGTAATTTAAATAATAAAAAATTAAAGGTTATGAAAAATAAACAGTCGAGAAGAGCTTTTATAAAACTCTCTTTTGCAGGAGCTGCTGGAGCCTTTTTGTTTTCTCAACAAGCATGTAAGAGTGCGGGCTCTAAAGCCAAAAAAGGAGCCGTTGATCCCAAAAGCTTTGGCATCGGACTACAGCTTTATACAATAAGGGATGAGATTTTTAAAGATGTACCTGGTTCTCTCAAGAAGGTTTCCGATGCAGGTTACAAATATGTGGAGCTTGCCGGATATGATAACGGCAAGTTTTACGGATATGAACCTGCCGAATTCAAAAAACTTGTCGAAGACCTTGGAATGGAGATACTGAGCAGTCATACTCAGGTTGAAGCTCAGGGAATTACGCTCGAAAATGCAACGAAAATGGCAGAGGATCACGCCAAACTTGGTGTAAAATACTGCGTTCAGCCATGGATTGTACCGGAAGCCAGAACAACTATCGCAAGCTATCAGAAGATGGCAGCCGACTGGAACCAGGTGGGACAGATAATGAAAGAATACGGAATAAGGTTTGGATACCATAATCATAATTTCGAGTTTGCAAATGTCGAGGGCAAAATACCTTATTTTGATGTTATGCTTGCTGAGCTCGACAAAGAGCTTGTCACTATGGAATTAGATGTATTCTGGGTTACAAAAGCCGGTTATAACCCGGTTGATATAATAAATAAATATCCCGGCAGATTTGAACTTTTCCACCTTAAGGATATGTACACAAAGCAAGAGCCATTCTTTACAACCGAGGGAGTCACTGACTTTGCACCGGTAGGAGAAGGTCTGATAGACTTCAAGACGATCATTGCAACAAAGGAAACAGCAGGAATGAAATATATGATCGTTGAACAGGACCTCACTAAAGACGGAGATTGCTTCGGTGCAATCGAGAAAAGTATTACAAACCTGACAACGAAGATTCTGGTTTGATATCAGACTGAGTTGGTTAGAAACAGTAGATAAACAACAGGCAGTCAATCGTTTTTTCAGACTGATTGCCTGTTCTGTTTTTAAATATTCATTAACTGTAACCTTTAGCTATTTGGCTTTTGATCTCTTCATTATGATCTCTCCCGATTACCAGGCTCCGATTTACTTTGTGTGCTTTGAGCTCTTTGCCAAGCCTTTGCTGTCCTTCGGCTAGCTATGGCTTGCAAAGCCTGATCTCTGTGCCCTTTACCATGTTGCAGGGAACCATTGTCTTACGTCGGCTACTGCCATGCCGGCACGTTTAGCAGCTTCAATACCAAGGTCACCATCTTCAAACACTTCAATAAACTGCGGCTCTACTTTCATTAATTCGGCACATTTCAGAAATGTTTCGGGATGAGGTTTGTAGTTTTTAACATCATTTGCCGTAACAACTATATCGAAATATTTTTTAAGACCAGTTACCTCAAGAGTTCGTTCTACTGCTTCGCGGTGTCCTCCCGTACCAATTGCCATCGGCAGAATACCATAATATCTTTTTACAATTTCAACTACAGGTTCAATCGGTTTAATTCGATGCTGGAGCTTTGAAAACTCTTCCAGCTTGATATTAACAATATCTTCAGGTTTGACACTCCCGTCAAGTTTGCAGTTTTCAATAATAGCATTTGCAATCAACAAACTTGGACTCCCGGTATGAAGTCGCAGAAATGCAGGGTCAATATGTGCTCCGAATCGCTCACTGGCTTTTTTCCAGCTTGCAAAATGATACGGCATAGAATCTGCGAGCGTACCGTCGAGGTCAAAAATCAAGCCTTTTATTCCAGGTTTTATCTCGTAAGACATTTGCTTAAAATAAGGTGCAAACGTACAAAATTGTTTGTTACAATTATTGTGATATAGTATTTTAAGTTCAATATATATCTATATTATATAATTGATATTTTAACAAAACTTTTAATAGTTGGGCTTATTGCAGAGATGATTTTAATATCTGAACTTCTTGAGTAATTCTTTTACTTGCAGGTAAACATTTTCAGGTGTGAAGCCAAATTTTTCATCAAGAACCTTATAGGGGGCAGAGTGTCCAAAGGTTTCGAGTCCCCATATTTTCCCCTTCGATTCTACAAAGTGCTGAAGTGTAACTGGCAATCCTGCAGTAAGACCGAAGACAGGAATGTCATCTGGGATTATTGATTTTCTGTAATCTTCGGGCTGATTCCGGAATAAACCTTCGGAAGGGGCGGATATTATTCTGTATTTAATGCCGTCATTTTTGAGAAGCAGTGCTCCTTCGAACAGAGTTGACACTTCCGAACCGTTTGCAACAAGGATAATATCAGGTTTTCCGTCGCAATCATATACAATATAAGCTCCTTTTTGGAGATTTAACGCATCGTTATATCTGTTTCCTGAAATAGAAGGTATGTCTTTTATATTCTGGCGCGAGAGCAGAAGGGCGGTAGGTGTGTATCTGTTTTCGAGAGCTGTTTTCCATGCGGCAGTTGTTTCGACAGCATCGGCAGGCCTCAGAACCAGCATGCTATTTTCTCCATGATGGTTTTTAAGATGTTCCATCAGTCGCAACTGTGCTTCCTGTTCAACAGGCTGGTGAGTGGGTCCGTCTTCACCCACTCTGAATGCATCGTGCGACCATATATATATTACCGGTATGCGCATCAGACATGCGAGACGTACAGCGGGTTTCATGAAATCGGAGAATACCAGAAATGTGCCGCAGGCCGGTATTACTCCGCCGTGAAGAGCCATGCCGTTCATCACTGCCGCCATGGTCAGTTCCGACACTCCTACCTGAAGAAATGAACCTGTGAAATCATTTTTCACAAAAGGCTTTGTCTTTTTCAGGAAACCATCGGTTTTATCGGAATTTGAAAGGTCAGCTGAAGCAACTATCATATTCTCAACTTTTCCGGCAAGTACTTCGAGTACGGCCGATGAGGCCACTCTTGTTGAAACACCTTCTTTCTGTTTTATCTGGCTGAAATCAATTGAAGGAATTTTGTTAGAATAGAAGTCGTGAAGTTTTGCCCCCAGAGCCTGATTGGACTTCTCCCACTCAGCAAAGTGTTTTTTCCATTCTTCAGCGGCCTTTTGTTTTCTATCGAGGACTTTTCTGTAATATTCCTGAACGTCGTTAAAGATGGCAAAAGGATTCTCAGGGTCTCCGCCGAGATTGATAACTGATTTCTCGAACGAGCCACCTGCTTCGCTAACAGGCATTCCATGTGTTGATGTCTTTCTTTCAAAACTCTTTCCTTGTGCGTCAACAAGGCCTTTACCCATTATGGTTTTTCCTATTATAATCGTGGGTTTTTCTTTTTCATTAATAGCTTTTTTGAGAGCATTACGGATTTGACTATGGTCGTTTCCATCTATCTCCATCACATTCCAACCCCATGCTCTGTATTTCATTGCAGTGTTTTCGTTTGTGACTGCGTTTGTTTCAGTTGAAAGCTGGATTCCGTTCGAGTCGTAGAACATTATCAGATTAGATAGTCCAAGGAAACCGGCAAGTCTGCCTGCACCCTGAGATATCTCTTCCTGAATTCCTCCGTCGGAGATGAATGTGAAAATTTTATGGGAGAAAAATTCGCCAAAGCGAGCTGCAAGAAATCGTTCTGCTATTGCAGCTCCCACTGCAATGGTATGGCCCTGGCCGAGAGGCCCGGATGTGTTTTCTATCATTCTTTTCCGGTCGAGTTCGGGATGACCTGGCGTAGGGCTCCCCCACTGGCGGAATTGTTTGATATCTTCAATTGAAAAATGACCTGTAAGGGTCAGGACTGCATAGAGCATCGGCGACATGTGGCCGGGGTCGAGGAAGAACCTGTCGCGGTTAATCCATTCAGGGTCAGAGGGATCGAAATTCAGGAATTCAGAAAAAAGAATATGTATAAAATCGGCACCGCCCATAGCACCTCCGGGGTGCCCCGACTTAGCCTTTTCAACCATAGCCATGGCAAGTATGCGGATATTGTCGGCAGCTCGTTTATTGATATCTTCACTCATATAAACAAAATTTGATTATTACTGAATGCAAAATTAAAATTATTACAATTTAATTTTTAATGTTTTTGTAATTTCGTCAGATACTCCTGTAAGTACAGTAAAATTCATTCTTCCGTCATGTTCAAATGAGATTTGAAAGTCGGTAATAAAATCGTTGTATTGCCCAAACTGAATACATTTAATTTGTATGTACTCATCGAGCAATTTTCTTTCTTCGCTGTTTTCTTTGCTATTAAACGCTTTCATAGCATCATTGAGTTTATCTTCTCCAAAAGTTTTCTTTATGATACCACAATTCCATGCAACTACGCCCATAGATATAATGCCCCTTGCATCTTCTTCGTCCTGTGCTGTAAATAAAATTGGTTTTATCATTTCGAGCAAAACGGTAGAAATTTTTTCTTTTCTGCATAGCAGTGACCTGTCAATAATTTTCACATTGTCTTTTTCTGCATTTTCAAGGAGCATTTGTTGGTCTTTGAGCAAATTATCATTTAAAAGGGTTTGCTTTTCCCTTTCTTTTTTTCTTTGCCTTAACATCTTTGCCAGTTTTATATTATTTGATTTAGACATTTCTCTTTTTTTTGTATTTTAATTGTTTCTCAGCCACCTTCAATGCTGCAAGTCCAAGATCTTCATTTTCAATTTCGTAAAGTACCTTTTCACTTAAAAACTCAATAAGTAATTTTTCTGAATTAGCATTATAAAGCTTAGCTAATTTTTAAACCAGTTCTTTTGAGAATTTTCTCTCTCCGCGTTCCATTTTACTCAATACAGCCACGTCAATATCGGCTTGCATTGAGCCTTTCTCAATGATAATCCTTCTTTTTCTAAAATCCTTTTATACAAGTTTTATCGATACTTTTTAATGGTATATAAATAATGCAAAAATACCTTCAGAAAAAATCAATTTTTCCGTGAGCCCGATTATACTGAAATCTTAAATTTGGTTAAATCAACACTATATCAGAGATATTTTCTATCTTCTTCCGGAACTTCAAAATATTTTGAATAACGTTCGGCATCAGGACCTCTCAGTTCAAGCTCCGAACCTCTTATTTTGTAAGTGCATTTTTCACCGGCAATATCTGAAAAATAAATGTCATATTCTTTTCCGTCTTCATCTATCATAATTATTCTTACCAGATGACTATATTTTGCACTGTTGAGCAATGAATGGCATATGGGACATGTATAGAGATATTCCTCGCCCTCTTTCAACGGGAACGTGGGATGAGTAGTAACAGTATAATTTCCCAGTTCCGGATTAAGGTAAACAAGGCCTCTCTGGGAACTGTTCTTTTTTTGTGCAGCCAGGACGATGGAAGACTTAACATTAAGGTGTCCCCTGCATGCTTTACATAAATATTCAACTGCCATAATGTACCTCCTCTTTATTAATTTTTTTAATAATTTCTTTAGCAACTTTTGTTACAAGATACGAAATTTTTTCGCCAAAAATAATAGTTTCGGGTTGAATTCCGAGAATAAAAACTTTTGCAGGGAAAAAATCGGAAATCCGTTTCAGTGAGATATTGTGTGTGTTAAAAGAAAAATCCCGTATCTCGTCAACAGGCAACAGCCTGCATGTTCCGGGTTGGGCATTCATATCAACACAGTCAATCAGAACAATAATATCCGGATTGAGTGAATTTATTTTTCCAATATAGTTTTCGATGCTTACTTCAACGGTAAGGGATATAATATTTTTCATGGGTTTTATTCGCCGGCTGATATAAACTCCCACGCCGTCGTCACTTTTGAGCACATTACCTATGCCGGCAAAAAGAATTGTTTTGTCTGCCTCAGCCAGAATCTTATCTAGAGCAGGCAACATCAAAGGTATTTTATAAGTACCAGTCTCAGGCAATTAGGGCAAAGGACATTAAACATATCTTTCCTTTTGAGCTGGTCTTTCACTTCCACTTCAATATCCTGACCTTCCGAAAGCTTTAGTTTCTCATTGAGCACATTAAGATCGAGTATGGAGGAATATGCCTTAGGGCCAAGTTTTTTATATATATATTGAAGATGTTCTTTGGTAGTTATCACGGCTCCGCAATTTTTGCATATTAAAAGCTCTTTTTCCTGGTAATCAATATTTTCCGTCCTGTCGGTTACAGCAAGATCAAAGATTTTGTCGGATAGTTTAACTCCTTTCTGTGTTATGCAGTGTTCTTCACACTGACCGCAGAAGATACATTTACCATAGTCTCTTTTTATTATTCTTAATCTTTTTTCGACGTCGTCGGTAAAGGTTATTGCGCAGGGCGGACAAACATTTGCGCATGTCTCACACCCAACACAGTTATCGTTATCAACCACAGGCCTGCCTCTGAATTTTTCAAATGGAATATGTTCTTCGTAAGGGAATCTTGTTGTATACGCGGGTGTGAACAATGATATCAATGCCTCTTTCAATTCCCGAATCTTAGGGTATTTCATTTTGCATCATTTTTATAGTCATCCTTTACACTTTTGTCGGTCATTTTTACGCCGAAATGATATGTACCTCTGACGAGTGCATGTGCTGCAACGGTAGCGCTGAAAAACAACAGAGGTATAGCGATAAGGCCTTTTATGCCAGCATCGGTAAAACCGAAATGGATAAAAACTCCCAGCAAAATACTACAGTATCCCATTGTGACACATTTTGTTGCTGCCTGCAGCCTGTTATACACATCAGGCAGCCTTAAAAGTCCTATGCATCCAAAAATATTGAACAGGATTCCGATGCTAATAATAATCAGTTCGATCATATCTATTCGTTTAATTTTTTTCCGCTCAGATATTTGGCAAGGGTAAGGGTTCCGATAAAGCTGAATATAATCCAGGCTATTCCAATATCAATGATGAATTTTTTCCCTGTAAGAATAGTAATAATGGCACATACGCCTACAACAAGTATTCCGAAGATGTCGATTGCCACCATTCTGTCGGGGATAGTTGGACCTCTGATTATCCTGTAAAGGCAGACTCCGCTCAGGGCAATCTGCGTATAAAGAAGTATTTCAAGCCATAAATTCATTCCGCAAAATTTTTAATATATTTTTCAAACGGGCTCATAATTATTCTTGAGTATTCTTCTGGGTTATCCGACCTGATATATATCCAGTGTATGTAAAAGTAGTCGCCTATTATATCAACGGTGAGTGTGCCTGGTGTCATGGTTATTGAATTTGCAAGAAGGGTTTTTGCAAAGTCAGATTTCAGGTTTGTCTTTACTTTGACAATTCCCGGTCTTATGGGAAGTTTTGGGTGAAGCACTCTGTATGCTACGTCGAAATTTGCTTTTATGCACGACCAGATGAAGGTTACAAGGTAAACCAAAAACCAGAACCAGCGGTGGGGCTGTAAAAATTTGCCTACACCTGTGAAATAATACCTTGCAAAAATTATTGTGCATAAGAGTGATGCGGCTGTACCGACAATAATGTTAGGAACCGTTATCTTGAAGGTAAGCAGTAACCAGAAAATCAGGCAAAGTATAAAAAAGGCAATGTTTCTCTTCATATTACATTCCGGTTATTGATATTGTGTAAAGCTGGGAATCTGTCAGTATCCGTATAGCCGGTGTGAGTATCACGTCTCTTACCTGTGGCAGAGCTATAAGGCTCAACACAAGGCAAAGGACCGCCAGGGTAACCATGCTGAACACCATAGGGAACGGCACTTCTTTAGGGCTGTTTTCACTCTTTTCGATTTCTTTGTTATAGAATGCATAACGCTGAAATTTCATGAATGAAGCAAGTGTAACGATACTTACTATTACTGCAATAACTGCCAGGAGGTAGAATTTTCCAATAATAGCGGCTATAATTATTATCAGTTTGCTGAAGAAGCCGTTGAATGGCGGTATTCCGGATATTGCCATAGAAGCTACAAATGATGTGGACGATGTGGCAGGCATCAGTCCGGCCAGTCCGCCCATTGATTTAAGGTCACGCGTCCCTGTTCGGTACTCTATTGCTCCAGCGTTGAGGAACAGAAGGCTCTTAAAGGCGGCATGGTTGATTAGGTGAAACAATCCTCCTGCTATTGCAAGGGAAGCAACTTCGGGTTTTGTCCCCCGTGCAAGCAGTATCATTCCGATTCCAGCCGACATAACCACGTAGCCCATCTGGCTTATGCTATGGTAAGCCAGCAGCCTCTTGATATCCCACTGGCCTATCGCAAGCAATACACCTACAGCCATGGATAATGCGCCGAGTGTTGTTATCAGTACAGCCATTTCTTCAGTTATAATAAACATATTGAAGAAGAGCCTTAAAATGACATATATTCCGGCAGCCTTGATAAGCACGCCTGAAAGCATTGCAGAGATAGGCGAAGGAGCCGAGGAGTGTGCATCGGGCAGCCATGCATGGAAAGGAATGATTGCTGCTTTAAGCCCAAAACCACTGAGTAAAAGTAATTGCACAGGAATATAAAATGATTTTTCAGTATTTGTACCCAGTGCAGCTTTAATATCAGCAATGTTAAGTGTTTTTGCTTTCCAGTAAATGAAACTTATACCAATAAGGATGAGCATAGATGCAAGACCACCGAGAACCTGGTATTTGAAAGTAGCCTCGAGCTGTTCTCTCTCCACACCAAATGCCACAAGAGCATAGGAAGATATTGCAGAAATCTCGAGAAAAACATAAATATTGAAAATATCACCGCTGAGCACTATTCCATTCATTCCGGCAATCATCAGGCAGAAAAGGGAATAAAAATAATTTTCGGAGGTGTACTGACTGACGTATGTAAATGAGTAAACTATTGACAGGAAACCTATTGTATTTATTATACATAATAATATTGCGGAAAGGCTGTCGAGTACCATATAAATGCCGATAGGTGTTCCATTTACCGGTTCCCATCCGCCCACTTTATAAACGCTGATTTTTCCGGACAATCCCGCAATGGAAATATAACTTATTACCATAAGGAATAATAGTACGGTCATGCCGATATACTTATTGGCGCTCCTGAAAAATTTCCCAATGATCATTATCAGGAAAGCACCGCCCAGCGGTACGGCAACGAATAATGGAATAAGCGGATTCATCTGTTATCCTCTTAGATTTTTAATCTCTCTTATATCCAGGGTTTTATATTTTCTGTAAATCCTGATTATCACTGCCATAAGCATTGCCGTAGTTGCCAGTCCTATTACAATAGCAGTCAGCACCATAGCTTGTGGCAAGGGGTCAACATAAATTACGTCGGGTTTTGCAGGGTCAACTATAGGAGGAACACCGTTTTTTACATATCCGATTAAGGCAAGAAAAAGAAAAGTGCTGAACTCCATGATTGACAATGATATTGCAATCTTCATAAGATTTCTTCTTGTGATAACGCCATAAAGCCCGACAAGAAACAAAACAAAGCAGAGCAGGTAGAGTATCATCTTGTAATTTCTTCTTTAAATATTAATAATGCAAGAAAAATTGTTAGTATAGAAGCAGCGACTTCAATACCGATGAAAATGTTATACAGCGGGATTACTCCGGCACTTATGAGTTCACCAACTTTACCTTTAGGCAGCCAGTTCAGGAAAAAGACTTTTGTGCCGAGTGCCATACCGATCAGGGCAATTATTAAAGCGACAAGTACTCCAAAGTTTTCTGTAATGGTGGAGCCAGTCTCTTCCCTGGTAAGATGCATAAAGTCGCTTCCAAAGGCAAGAATCAGAAGAATGAATGAGCCGGCAACGATTACACCGCCGGCAAAACCACCTCCGGGTGTCAGATGCCCGTGTACAATCACATATACGCCGTAAAGAAAAACCATTCCACAAATCAACTGTGTTGTTTTCTTTACTATTACGGTCATTCCTTTCATTTTGTATTGTTTTCTTTTCTTAATTAACTATATTCATTTCCTCCCCTTAATCCTTAAGATAGTCAGCACTCCCAGTACTGCCGTAACCAGCACTGTTGCCTCGCCAAGCGTATCATATCCTCTGAAATCGAACACGACTCCCGTCACAAGGTTTGCACTTCCGGTTTTTTCAGCGGCACCTTCGATGTAGTGCTTTGCCATTCTAAGAGTCCCTTCGCCAAATTTATCGAGCGATCCTGTAGCCGTTTTCAGGAAGAAAAAAATCGCTATTACCAGAATCAATGCTGTGGCAATATTTATATATCCCTGTGGATCGGGTTTTGTGAATGGTTCGTCGCGGGTGCAGTCGAGCACTACAGCAACCATGATTACCAGAGTGATTGTTTCGACCACAATCTGAACTATTGCCAGATCGGGGGCTTTTAATAGCAGGAAACATATAACCAGTCCATACCCTACGATACTGCAGGAAATAACTGCCGACAGAAGGTCTTTTGCATGGATGGCAAAAATTGCTCCGAGAATCATCAAAACCAGTATAACCGATAGTGCAACTTCCATATAGAAGCTTAATTATAACATTATCAATAACATAATAAGTAATCCGGCAAATACCCATAGTACGTAAGTGGATAATACGCCTGTATGCATTTTACTGAACAGGCCGCTGCAATAGAGGAGAGCCTGTTTCGATAAGTCATAGATATCGAACCATTTTTCCTGAGCCTTCCTGTATATTGCCGAGAAAAAGCCGAATTCGGTGATCGTCTTATAAAATTCCGGTGCAGGGTAAGCAGCTTTGTCGTAAAATTTCTCTCCTCCGATAAAACTGTCAGCAACACGGAATTTGCGTAAGCTTGTTGCAAGATAGATTAATATTCCAAGCAGAATTGAAACAAGTATCATGAATGATGCCAGGCTTGAGTTATATATGCCTGAGAATTTAAATGTGCCAGTCACGGGCATAAGCAGACGCGGAACAACAACTCCTGTGGCAAACACACCGAAAAATATACAAATTAGTGCAATAATTGCAAGAGGGAACCACATCAGCGCGGGCACTTCCTTAATATTTTCCAATTCATTTTTTCGTCTTCCAAGAAAAATCCCGCCGATGAATTTTATGAAGCTTGCCAGGGTAAATGCCGAACCGAGGACTGCCAGCACAAGCCACAGCACCCATAATTTATTAGGTATTCCCGAGCCTCCGCCGAAATCAATTATTGCCTGATAAATCATCCATTTCGAAGCGAATCCGTTCAGAGGAGGGATTCCGGAAATAGACATGGCACAAATCAGAGCAGATATGAATGTAACCGGCATAGCTTTCGAGAGGCCGCCAAGGTCTTCTATTTCGGTTTTTCCTGTGCGTTGTTCAACAGCACCTGCCGCAAGGAAAAGTCCACTTTTATAAAAAGCATTGTTCAACATGTGAAAAAGCCCTGCTGCAATGCCAATAAATGAACCCAGACTAAGTCCGACAATCATATAGCCTACCTGTGAAACAGCATGGTAGCCCAGAAGCCTTTTGTAGTTATGTTGTACAAGGGCCATCATTACAGCCGTAATAATCGTAATAACACCAAGTGTCAAGAGGAGCAGGGTGACCCACTCGCCCGGCACGAATATATCTGTTAAAATTCTGGTAAGTAGATATATACCAAGCAGTTTATCGAGTGAGGCCGGCATATATGCTGACGATGACGCCGGTGCATCCTTTGTATAATCAGGCACCCATGTATGGAACGGGAAAGCTCCGGCTTTCGTAAAACTGCCTGTGAGCATTGCAAGGAAAGCTGTTAACGCAAGAGCACTACCTGTGGGGACCTGCATTTCACTCATATTAAGCGAGCCTGTCATCTTCCACAATATTGCAATGCCCATTATCATAATAGTATCGGACGAACCGATCAAGATAAGGGTTTTTTTAGCCGTGGCAGAACCTTCCTCGCTTTTGTCCTGAATGAGTTTGTAAAGTGTCAAACCAAGGATGCCCCAGAAAGTGATGAAAACGAGCATGTTATCAGCCAGTGCGGCGCCGTAGGAAAAACCAAGTGTTAAAAGGAAATAGGGATAGTAGTTATTGATTCTATGATTACCCTTATATGCCAGAGAATAAAGATTTATGAGGAAACTGAAAAAACTTATAAACAAAACTATAAGCTTTGCAAGATTATCAACATTGAATGTAAAAAATGATGTAATTTCCGGGGCTATGTAAGGTGGAAGAAAGATTGCGGGAACAAAGCTTTCCAGATTCATCTTTACATTTCCCGATCGGTATACGATTATTGTAAACCAGAATGTCACTGTGGTTATTGCAAGTGAAACGATTCCCTTGAAAAGTTTGAGTTTGTCGGGAACCAGGAATAATAGCAGCCCTGTAATTACTGGAAGAAATAATATTAAGAAGTATTCGTTCATACTGTCATCAAAGTTTTTTCATTATCTCGCGAGTTTTTTGAGCCGAGGCTTTTATAATTTCATCTCCGTTCATTATTTTGTCGCCTGTAGTGATATCATAAGCTACAGCAAGTCTTTCCGTACAACAGTAGCAAGGGTCAACGGCAGCAAGGGTAAGTATTGCGTCGGAGATACTTTGTCCGATGCACGACTTTTTGAAAGTTGAAATATTCATATAGCTTGGTGCCCTTATTTTGTGCCGCGCAGGTGAATTGGAGCCGTCGGAAAAGACACAATGGAACACCTCGCCCCTTGGAGCTTCGGCTCGTCCTGTCCCTATACCTTCTGGTATATTCTTAATTTTTAATTCAATATCACCTTCTTTTTCCTTCTTCAGTCTGTCGAGGCATTGTTCAATTATTGATATTGATTCTGATATTTCAAGAAGTCTGACCTGAGCTTTGGCAAAGACATCACCTGTTACGGCTGTAATTACTTTCCAGTTAACGAGAGGATAGGCAGCGTAGGGGTCGTCTCTCCGCACATCTATTGCAATTCCCGATGCCCTTGCAGTGGGGCCTACAGCACCAAAATCAATTATATCTTCCTTGGTAAGAACACCCACTCCTTTTGTACGTGCATGAAATACCGGGTCATCCATAACCGCTCCGGTTAGAAGTTCGGTCTTTTTCTTTACATCGGACAGAACTTTGCTAATGGCATTTATTTTTGATTCTTCTATATCTCTTCTTACTCCGCCCACTTTGAACATTGCATAACTGTTACGGTTGCCTGTAATCATTTCGAACAGGTCGAGAACTGGTTCACGGTATTTCCACGCCCACATGAAAAGGGTATTGTAGCCCAGAAAGTGTCCGGCAAGTCCTACCCAGAGAAGATGACTGTGAATCCTTTCAAGTTCGGCTATGATGCTTCTTATATACTTTGCTCGGTTTGGTATTTCGACTCCGCATATTTCTTCAACTGTATTTGCAAATGCGAAAGGATGAGATGTTGAGCATATTCCGCATATTCTTTCCACAAGGAAGAATACCTGATCGTACGTCTTGGATTCGGCCAGTTTTTCGATACTACGGTGGTTATATCCCGTTTCCCATTTGATATCTTTTACAATTTCACCGTCGCAATAGAGCTTGAAAAGCTCAGGTTCTTCCTGTAATGGATGATAAGGGCCAACCGGTATGAGAAACTTGTTGCTCATATTTTTCATTTAAACTCTTTTCTGTATGGATACACACCTTCGGGCCAGTTGCCGTCTGAAAGAAGCTTCTCCATGTTAGGGTGATTGACAAAATCTATTCCGAACAATTCATGTATCTCACGTTCAATCCAGTTCGATGCATTTAATATATTCGAAAGAGATTCTATCCGGGGATTTTCCTGACTGAGAATTACATGTATGTTCAGCACAAGCCCTGTTTCGTCTTTGCTGAAGTGATAATATATCTCAAAGCCTTTCTTTGTGTGCAGTGCCGATGCAATAATAAACCTGCATCCAGCCTCTTTGTATAGAAATTCGGTTATCTGAACTATAGAAGATGGATTTATAGTAACAACATATCTTTTGTCATGCCTTTTTACCGTTTCGGTAATATCAGCATTAAACTTGTTGTTCAATTCCTTTATGATTGCTTCCGTATCCATTTATTTAATAATCAATTACTTAAACTATCTCATTATCAATATGTTATATTATCTCTTTACCCCTCTATACTTAATACCTCTGTACCATTTCTCCCATTCTTCCTTTCTCACATTCTTCCATCACCCATTTTTTCTCACAGGCTATTTACAAGTTTCATTATTCCTGCAATAATTGCCTCTGGTTTTGGCGGGCAGCCAGGTATATAAGCATTTACCGGTATAATTTTATCCACAGGCCCTGCAAAAGTGTTTCCTTCGGCAAATATACCTCCTGTGCATCCGCATCCTCCAATAGCCACAACCAGCACAGGTTTTGGTGCCTGGTTGTATATTTCGAGGAGTCTGTCTTTATCCCGTATGTTTATCGAGCCGCTTACAAGGATCACGTCGGCATGGCGTATGCTTCCTGCAAGAAGTATCCCAAAACGTTCCACGTCGTATCGCGGTGTGAGACAGTCGAGAATCTCAATATCGCAATTGTTACACGATGCTCCGGCGAAGTGGAAAACCCACAGTGATTTTTTGAAACAAAAACTTTTAAAGCCCACCTCTTAATTTTTTAATATCCAAAAAATGCCAATACTATTGCAACAATGGCCAGAAGATTCATCCATACAAGGAAGAAACTCATTGCCTGTTTAATTTTTATTCTTGGGTTAGTATTCCTGATAAGAGTCAGTAGAAGCACAATCCCGGCCACTTTCAATACAGTCCACAGAATGTTTATTCCGTTAAGGTTGAATCCGTTCATAAACAAGCCTGTAAGGAAAGCCGGAAGAATAAAAAGCATTATATATTTTGTGAGTTTGATCAGTGCATAAGGCGGACCCGAGTATTCGATAAATGTTCCTTCCGCAATTTCTGTTTCCGCCTCTGCCATATCGAAAGGCACAAGTCCGAGTTTTGCCTGCACACAAAATATACCAGGAATAAAAAGCAATATTCCCGAGATACTTCCTATGAAAGGAGATGAATTTTGTTGTATTAAAATTACTGAATTCAGGTCGAAGTTTTGTGAAGCTTTGACTATAATGCCGGCGATTACCAGAAGGAAAGTTGATTCATAGCTCATAATCAGTTTCATTTCACGCGAGCTGCCTACTGCAGCAAGCGGGTTTCCTGATGCCAGCGACCCTATGATATATGAGAACGAGGGTATTGTAAGCAGGTAAAAGATGACGATAAGGTCGCCCTTAAATCCTGTGGTTATGTTGAACAGAGGAAGAAGGATAAAAGCTGCTGCAAGTACGGCTCCCGATAAAGCGAAAATTGGTGCCATCAGGAATAAAATCGGGGATCCCTGTTTGGGTAATATGGTTTCCTTTACCAGAAGAAGCTTAAAAAAATCATAAAATGGCTGTAAAATAGGAGGACCCTTTCGAAATTGAACTCTTGCAGTTATTTTTCTGTCGAACCATGAAAGAAAGGCTCCGATAACTGAAGAGAACAGGAGTCAGGGAAAGACAAGCAGATAAAACAAATACAACGCCATTTTTTACTCTTTATCAGTTTTATATATGAAGTCTTTGATTAAAACTCTTTCGTTAAGTTTGAAAATATTTTCTTCCGGCGATTCTTTCATATCGGTAATAGAAACGGTTCCCGGAGGAGAGGCTTCGATAAATTTAATCATCTCCTCACTATCTGTCAGGTCGTAATACAGGTCTTTGTTCCTGTGGTGTTTAAAAAAGTCCGTCATCATAGTTCCGAAAGGGCATATAGAAACACACGATTTACATGACACACATAGATTTATGCTCCGATTTATTAACCCTTCCTCATCTTTTTCCAGTGCGTCGGCGGGGCATGAGGCAATGCATGGTGCGTCCTCGCATTTTCTGCATGAGTACCTGAATACTGCAAGCTCTCTTATCGTTTTAAGCCCGTTAATGTTGTGAACAGGATAAAACACGGCTTCGGGCAGTTGAAGGTCGTGATTTTCAGCCATCGCCGCTCTCAGTTTTACCATGTCTATAAGAATCCTTTTTGCCATAGCATTACCATATATGAGGCTGGTCTTTTATTTCATTCCAGGTAAATACAGGGCCGTCTTTGCACACGAAATATTTTCCCATCATACAGTGGCCGCATTTTCCCAGGCCGCACGACATGTTCTTTTCCATCGAAAGATAGATATCATTTTCGGGATAACCCATCTGCAATAGTTTTTGAGTTCCGAACTTCATCATTACAGGCGGGCCGCAGACTACTGCTACCGAGTTTTCGACATCCACTTTCACATCGTCGAGAAGAAGAGTGACAACACCCACTTTTTCTGTCCAGTTGGAGTCGGCTTTATCCACACTTCTGAATACTTCGAATTTTGGTGTTCTTCTGAGCTCGGATATATAAGGCTTGTAAATACAATCTTCAGGCGTTTTTGAGCCGTAACATAGAATGACCTTTCTGAGTTTGTCGGTTATGGCTGCCAGGTTATACAGTAATGAACGTATTGGAGCAAAGCCGCATCCGCCGCCAAGAATTAGTATTTCCTTGTTATAGAACTTTTCGACAGGATAACCTCTACCGAAAGGTCCTCTTATGCCCATAAAAGCACCTGGTTTTAAGTTATGCATGTATTCCGTCACATAACCGGTCTTCATCACTGTTACTTCTATCTTATCCTTTACAAGCGGCGATGAAGACGGAGTAAATGGCGCCTCTCCAATGCCGTCAACAGTGAGTTCAATAAACTGCCCCGTACTGAAAGAAAAATATTCCTCAGGAATAAGAACAAAAGTCTTGATAGTCGGTGATTCATCAATTATATCAGCAACTTTTGCCCTTAAAGGTTTATATATATTAATGTCGGCTGGCATGCGAAATTATTTTGCCATTTCAACGAAAATATTGTTTTTGTTTATTTTGCCTATGCATGCTTCGATACACCGCCCGCAGCCTGTGCAGGCAAGGTGATTGAATCTTTCAGGTTTCCATACATATTTACACAAGTACCTGTTTTTGAAGCGTTCATGAAGTTCTTTTAGGGGATCCTCACCCGCTGCTGTTCTTTCGAAACCCGGATACTGACATGCATCCAGTTGTTTGATCTTCCTGAAGTCCGGCTTATCAATTAACAGGAAGCAGGTACATGTGGGACATATAGCAGTACATGCGCCGCACGAAACACAGGTTGCGGAATTTTTAATCCATACCGGCTTTTCAAGTTTGTTTAGAATACTTCCGGTCTCCTTGTAGCCGGGTAAATCTTTGTTGGTTCTCTGCAGAATCCCCTCTATTTCCCTGTGCCTGGCATCTACAAATGACAAAATACTGTTGTCATTGACTTTTGAGGCACCAATAGTATTGGAAACAAAGTTTCTTCCCTTCTGAGAAATAACCCTGAAAAAGAACTGGTCATCTTTTACAACTATTGAAAGGTCGGCTATCCTTTCAGCCCACGGGTTCACTCCATACGTTGTGCAATGACAATGTTCGACAACATCGAAACAATCTGAACTTATGATTAAAGTGTTTTCTCTTTGTCTTTTGTAAAAAAGATCCTCAAAATTCTTATCCAGATATATTTCGTCGAGAATACCAAGTGCTTCAATATCACATGCCGGAGCCCCTATAATAATCCGTGATTTATCATCTTTTCTTTCATCAGTTACATTTTCCTTAACCGGAAGGAAGAATAACTTAAGAGGCGTTACAGGTTTGGGTTTATTGTATATAATATCTTTAATTGATGCCGGAGTAAGAAGCTCGTAATCCTTGCTGAATTCATTCGAAAGAGGAGCAAAAATGTTGTGAGAATCAAGCAGTTTCTCAAGCATTTTATTCCATTCTGCCTTGCTAATGAAGAAATAATCCATTTTAAATTATTCTTTCATTGAATAAATATAAAATATAATAAAACAAAAAGGAAAATAATTCTTAATAAATAATGTGAAAAAATTCACAATAAATTTAAAAAACATTATATCAGATTGATAGGTCTTTACTTTTATAGAGAAAATTTTTTTAACTTGCATCAATATCGGAAATATCGCGTTTATGTGAAAAAAATCACAAAAAATGTAATCAAAGACAGCCTTAAGAGGATATTTCTCTATAGAGCATGTCTTTACAAACTCAAGATGATGGGTATGGAGAGAGTGTTTTCTTATATCATAGCTGAAGAGGCAGGTGTAACAGCCGACCAGGTCAGAAAAGATTTTTCGGAGTTCGGTATAAAAGGGAATAAACGCGGCGGTTATTTAATTACCGACCTACTTGAAAAAATGGAGAATATCTTTTATAGAAATAGCGAACATAATATAATACTTGTGGGAATGGGCAATCTCGGACTGGCTCTTTCTGGATATTCTATGTTTGCACAACGTCACCTGAATGTGATTGCTGCTTTTGACATTGATCCTTTGAAATTCAAGATTAGACACAAAATTCCTGTTTACCCTATGAGTAAACTAAATGAGGTAATTCAGTGTTATAAGGTAAAGGCAGCAATAATAACGGTTCCGGAGATTTCGGCCCAGCAGGCGTGTGATGAACTGGTGAAATGTGGAATTAAGGGAATAATAAATTTTGCTCCTGTTTTGCTGAAGGCTCCTGCCGATGTTATAATAAATAATGTTAATCTTTGTGACGAACTCGAGAGTGTGATATATTATGTGGATAATCCTCTCAAGTTGAGATGACTTAAAATTTTTGAGTATTATACAGGGATATGAAATATCTGTGAAAGGGCTTGTTCAGGGAGTGGGGTTCAGGCCTTTCATCTATCGTCTTGCTAAATTACATAACCTTAAAGGTATGGTGGATAACAGGACTAATGGTGTTTTAATAATTGTGGAAGGCCAGGAAGATGATATTCTGAAGTTCAGGGAAGAAATTACAATTAAAGCGCCGCCGGCATCCAGGGTTAAATCAGTTGAGTCAAAGCCTGTAAGCTTTGTGGGTTATACTGAATTCGTTATTGCTCCCAGTATTAACGGAGGTGAACAGATAACAGAAATAAGTCCGGATATTGCGGTTTGTCCTGAGTGCCTTTCAGATATGGAAAATGATCCTTCAAGAATTGACTATCCGTTTGTTAATTGTACAAACTGCGGCCCTCGTTTTACAATTATAGAATCACTTCCATACGACCGCCAGTCAACCTCGATGAAAGAGTTCCGGATGTGCCGTAAATGCTATGAGGAATACAACGATATTAACGACAGGAGGTTTCATGCCGAGCCTGTTGCATGCAATAACTGCGGACCTTTTTATACTTATGAAGACGGCTCGGGAAAAACTTCCGACATAAATGTAATATTATCAAAAGTTTGCAATAGGATTGATGCCGGTGAAATTATTGCAGTGAAAGGACAGGGGGGCTATCATCTTATTTGTAACGCTCTTGATGCCGGTGCAGTTCAAACTCTCAGAAAACGAAAGAACCGTGATGCAAAACCTTTTGCAGTTATGTTTAGAGATACCGGAAGCCTTCTCGAATATTGTCATGCAAACAAGATCGAATTGGATAATTTAACTTCATGGCGCAGGCCAGTCGTTATACTCAATCAGAAAAAGGGAATGCCTGCTGAAATAAACAGCGGGCTCGGTACAATCGGCGCCATACTTCCTTACATGCCCTTTCATTATCTGCTTTTCAGGCACCTGAACACTCCGGCTATTATTTTTACCAGCGGAAATATTTCGGAAGAACCTGTGATAAAAGACGATTCTATAGCCCGTAAGATTCTTTTACCTGTTGCAGGAGCGATTCTTTACTACAATCGCGAAATAGTGAACAGAGCAGATGATTCCGTAATAAGAATTGCTGCAGGAGGAACGTGCATTATCAGACGTTCGAGAGGATACGTTCCTTCACCCATTGACCTTGCATTCAATGCGGAAGGTATTCTTGCCCTCGGAGCCGAACAAAAGAATTGTTTCTGCATAGGTAAAGAGTATCAAGCTGTTATGAGTCAGCATATCGGCGACCTTAAAAATCTTCCTTCTTATGACTTTCTAAAAGAATCGGTGGAAAATTTCAAAAGACTTTTTCTTTTTAACCCGCAGCTTCTTGCCTGCGATATGCATCCGGAATATCTTTCGACACTCTATGCGGAAGAATTGAATAAAGAGAAGGGAATCCCTCTTGTCAGAGTTCAGCATCACCATGCTCATATTGCCTCCTGCATGGCAGAGAATAACCTCGATGAGATAGTCACAGGAATAAGCTTCGACGGAACAGGATACGGCACCGATGGTAATATTTGGGGAGGTGAATTTCTTATTGCCGGCCTGAACGGATTCGAAAGATACACTCACTTTGACTATGTGCCTCTTCCGGGAGGAGATAAGGTTATTCAGGAGCCATGGCGGACAGCTTTTTCATATCTGTATAAATACTTCAGACATACAATTGATTATAAGAAAATACCCGGATTCAAAACAATACCTATGGAAAAAATGGAGATAATAGCTGAGATGATAGATAAAAATATCAACTCACCGCTTAGTTCGGCAGCTGGCAGACTGTTCGACGCTGTTTCGGCTTTGCTCGGTCTGTGTACCGTTTCCACATTCGATTCTGAGGCTCCAATGAGGCTGGAATCGGTAATTGTCGGAGGTATAGATGATTATTATCCGTTTAACTTATCTGATGTGGTTGATTTCAGCCCTGCTCTCGAGGCAATAATTTACGATTCAGGTAAAAAAGATATTTCTTATATTTCGGCAAAATTTCACAACACACTGGCGGTTGTATCACTCAGGATTGCTGAAAAAATAAGAGAAGAGAGGTCAATCAACAAAGTGTTGGTCTCAGGCGGGGTTTTTCAAAATAAATATCTTCTTGAAAAAACCTTTGATGTTCTTAAAGGTTCAGGGTTCAGGATTTTTACAAATAGGCTTGTCCCTGCCAATGATGGCGGGATTGCCCTTGGTCAACTGGCTGTTGCATCTAAAACAAAGGAAATATGTGTTTGAGTTTACCTGCAAAAGTTATTGAAATAAAAGGCGATATGGCAGATGTATCCGTAGGTGGAACTGTCTTCAAAGCCGGCCTTCAGCTTGTGGATGATGTTAAACCTGGCGATTATGTGCTTCTGCATGCCGGATTTGCAATTCAAAAGATTGACGAGAAAGAGGCTCAGGAAACACTTCAGCTTCTTGAAGAGATAAGAAATTCTGCAGGATAAAGAACAGGGATGAAATACGTCGGCGAATATCGTGAAGCCAGTGTCGTTAAGGCTCTGGGTGAGACAATCAGAAGAGAAGCCACAGGTGAATATTCGTTTATGGAAGTCTGCGGCGGTCATACATCGGCAATACATCGCTTTGGCATCCCTTCTCTGCTGCCTGAAAATATCCGGCTTCTTTCGGGTCCGGGCTGCCCTGTCTGCGTTACATCTATAAGCTATATAGACCGCCTTGTCAGACTTTCTTCGGAACAAGATGTTATTATTGCATGTTTTGGCGATCTTATTAGGGTGCCGGGTTCTGCATTGTCGCTTGAAAAAGAAAAGGCAAGAGGCGCCGACGTGAGGATTGTTTTTTCCGCCCTCGATGCTATCGAAATTGCACGCAATAACAGAAACAAAAAGATAATATTTCCCGGAATTGGCTTCGAAACAACTGCACCGGGGACTGCTGCCGCAATAACTTCTGCATACAATTCGGGGATTGATAACTTCTTTGTGTTGAGCGCACATAAAATTATGCCGCCGGCAATTGAATCATTGATAGTAAACGGTACGGCCGTGAACGGATTTATTTGTCCCGGACATGTTGCAACAATTACGGGTGCCGACTCTTTCAGTTTTATTTCGGACAAGTATAAACTCGGATGTGTTATTTCTGGCTTCGAACCGGCCGATATAATGCTTTCGGTACTGATGCTCGTGCGTCAGATAAACAGCAGGCGATTCAGAACGGAAATTCAATATTCGAGAGCTGTGACGCCACAGGGCAATCTCAAGGCGAAAGCAATTCTCGGAGAGGTTTTTTCCCTGTCGGATACGGAATGGAGAGGCCTCGGTGTGATTAAATCGAGCGGACTTAAGATAAGAGAGAAATATTCAGATTTAGATACTGATTCGGTTTTTGATTCAGGGCCTGAAGTAACTGAAGTCAGGGAAAATGTTTTATGTTTGTGCGGTGAAGTTCTTAGGGGAAATAAAATTCCTCCCGACTGCAGGCTTTTCGCAAAATCGTGTACGCCTGAGAATCCTGTGGGCGCATGTATGGTGTCGGCTGAAGGCGCCTGTAATGCTTTTTTCAGATACAGGAGAAATGGATGAGTTTATAACACTTGGACATGGAAGCGGTGGCAAGCTTACAGGCGAACTAATAATGAATATTTTTGCCCGCCGATTCGATATGAATGAGCCTCTTACCGATTCGGCAGTAGTGGAAAATGAGGGAGATGCAATGGCGTTTACTACCGACTCTTATGTGGTTGACCCTCCCTTTTTCCCCGGAGGGAACATAGGAAAACTGGCTGTGTGCGGTACAGTGAACGACCTTGCCGTATCAGGGGCAATACCGCGATATCTTTCGGCTTCTTTTATCATCGAGGAAGGATTTCCGGTAAAAAAGCTTACAGAAATAGCTGAATCAATGGCAATGGAAGCAAAGAAGGCAGGAGTGAAAATTGTAACCGGCGATACGAAAGTGGTTGAAAAAGGAAAATGTGACGGGATTTTCATAACCACTTCCGGAACGGGAGTAATAAGAAAAGGATGTAAAGATATTGGAACCGGTCGGTTAGTAAAGCCGGGCGATAAGCTTATAATAAACGGTGCGGTTGGAAATCATAGCATTGCAGTGATGGGAGCAAGGAAACAGCTTTCTTTCGTATCGGATGTTGTTTCCGATTGCGCCGCACTGAACCATCTTATCGGCAAAGTGCTTGATATAAGCAATGCGGTTCATTTCATGCGCGATGTAACACGTGGCGGGCTTGCGGCAATTTTGAACGAACTATCGGACATGACAGGGCTGGGGATTTTTGTAGATGAGGAAAATATACCGGTTGATGAGTCTGTAAGAGGTTTGTGCGAGATGCTGGGCTTCGACCCTCTCTGCCTTGCCAATGAGGGTAAGGTTTTGATTGTTGCCGGAGCAGAAGACGCCGAACGGATACTCGATTGCCTGAGAACAGATGAACCTGGAAGAAATGCTTCTGTGATTGGTGAAATAACAGAAGATAGAGTCAAAGAAGTTATACTTAAAACACTTTCGGGCGGGAATCGCATTCTCGATGCTTTTTCGGGCTTGCAGCTTCCGCGTATATGTTAATTTAAATAGAATCCGATGCATGAACTATCTATAGCTGAAAACCTTTCAGAGATTGTCATTGAAGTTGCTGAAAAGGAAAAACTCTCAAAAGTTACAAGGGTAAATGTCAGCTTTGGGAAGATGGTGCAGATAATTCCGGAGTTTTTCGAAACAGCATTCAGGGCTGCCGTAGCCGGTACAATTGCAAATGATGCAGAAATAAACATAGAAGAGGTTCCTGTCAAAATCAGATGTAATAATTGTAACCTCGAGTTGACTCTTGATGACTACAATTTTGTGTGTGAACGATGTGGTTCTTCCGATATTGATATTATAACGGGAAGAGAGCTATATGTTAAAAGCATAGAAGGAGAATAACGATGGAAATAAAAATTATGAAAAACATCCTCGACAGCAACCAGAACAGAGCAGAGGAGGTTAGGTCGGTAATGAAAGAAAAGAATGTGTGTATGATTAACATTATCAGTTCGCCTGGAGCAGGAAAAACAACATTGCTCGAAAGGGTATGCGAAAAGCTGTCCGGCCGGCTAAAGATTGGAGTGATTGAAGGAGATATTACTACCGACCGTGATGCACAGCGGCTGAAAAAGTTCGACATACCAATTGTGGTGATAAACACAGGGGGAGCATGTCATCTCGATTCCCACAGCATTTCGAAAGTACTGGGTTATTTCAATCTCGACGACCTTGATGTTCTTTTCGTGGAGAATGTGGGCAACCTTATTTGTCCGACATCCTTCGACCTTGGTGAGTCGTTCAGACTGGCCGTAATAAGCACTACGGAAGGAGATGATAAGCCGGCTAAATACCCTATGATTTTCAGACAGGCAAAAGCGCTGGTTTTGAATAAGACAGACCTTATTCCCTATACCGATTTCAAATATGAGAACTTTAAAAACGATATCAGGAAACTGAACCCTTCGCTTCCTGTATTCAGGATTTCAGCTACACGCGGTGACGGAGTGGATGAGTTTACTAAATGGCTTGAAGAACAAATTATACTAAGATAGTCCGGCATAAGTATATGAATCTTCATTTAGATTCCAATTGTTTAATTATTAATAAAAGTTAAAATAACATTATTGTAAAATTAAACCTAAACATAAACCTAAAACTTATTTATTGGCTCGTATAATAAATTCTATCTTGATTTATACTAAATTATATTAGTTAAGTTTTGTTAATATATCAATAAATTCTTAAATCATGATAATTAATAGTTTTTTTATTATAAATTGAAACTATCTTTACCCCTTATTTTAAATCGTAAAAATTTTTAAATCAAAAAAATATTATAAAATGTATAATTACGGAAATTTAGTAAAAGAATTAACTGAGAAACATGGGAAGAAGAGGGATAGTTTGCTCCCCATTCTCCAGGGAATTGTTGAGAAGTTCAACTGGCTTTCCGATGAAGTGATGGTGGAAGTAGCAAAGGCTCTTGAAATTTCCGCTGCGGAAGTTTACGGCACTGCCTCGTTTTACTCTTTTCTCGATACTCAGCCTCGTGGTAAATATGTTATAAGAGTATGTAAAACAATTACATGCTCTATGAAAGGCAAAAATGAAATTGTGGAAACGATTGAAGACATGTTAAAGATTAAGGTTGGCGAGACAACTTCAGATAATCTGTTCAGTCTTTTTGAGACAAATTGCATAGGTTGGTGTCATAAAGCGCCTGCAATGTTGATTAATGAAACACCTTATACTGAACTAACTTCGGAAAAAGTTGTTGATATACTTAAGAGTTATATGAAAAAATAAACATTTTTTATCTTATGGCAACAAATAATGGTTTAAATAAAGTTGACCTCATATTTGAGCAGGTTAATGCGAAAGAAGTAATTAAGAAAGCATTTGAAATGACCAGTAATGAGATTATAAATCAGATACTGGAGTCGGGGCTTAAAGGTCGTGGTGGTGCCGGATTTCCTACTGGTTTAAAATGGAAGTATACGGCAGCCGCTAATGATCCTGAAAAATATATTGTGTGTAATGCCGATGAAGGTGAACCGGGGACCTTTAAGGACAGAGAGATACTCGACCGTGTGGCATATAAGGTATATACAGGGATGACGATCGCAGCACTAGCTGTTGGAGCAAAACAGGGTTTTGTTTATTTAAGGGGTGAATACAAATTCCTCCTTTCCAAACTTTTAAAAGAGCTCGACTCGTTTCACAAACTTTTGGAAGAAATAGGATTTGATTTCAGAATTTCTTACCGCCTTGGAAGCGGAGCATATATATGTGGAGAGGAAAGTGCTCTCTTTGAGTCTATTCAGGGTGAAAGAGGAGAACCGAGAAATAAACCTCCATATCCAACAACATCTGGATTATTTTTCAAACCTACAGTAATAAATAATGTTGAGACATTTGTCAGTGCAATGATGATAATACATCACGGTCCTGAGGTTTATACAAGGCTCGGTACAAAAGACTCACGGGGTTCGAAAGTATTCTCAGTTTCGGGTGATACGCCCAATCCGGGGATATATGAACTTGAGCTTGGGATGACTGTTCAACAGTTTGTAAATGAATTTGGTGACGGCGATACTAAGGCAGTTCAGGTAGGAGGTGCATCAGGTTTTTGTGTTCCAAGAAAAAATTTCCCTGAAACAATTATCGGATTCGAAGGTGTTCCTACAGGAGGATCTATGAAGCTTTTCAACAGCTCCCGTTCAATGTACAATGTATTGCATAATTATCTTGAATTCTTTACCGAAGAATCATGTGGGCAATGTACACCTTGCAGAGTAGGATGCCAGCAGTTGCTTAAGGGCATTGAAAAAGTAAAAAAAGGAGAGATCAAACCCTCTTATCTTAACGAACTTCTGAAACTTTCCGAGACTATGAGGATAGCATCAAAGTGTGGACTCGGACAATCGGTAGGTAATGCCTTCAGAACTATTGTAGAGAATTTCAGAGAAGAAATCATTTATTAACCAGAATTATTAATTAACACGTTTATAAATAAGAAAATTATGATAAATCTTTCGATAAACGACCAAAAAATATCGGTTGAACCTGGGACAACCGTGTTGGAAGCGGCAAAGAAAATGAAAATAAATATTCCAACACTATGCAATCATCCTGACTTATGTGTGGCAGGAAACTGCAGAGTGTGTGTTGTTGAACAAATAGGATCACGGACACTGATTGCATCATGTGCCACTCCTGTTTTTGAAGGCATGAGAATCCAGACAAATAGCCTTAAAGTCCGTAATGCACGTAAACATATTGTGGAACTTCTTCTTTCTGAGCATAGAAGCGACTGTACGAAGTGTTATAAAAATCAGAAATGTGAATTACAGGCACTTGCCAATGAATTTGCGTTTGGAGACACTATTTTTCTTGACCTTGTGGAAGACCATCGTTACATTATTGACAGGTCGTCGCCTTCATTTATTAAAGATGACAGTAAATGCATACATTGTCAGCGTTGCGTAAGGACATGTTCCGAACTGCAATATATTTCAGCTATTTCTGTGGCAAATAAAGGGGCAAATCAGAAGATATCATCATTCCATGACAGGCCTATGAGCCATGTTGTATGCACGAATTGTGGTCAGTGTGTCAACCGTTGCCCAACAGGCGCACTTATTGAAAAAACTCATATTGACTATGTTTGGGACGCAATATATGATCCTGATAAACATGTAGTGGTGCAAACCGCTCCGGCCGTAAGAGTGGCTCTTGGAGAAGATCTCGGATATGATCCTGGTGAAAGAGTGACAGGTAAACTTGTAACTGCACTTCGACAGCTTGGTTTCGATTCCGTACTCGATACTGATTTTGCTGCCGACCTTACAATTATAGAAGAAGGCAATGAACTTCTTTCCCGGTTGAGAAAAGTTCTCGTTGAAGGCGATAAGAAGACTGCTTTGCCAATGATAACATCCTGCTCGCCTGGATGGATTAAGTTCATCGAACACAAATATCCCGAATTTCTAAATAATCTTTCCACTTGCAAATCTCCTCAGCAAATGTTTGGTGCTCTGGCCAAAACATATTATGCAAATAAACGGAAACTCGATCCTGCAAAAATTGTTTCTGTATCAATAATGCCTTGTACGGCAAAGAAGTTTGAAGCAGAACGACCTGAAATGTGGTCGAGCGGCTACAGAGATATTGATTATGTCCTGACAACACGTGAGCTTGCCGTAATGATAAAACAAGCAGGGATTGATTTCAGAGAACTTGAACCTTCATTCTACGATTCGGTGATGGGCGAATCAACAGGGGCCGGCGTTATTTTCGGTGCCACAGGAGGAGTTATGGAAGCTGCACTTCGTACTGCCTATGAGATAATCACTGGCCGCGAGGTTCCATTCAAAAATCTGAACATTACTCCGGTAAGAGGCTTAGAAGGAGTTAAAGAAGCTTCAATTAAAATTGAAGGTTGCACCGATGAATGGAAATTCCTTGAAGGAGTGGAACTTAAGGTAGCTGTTGCCCACGGTTTGTCGAATGCAAATAAGCTGATGAGCAAAATGCGTAAGGATAAAGTTGATTATCATTTTATAGAAATAATGGCATGCCCCGGCGGATGTATAGGAGGAGGCGGTCAACCTATCCCAACAGATCAGGAAATACGACGCAAACGTGTTGAAGCGATTTATTCAGAAGATGAGAACATGCCTTATCGTAAATCACACGAAAATCCAGAAATAATTGGTGTATATGAAGAATTCCTTGGAAAACCTAATAGTCCAAAAGCCCATGAATTACTTCATACACATTATACTCAGCGCGAGAGCTATTAGATATTTTCATCTTCCTTTTCTTCATTTCGGGGAAGTGAATACAAATCATTAATATTTAATTTATTTTCAGATCCTTCTTCATCGGAGGTTCTTTTGAACGGTTCTTCTGCAGCCCTGCCGTTGAAATAAAGAATGAAACTAAAAATTGGAATAAGCGGAAGTAATAATGCGTTTACTACCGCGGAAAGGATAATATATAACGGAGAGTTAAATACATCTGCTATATTATTGTTTGCTTCGGTAGGATTTGAAAGAAAGCTTAAAAAACTGCCTGAAAAAATAGCCATTGTCAATCCTGAAAGTATCAGGGAAATAACTATATAAAGAAGGAAGAAAACTGCAGTCCATCCTAAATTTGGCCAGAAATTAGTGTGCGATAACTTAATGGTGTGCACTATCACTTTCCCTATATCATTTCCTTCTGTTATCATTACAGGAAGTATAAATAATGATATCATCCCGAGATATAATGCGGCAAAAAATACTCCCACTATTAATAACAGTAACCCAGCAGCCACTACAAAAGATCCTGCAAAAGCAAAAAGTATAATAATGATGAAATATGGGATAATAAAGTTTAACGACTTCAATATGCAAACGAAAATATTGCATGATTCATCAATGGGTTTGAAGAGCACATAATAATGATAAATAATGCTGAACCACAGACTCACAGCTGCAAGACCGAGCAGAGGTATGAAATTTGATCTTATAAGAGCCAGTATTTCCTCCGGATCAGTTACATTCTGAAATTCCGAAATGTTTATTAAAGTGGAAATATATTGAGTGATAAGCGACATCACAAGAGAAATAATAAAAAGTGGAAGGAACCTCGATTTATAAAACAACCATAATGACCTCATTGCACTGTCGAGATCATGTCTTCTATAAAGAGGATGGCTACTGATTTGATTCATCGCTAAATATATTAATCAGGTTCAAAGATTTAAAAATAATAATAAAAACAAACTGTTAAAGTATAAACTGAATAAGTTTTCAGATTTTAACCTATTATTTCCAGAATATTTTTATAGTCTATATCTTTCAACGGATTATTGCTCTGAATGAATGTATCTGCAAGCTTTGATTTTTTGTCCTGCAATTTTACAATCTTTTCTTCAATACTGTCGGTAGAGATATATCTGAAAACGAAAACATTTTTGTCCTGTCCGATTCTGTGTGCCCGACTCATTGCCTGTAATTCTGCGGCCGGATTCCACCATGGATCCAGAATGAAAACATAGTCGGCTGCTGTCAGATTGAGCCCCAGACCTCCAGCCTTCAAGGAAATAAGGAATATTTTATTAGAAGGATCTTTCTGAAAATCATTTATTATTCTGTCCCTGTTTCTACTTGCACCTGTAAGAATTGAAAAGTTTATCTCATTTTTAGAGAGATAATCGGAATATAATGAAAGGTGCTTCACAAATGAAGAAAAGACAAGTATTTTATGATTTTCAGCAATAATATTTTCAAGGTCACGAATAACGGTTTCAAATTTTCCCGACCCTCCGGTATATTCTTCAATTATCAGCGAAGGGTGATTCGATATCTGTCTCAGCTTCATAAGGCCTCTTAAAATCAGGATAACTGATTTTTCATTGTCCGACGCTTCCATTTTCCTCATAATAGTGTTTCTTACAACTGATTTTTCTCTTTCGTATATCTCGGTCTGTTCTTCAGTCATGTCGCAGTAAACAGTATGCTCGGAAACGGATGGAAGGTCAGAAGCAACCATTTCTTTAGTTCTCCTTAAAATGAACGGCTTTATTATTTTCTTCAGTTTTTGTTCTTTTTCAATATTTCTATGTTTTTCAATAGGTGTTACATATTCACGTTTAAAAAAAGCAATGCTACCAAGTAGCCCAGGATTGACAAAAGATAGTTGCGTCCATAGATCGATCAGCGAGTTTTCCATCGGTGTACCGGTCAAAACCAAACGGTAACTTGACTTAAGTGTTGAGACTGTTTTGAAGATCATTGAAGATGGGTTTTTTATTGCCTGGCTTTCATCAAGAATGATGTAGTGAAAATGGAATTCGGATAATACATCAATATCCTGTCGTACAATGTGGTAACTTGAAAGTATTATATCGAAATAATTGAAATAAGAAAAAATATTTTTATTTCTCTGGCTACCTTTATAACTGTAAATTTTAAGCGTCGGCGCGAATTTTCTAATTTCATTTTCCCAGTTATATATAATTGAAGCAGGTACAATAATCAATGAAACTGGATTTTGAATCTGCTGGTCGAACAATGTTGGCTCGGAATGGTTTATTTCAGCTATTTTTAAACGTGCGGAATTTTCTTTATTAAAAACAAGTAGAGCCAGGGTTTGTATTGTTTTTCCGAGACCCATATCGTCGGCGAGGCAGCCACCGAGGCCTGCCGATTGAAGCCATACCATCCAGTTAACGCCGTCAATCTGATATTTTCTCAATTCAGTCGTGAGTCCGGCAGGAAGAATATGTTCCGGTATGAATTCAGGAGTAAGAAATTTGTCAAGTTGATAACCGGCAATAGATTCTTTGTCGGAAAATGCTTCAGAAATAATTGAAAAATGTTGCTTGTGTATTTTCAGAATATTCCCATGAACTTTACCGAATTCAAAAATACTTCGGTATTTTGAAAACCAAACTTCAGGTAGAATGGCAGTTGTCTTATCAGGAAGTTCAAACTCCCTTGTTCCGGAAAGAATATATGATTTTAGCCGTACAAATGGAAATTCATACTCTCCAATTTTTACAATAGATTTCAGATCGAACCAGTCTCCTTCAACATTATGATCAGTAAATATTTTGACGGGATATAGGTTATATTTTTTCTCCAGTTTATCCGAATTTATTATAAAACCTAAGGAAGTGAGTTCGTCATAAGAATTATTTATTGCCTCGATAGTATTATATAAGTCAGTATCGTAATTTCCTGTTATGTTGCTGATAGTAAAGCTGATATCATCCTCACTATAAAAATCTGCGTCGTTCAGAATTTTGATGCAATTTTTTTCCCATTCAAAGTCGCGTGTATATTTCCTGAATATAAATTCGCCGTTATTATCTTCAAATTTTGTAATTGCTCTCTCTTTTTCGGTATGATAAAAAAATGTCCCGGAATAATTAAATCTAAGAATAGCGGAAGGATAACCTCTCAGTTCCTGTTCAATATCGAGATAAACTTTTTTATCGGAAAGTGGATATTCTATCCTGAATCCGGAAGTCTCAGTCCTGAACCGGTTAATAACTGAAAGCACAAAAGTTGAAAAATATTTCTTTTCCGAGATTTTTGGAATAATGAGGAATTCCTTTGTAATGAATGGTCTGAGTTTTGCCGCATCTATTTCAGACACAAATACAAGTTTATTTCCGCAAATAATGACGCATGGATTATTGCATAATATTTCAGTCTGATTATTTCTGATATCCAGGTGTTTATCTTCGAGTTCAAGAGAAAGGCTATAAGTACTCTGTATTGCATTTCTTTCGAATCTGAAAATTGGTAAAACAGGTTCTGTTATGATTTCAAGTTTGTCGTCACTATGAAAAGATTTTATGCTTGATCTCTTTATGAATATCGGTATACTTTCGTCCCGCGCAATTTCAACGCATTTGTACAAGCTTTTCTCAATATAAGGTCTTATATGCCTGTTTATTATGTCGGGAGTTACATTTAACAGAAAATCCTTTACGTTTCTTTCTTTTGAGAAGAGCTTAAAAAGTTGTCGGTCGCTATATTGATTGAGAATTTCGACAGTCTCACGTTCTTCAGGGAACAGCGATGTAACTATTTCTTCGGAAGGAAATGGGAAGAGCGATTCGGAAATAGTGAAATACTCTTTACCTTTTATCTTTTTTAATATACATGGAATAATAATATTTCCCCATATTCGGTTTTTAGTTACAACCAGGGAAAAAAGTTGTTCATCTGTACCCAGAGGAGATTCCATGTAATTCATTGTTAAATATGCAATATTAATATGAATACTATTTTCCTCCCCTCCAACGTCTTAAAATATTTGTAAACGGGAATACTGTATCGGTCTTTTTTGATGGGAATATTCCTTCGCTGGCCGATCGTATGTCTTCGATTGTGTAAAAAACATCCGGTTGAAAATTATTTATTACCTCGAGTGCCTTTGGAATGTCATTGCGTTGCAGGATAGTATAAACAAGGTCAACATCTTCTCTTGCCCCACGAGCTTTTACCATTGTCGCCCCATATCCGTTGGAATTCAACATATGTACCAATTTCATCCCGTCCAGTTTTGTAAACACCCTTATCAGTTGAGTCCCGACAGCAAGTCTTTCCTCAATTATCATGCCTATAAGGTTGCCTGTAGCAAAACCTAAAGCGTAGGCTACATAACAGATATAGTTATTAAGGTTCTCCATGATTTTGCTGATAGCTATAATCCATATCAGAACTTCAAAAAATCCGAGCAGTGGAGCAATGTTTTTCTTGCCTTTTGATACAAAAATTATTCTTACTGTGCCAATAGAAACATCACATATACGAGCACAAAAGATCAGAAATGGCAAGACAACATAATTAAAAAGATCAATATTTAAAAATGAGCTTTCCATGATAAAAACTTTTAAGATGCAAATTTGGCCTAAATATTGTAATTTTGTCAATTTCGCAAAAAACAAAATTTTATTATAGGCATCGAAATAAAAAACCGATGATTTATTTCACCGGTTCTATGAATTTTCAATCAAAAATGATTTTCACATTCGTCACTTTTATTTGACTGTTGTTACTGTTCCTGTTCTGACAACTTGATTTTTTCTCCATTCATATTTTTTCCCGTCTCCTATATTCAGGAGAACATCAAAAGTACCAGGAGAACAGGGAAATTTAGAAGTTGCCGGTTCGCATACCAAAAACTCCATTGATTTTTCGGGTTTTGCCACTCCATTTAGTTTGTCGTAAGTACCTGAAGGATAAAGATGAAGTTTGCTTACATTTCTTAATACTCCACCATATACAATTTCACCTGCATTCATGTTTACAGATACCTTGTAATTAGTATTTGCCTTTAAGGTGAAATTTTCCAGCCATACTTTCTGGTTATATCCGGGTATCTCAATTGTTAAAAGCACATCATAAGTTCCCGGTTTGATTTTGACTTTATTACTTGCGGTTATTTCATCCGGAGTCAATTTGTTGTCTCTATTACCTCTTGCATAGAATGATGGCACACCCCGATTAAAATTCTGTTCGGGGTTGCCTTTATAGCGGTTTACGATAAATTCGCATGAGGCAAGTCCACCTGATGTAGTTGTTGTTTCATCAATATTTATCTGATAATCATAGATAGTAACTGTGACAACCGTTTTCATTTTTGGTTTTACCTCAATGCCGTTTACGTTTATCACAATATTTCCGGGTTTACCTACAAGGGCTGATGTTATTTGAAGGTCATAAGTTCCGGGTGCAGCATCTTTGAGTTTTATATCCTTACCTGCGCTTGTAAGCTTGAAGTTATGGCCTTTTGTAAGTTCACCCATAACTCTAATACTTACCACAACCGATTGAGGCTGTTCGGAAGGGTTGAAAGCTTCATGTGCTTGCTGAACCCATACCCGCGACCATGTACGTTCAGTTTTAACTGTAATTCCATTATCAAGTTTATAGGAATAGGCAGACACTTTTTGGGCATTAACTTCAAGGTTAAATGCGAAGAGTACCAATAAAACAATATATTTTTTCATAGTGGTAACTTTGAATTACTATTGGTCGTATATTATCAAAGTTAATAAATATTTTTGAATTTTAATATAAAAAAATAATATTATTGGTATTTTAAATTTTCAATTTGGAGGAAAAGCATCTTCTGCGCAAGAGCCTTATAAAGATATTGATAACTATAACGGAATATATTGAGATTCCAGAATAAGTATTTAACAATTTGAACTGTAACAAAATTAAAGTTCTGCCGTAATATTTTCTTTTTTTAAGAGCGGTATAAGATCTTTTCCTGCAAGTTTAAATTTTTCAGGATCTGATGGTTCGATAATATAAATAGAAGCTCCATGTTTGAGGCCATGTTTTATGATAGTCATTTTTTCATTCGATTCCCCTGGTATTACAACTTGTTTAAATTTGTTTCGTGTGTAAACGAAAGGAATACTGTCGGCAGTGGAATAAATACACTCTGTAGGAATATAAATGGCATCGTCAATTTCTTTTATGACGATTTTATTGGTTGTTGTCATTGAGGGTCTTATGTCAGGATCACCGCCTTCAATTTTTATTATTGTTTCATACACTTTGGTATCGCTGTTTGGCAGTGTCTCTCCTATATTGGCTATCCTTGTAATAGTTCCCTTCAAAGACTTTCCGGGGAAAGCGTCCATTGTGATTTCAACCGGCAAACCTGTATTTATTTTATTTATGTCTATTTCGGATATATAAACTTTTGATAACATAACCGACAGGTCGGGTATAGTAGCTACAACCCTGTCGAATGGAGGAATCATAGAGCCAACTTTTCTTTTAACGCCGGTTGGGTCACGTTTATATAATAGCATTCCATCGGCAGGAGCTGTTATTGTAAATTCTTTTAGAAGTTCTTCGAGGCGTGAAATTGTTTCTTCCAGTTGTGATATTTGGAACTGCAGGTTCGTAATAATCTGTAAATTCTGAGCCTGTCTTAGAACATAAGATCTTTGCTTCTGTTCAAGTGTTATTTTAGCCTTGTCAAGATTAATTTCTGCTTTTCTTATTATATCAGGTGCTTCATATTTGGAATTACGGTATTTCATTTCAGCTTCCTCGATAAGGAATATCTGATTTTTTATATCATCCCTCAGGCCTGATAACATTACTGCACTGTCAAGAATTCTTAATTCGAGCTGTGATTTATATGTTGTTAATTGTTCTCTGTATGTTTTCAGGGTGTTATCGTATTCAGATTTATCGAGTTGAGCTATATAGTCGCCTTTTTTTATTATTGTACCTTCCGGGACTATATCGGTTATTCTTAGTGGGGCCAGACGTATGTTGCCACCTGAATTTGGACCTCCGCTTACCATACGCATCATAGAGCTACTGCTAAAGCCACCTGAAAAGCCCTGACCTCTCTGTCCGCTACGATTACCCTGAGTTTGTTGTTGGCGTTGTTGCCTTGACTGATCCTCCTGCTGAACAATACTTGGAGCAAGCACATCTATCGATTTTTCAGCTTCAAGTTCACCGGTTATTGTGAGAGTCAATTCAAATTTGCCTTTTTGGACGTCGGTAAAATAATATGAAATATTTTTTCTTGAGGAAATATAATTAATTGCAATTAAAACAAGTATTGACGATATAACTATTATTCCTGTAGTAATGAGATTTTTTTTCATTTTTAATTTATCATCTGTTGGAAATGCAAAATTAACTAATAAAGTTTATCAATAAAGAAAGTTGTAATAGTATAATGATGCAATTTAACTATTATTAACAAAAATACATCCAGATTTGTCGGGAATTAAATTGAAGCATAAAATATTAAAAATTGTTAAATAAAAAATAATCTATTACAGGAATATATAACTTTGATTAGTTGTCTATTTATCATAACAAAAATTAATCATTTTAAAGTTAACTTTAAAAATAAAGACTATGAAAAACAAAGTAATCGGCATTTTTGCTTTTGCAGTAATTATGGCATTCATAATTCCTGCATCGGTTAAAGGCCAGGCAAAACCTAATTTTTCCGGCACGTGGGCATATAATGCTTCGAAGAGCGATCAGCCTCAAGGCCAGGGTGGCGGTCAGAGAGCTTTCGGAGGCGGTGATTTCGTGGTAAAACAGGATGCCAACACTCTTACTGTTGAAAGAACAAGAACAACTCAGGATGGACAAAGTGTCACCACTACTACGAAGTACACTTTAGATGGAAAAGAAACTGTTAATACCGCACCGGGCGGAAGAGGTGGCGAAAGCAAATCAACCGCAACATGGTCGCCTGATGGTAAAAGTCTAACTATAGTTACTACACGTACTTTTAATGACAGAACAATGACTACGAGAGAGGTATGGACTTTAACTGATCCGAATACACTTACAATTACAAGTACAGTTGATACTCCAAATGGTCAGATGACGATTAAAAGAGTTTACGACAAAAAGCAATAGGCGTTACTAAGTTAATTAAAAAGAATTTATAAAATAAGAAAGGGCTCATTTGAAGCCCTTTCTTATTTTATAATGGAATTGCAAAATTTATTCATAAATCAGCTTATCATTAATAAGCTGATTTATGAATAGTTTTTACAGCTCTTCCTGAAGGGTCGTTGATATTATTAAAAGAGGAATCCCATGCAAGGGCTTCAGGAGTACTACAGGCTACCGAAGGAACTGAAGGCACAGTTGCTGCAGCGCTTTCCGACGGGAAATATTCGCTGAAAATGGACCTGTATAAATATTCCTCTTTTGTAAGCGGAGGATTAATCATAAATCTGAATTTTGCAGTTTTCATCTGATTATCGGTTACTTTTTTATTTGCCAGTTCCTTCAGGGTATCAATCCAGTTGTAACCGACGCCATCGGAAAATTGTTCTTTTTGTCTCCACACCACACTTTCGGGCAGAATATCTTCGAAAGCTTTTCTAAGAATCCACTTTTCCATACGACCGTTTACAGGCATTTTGTCTTTTGGATTAAGCCTCATAGCTACATCGAGAAACTCTTTGTCGAGGAAAGGTACTCTTCCCTCAATACCCCATGCAGCGAGAGATTTGTTGGCTCTTAAACAATCGTAAAGATGGAGTTGGTTTAATTTTCTTACGGTTTCCTCATGAAAAGATCTGGCATCTGGAGCTTTATGGAAATAAAGATAACCGCCAAATACTTCGTCGGCTCCTTCACCGGTCAGAACCATTTTAACTCCCATTGACCTTATTGCCCTGGCAAGCAAATACATAGGAGTCGAAGCTCTAACAGTTGTTACATCATAGGTTTCGAGATGATAGATAACGTCTGAAATCGCGTCAAGACCCTCTTGTATTGTAAATATAACTTCGTGATGCACTGTTCCGATATAGTCGGCTACTTTTCGAGCAGCAGCCAGGTCAGGAGAGCCTTTCAAGCCAACAGCGAATGAATGCAATCTTGGCCACCATGCTTCACTTAAATCCTGAGCTTCGACACGCATTGCTGCATATTTTTTCGTAATTGCGGATATAATAGATGAATCGAGCCCTCCTGAAAGTAGTACACCATAAGGCACATCGGACATTAGCTGGCGATGTACAGCATCCTCAAGAGCTTTCCTTAATTCAGTGATATTGCTTGTATTGTCCTTTACAGCTTCATACGACAACCAGTCGGGATTATACCATCTTTTCTCCTCGCCTTCGGTGCTAAGAAGGTAATGACCCGGAGCAAAAATCTCAATTCTTGGACATATTCCTTCAAGAGCCTTTAATTCAGAAGCAATATAGAAATTGCCATTTTTATCCCAACCTTTGTATAACGGTACAATGCCAAGATGATCCCGTGCAATTAAATATATGTCTTTTTCGGCATCGTAGAGGGCAAAAGCGAAAATCCCGTTCAGCTCATTAAGAAATGACGCACCCTTTTCCCTGTAAAGCGCAAGTATTACTTCGCAGTCGGTATTTGTAAGGAATTCATAATTCGTTTTAAGGTTTTTTCTTAATTCCTGATGATTATATATCTCTCCGTTTATTGCCAGTAATAATTTTTCGTCACTGCTTTTGAGTGGCTGAGCTCCCGAAACAGGATCAACTATTGCAAGCCTCTCGTGCGCTAATATCGCTTTATCGCTGCAATAGATTCCTGACCAGTCTGGACCGCGATGCCTCAGTTTTTTTGACATGGATAACACCTGAGGCCTTAATTCTTCAGATTTCTGTTTAAGATCAAATACTCCTATAATTCCGCACATATTTTATTAATTAATCAATTATAAAAAATTAAGCAAAAGTATTTAATAAATTTAAATATGCAAAAAATATTTTAATTTATTTAACAAATAATGTTTAAAATTACGAAAATACTAAAAAATATGTTTTTAAAATATATTAAAACACTACCGAAAGAAATTTTTTGAATCGGGACATTTTATTTTAGAACATATTCACTAAAAGAAAACATTAAATTAGCACAAAATAAATTTATGAATCTAAATTTCAGAACTATTCCTGAAAAGAAAGATATTCAGCGGGTCCGGGAAATTGTTGAATCAACCGGATTTTTCTATGACTTCGAAACTGAAATTGCTGTTGAACTGGTGAAGGAGTATTTGAAAAATGGCGAAGAATCAGGTTACTATTTTGTGTTTGCCGAGGCCGACGGAATAACAGTTGCTTATACGTGTTACGGGCACGACGAGATGACAAAATCATGCTTTGAACTATACTGGATCGTGACACATAATGATTTCAGGGGTAAAGGTATCGGTCAAAGGCTGCTTGAAGAAACTTACAAAAGCATCCGTAAAATGGGAGGCACAATGGTTGTTGCGGAAACTTCAGGAAGACCTTATTATGCAACAACCCGGGCATTTTACGAAAAAGCAGGGTATATCCTTGAGGCCGTCATAAGAGACTATTACGACAAGGGCGATGATAAATGCTTCTATGTTAAACGCATGGAATAGTTAATCAATTTCCGTATCTCATATCGCCGTGCCCTCTGTTTTCCCGATTCTCGGGTCTCCGCTCAGCTTCGTGTGCCCTGTACTCTCTACTCTGTGCTATCTCCCCATCATATTCAGAACCGAAATATAATAATCTTTATCAACACTTATTTCATGATTTGATGTTTCGAGCTTTATAGTATTCCATCTGGTTGAAGGATTAAGGTTTAAAGCTATATCTCCATCATAAAGTTTCACTTGCATATTGAAACCTGGCACACAATTATTCCATCTGAAGTTCAGATAATCTCCCTTGACATAATATTCTAAAACCGGGATTCTGACATCTCTTAGATACTGGTCGAAAAAGGGTTTCAGGTCCATGTTGGTTCTTTTGCCGATATATTCCTCAATCTGCCGCCCATCAACAGTCTGATGGTAAAACTCGCTGTTAAGTCCCCTGAGTATATCTCGCCATTTTACGTCGTCGTTGATAATTTGCCTTAGTGTATGCAGCATATTTCCGCCTTTCGAATACATATCTCCCGAACCTTCATAGTTGACATTATAAATACCGGTTATTGGCCGGTCGTTAAGAATACTCCGCCTTGTACCTCTCACGTATTCTGCACCGGCTTCCTTGCCGTTATAGTATTCGACAAAAAGACTTTCGGAATAATTTCCGAAGCTTTCATGCACCCACATATCGGCAATATCTCTGTAAGTGATGTTGTTTGCAAACCATTCATGACTTGATTCGTGTACAATAATAAAATCCCATGAGTAGCCCCAGCCTGTTCCGCTCAAATCTCTTCCAAGATACCCGTTCTGATAACCATTGCCGTAAGTTACCGAGCTCTGGTGTTCCATACCCAGATACGGTACCTCTACAAGTTTGTATCCATCTTCATAGAAAGGATAAGGTCCGAACCAGTATTCAAATGCTTTCAGCATCATGGATGCCTGTCTGAAATGAACTTTAGCTTTATTGAGATTATAACTTAGGACCCAGTAATCACAGTCGAGTATCCCTTTTTCTCCGTTATATTTTTCGGAGAAATGCACATAATCGCCTATGTTGATGTTTACTCCATAGTTGTTTATCGGATTTGATACAAACCAGTTCCATGTTTTTGTCTTATTTTTTTTGTTGGGAACAACACTTCTGAGGCGTCCGTTCGATACATCAATAAGGTTATCGGGAACTGTGACACTGATTAACATGCTGTCGGGTTCGTCATACATGTGGTCTTTACAAGGCCACCACAGGCTTGCACCATCTCCCTGACAGGATGAGGCAATAAACGGAAGATTGTTTTTGTCGCGCTTCCATGTGATTCCTCCCTGCCAGGGCGGATTTGGAGCAATCCTAGGCCTCCCTCCATATTCAATAACAACATAAGTAACACTTCCCGGAGCCTGAGTATCATTGAGATATATGAAATGTGCGTTTCCTTCATGAATAATTTTCAATTCTTTGCCGTTTTGTCTGGCACTTATCATCACAAGCGGAGGTTGAAGGTCTATCTGCATAATGTTTTTGCTTTCCAGAACTCTGTAATAAACTGTATTTGTTCCATGGATGGTACTGTCGGATGGATTTACGGTTATATCAAGATGATAGTAGGTCAAATTCCACCACGATCTTTCCGGAGTTATCGAACCTCGAAGTGTATCCTGCCTTGTAAAAACCGGTTGTTGAGGTAAAACTTTAGTTGTTGATAAAATAAAAGTAAACAAAACTGATAGGAATCTTATAGAACTGAAATTATTCATCTTATATTATATATGAAAAAAGTTAATATTCTAAAATTCTTTAACAATGACTAATGCAATCATTTTCTTAATTCTTGAATTACATGATAAAAATAATTTAAGTTTTGAAATTTCAGTCAATAATAGCTATTGATATAAGTTCCATATTTCCCACATCGAGCGCGGAAAGGTAACCATAATTCATCTCCCGGCCATAAACACAGCCTGTATCAATAGGTATTACTTTCGATTTTTCTTTTACCATTTTCCTTGAATATTCCAGTAATTTTGGTCTGTGCCCATGAACAATCGTTTTTCCTGTAAAAACAGGATTTGAATAAGAGAGCCTCGATTCCCAGAGCATTGCTTCTTTGTCGGAAAAAGGATCTTCCAGAGTGTCATTAAAGCCTCCATGAACAAAGTAAAAATCTCCTACCTTCTCATAAAATATTAAATTTCTGAAGAACTTAATATATTCATTTTCAATGTTTCTGATATTTGCTATACCGAAACTCTCAAGCGTTGTTATTCCTTCGTTCAAATACCATAATGGCAACATACGGGGATCATCGTATGAATTGACAAGCATCCACTCATGATTCCCCATAAGAGGCGTCACATTAAACCCCATTTCTATAAGTTCCATAATATAATCAACAACTTCCCTGATGCCAGGCCCACGATCAATATAGTCTCCAAGCAAAATAATTCTGTCACTTTTTTCGGGATGAATATGGCTGTTAACCAGTTCATAAAAAGTCCTGAAACAACCGTGAATATCACCTATGGCAAAAAGCCTGTTCATCATTTTGGGGATCGGTTAAAAGTCAAAATTTTTAAAATTATGTTACTCTTTCCGGGAAACATTTGGTTAATGCCGATTAACTTACACAAAGTTTTTAAAATTTATATATACTTCAAAACAGATATTGAATTTAATAGTTTTCTCATAAAATGTAGAAATATTGATTTATTTTGTTATAGATTATTTTGAAATAGATAATCAATTTTTTGCAGGAGATTTATTTTTTGTTATTAAAAAATTTATGAAATGAAAAGGATACCGTTTTTTTTAATCTCTCTTTTGATGATACTCTCCTGCAAGACGCAGGAGCTTTATCTTAATGTGATTGAGCCAGCTCCTGTTACTTTGCCCCTTGAAGCAAAAAGTGCAGGTATTGCCGACAGAAGCGAAGCATCAAAAGAAGCAGGAGCTCTTGATGCTCTCGATAAAGTAATTACCCTTGAAGGTGCTGAGCTTGACAGGGCAGGAGCAGAAGCTTGCATTACAAGACTTTTTGACAGACTTTCTGAAAATACACGTTTCGAAGAAGTAAAGAAAATTGACGAAAAGTTTGCTTCTGTAACCTTACCTGGCGTATTTCCTTCTCCGGTTGAATGGCCTGTTGTTGAACTCGTTTGCAGAGAGAATGAAGTTGACTTGTTATTTTCGCTCGAAACTTTTGATACCGATACAAAAATCAATTATCAGATAATAAAGAATGGTAATCCAAAAACTATACTCGGTATTGTAACTAAAGTTGAACATCAGGCGAATATGCAGACACTGGTTAAAACAGGCTGGAGAATATATTATCCTGCAGGCCAGATGATAATTGATGAATTTCCGATGGTTCACAATCTTAATTTTTCGGCAACCGGTTTAACCTCGGTAGCTGCGGCTGCAGCACTTGTTAACCGCAAAGAGGCAGTAAAAAGAGTAGCTGAACAGGCAGGAGAAATATATGCTTCGCGAATAATTCCTTATGAAATTACAGTCACAAGAGATTACTATGTAAAAGGTACAAATAATTTCAAAATTGCAATGAGGAAAGCAAGAACAGGAAACTGGGACAAGGCAGGCGAACTATGGAAAATAGAGACTGAGAATCCGAAACGCAAAATCGCAGCACGTGCATGCTATAATATGGCTATAATAGCCGAAATAAAAGGGAACCTGGGTGTTGCCCTTGAATGGGCTCAGAAAGCTTACGAAGATTACAACCTTCGTAAAGCGCTGGAATATGTTAGAATACTTGAAAACAGAATGAACAGAAACCAGCTATTGGAACTGCAGGAGGAAGGTATTTAATTAGCAATAAACTTATTATTCAAAGTTTCTAAATTCTAAAAAGATGAGAAAAAGTGTTACTCAAAAATCGAGGAGAGAATTTCTTTCAAAAGCAACAATGGCGGCAGCCGGTCTGGCGTTTAGTGGTTCTACACTTACAGCCGGCAAGTACCGCAAGGCTTCAAGGCCTCAGGAAAAAATAAGGATGGGATTTATCGGCCTGGGTAACCGTGGTTCCCAGCTCCTAAGGCTGTTTATGTCGCATACGAAAATAATATTCCCTGTTTCTGTGCCGACCTTACTGTGAACCCAATACTTGTGGAATGGAACAAAAATGTTGCCGCACGTCTTAAACCGTTCCCCGGTATAGGACTCGGACTTCTTGAAACAAACGGCCATCAGAACTATAAGAACTGGGCGATAATGAAGTCCTATCATCCTTTCCCTGATGCCTTATGGGCAAATGCCCGAAACGGTATTTTTGAACTTGACAATGATTTTTACAGTAAAAGCGGAGGAATCTTCATACAGTCGCCACATTATATAAATATGGTAGATTTAATATAAAAAGATTGTTTCTGTTTTTTCATTCGTAAATTTTTAACGAGTAATGTTTTTCTAAATACCTGTTATTAAGAAAAATTTGTTTTTAAACTACTATTGTAAATTACAAAATTTTATCGGATTATACTAATTAAAATATTAACAATGAGCAAAAAGGAAAATGTTTTTATTTCAGGTATTCATTATGAAACAGGCGAGTATATTGAAATTGAGATTTCAGACGGTTTTATAGGGGAAATCAGATGTAGCGGAAAACAGATTAATAAAGGATGCGAAACTTATATAGCTCCGGGTCTTATTGACAGTCAGACTAATGGTTATTTAGGTATCAATTTTCAGGATGAGCTTTTTTCAGTCGAGAGGATGAGATTTGCTGCCAAAGCAATTTGGAAAGATGGAGTTACTACGTATGTTCCAACCCTTGTTACCGAAAGTCGTGAAAATTTACTGAGGAACTTTCGGATTCTTGCTATGGCTATTGAAGATAAGCAACTGATGGGATGCATTCCAGGTTTTCACCTTGAAGGTCCTTATCTTTCATCTATTCAGGGTTTTTATGGATGTCATAATGCAAAATATTTACGGAATCCTTCTATAGATGAATTCAATGAGCTACAGGAAGCTGCACAGGGCCACATAATAATTGTTACAATTGCTCCGGAACTTGAAGGTGCGATCGAATTCATCAAATATTGCTCTGAAAATGGTGTTGTGGTATCAATAGGTCATACAAATGCAACTACTGAACAGATTTACAGAGCGGTTGACAATGGTGCAAGGATGTCAACCCATCTGGGGAACGGATGTGCGAACATGATTAACCGCTACCGGAATCCATTATGGCCACAGCTTGCAAATGATAGTCTCACACTTTCAATTATTGCCGACGGATTTCATCTTTTGCCAGAAGAAATAAAGACCTTTTATAAGGCAAAAGGAGACAATAATATAACTATTACTTCAGATGTAACTCATCTAGCAGGAATGCCTCCGGGTAAATATTCGTATATGGGAAGTGAAGTAGTGATGAACGATGAAGGGCGTATTTTTAATCCTTCTCTTAATTGTCTTGCAGGTGCATCGAGCCCGCTTAAAAAGGGAATCGAAACTATGATGAGATTTACCGGTTGCACACTGGGTCAGGCAGCCAACCTTGCAGGCAGAAATGTTGCACGGCTTCTTGGCCTTTCCGACCGTGGTATTATAGAGTAGGGCAAAAGAGCCGATATCATCCTTTTCACTCTTGCCCATGGCAAGGTAACTATAAAAGAAACATGGGTGGCAGGCAGGAGAGTATATCCTGACCGGCAATGAGATAATGTCCTTTCGACATGATGATATAGAGTCGAATTTATTTTAATCTAACCAATGAGAAAAGCCTGACTCGTCGTCCGGAAAAACTAAAACCTCCGGCTGGTGCCGGAGGTGTAATTTGCCGGTGCGGAGAGAGGGGGATTATTCGCTTCGCTCATGATCCCATGAGGGAGGGTCTTGCACCGTCAAATTCCCTCGTCACGCTTTGCGTGCCTTGCGTTTTCGTTTTTCCTTACTCCTCCTTCAGGCAGAGCCTGACTCGTCGTCTGAAAAAACTAAAACCTCCGGCTGGTGCCGGAGGTGTAATTTACCGGTGCGGAGAGAGGGGGATTATTCGCTTCGCTCATGATCCCATGAGGGAGGGCCTTGCACCGTCAAATTCCCTCGTCACGCTTTGCGTGCCTTACATTTTCGTTTTTCCTTACTCCTCCTTCAGGCAAAGCCTGACTCGTCGTCCGGAAAAACTAAAACCTCCGGCTGGTGCCGGAGGTGTAATTTGCCGGTGCGGAGAGAGGGGGATTCGAACCCCCGTTCCGCCGGAAGGCGGAAAACGGTTTTCGAGACCGTCCCATTCAACCACTCTGGCATCTCTCCCTTCAACTGCCACAGCCCATCTATCTGGAAAAGGAAGTATTTGTTCCCATAAACATGAGAAAACAGCTTTTAACCAACATATCCGTATAAGGATATGGCTTTTTAACCATCTTCCCGATTAATATATGCTGCAATAATTCAGTATTAATTTTCTATGTAACGGCACAAATATAGTTAAAATGAAATTTTAAATCTGCCTTTTATTGTTCGTACCTTTATTTGAAAGGTCATTCAAAACTTTTATCTTCGCTCACTTTAAAGAAAATAAATTTATTATCACACAGTGAAAACAAAAATTTATTTTATAGTGTTGCCATTAATAGTGTTGCCATTAATAATGGGGACATTAATAATTTCATGTAAAAATATTGAAAAACAAAAAGAAATGAGTAATCCGTTTTTCAGTGAATACCAAACACCTTTCGATCTTCCTCCATTTGAAAAGATTCAGGCAGGACATTATATGCCGGCATTTCAAAAAGGTTTGGAAGAAGCCAGAAAAGAACTCGAAGTAATAGTTACGGATGATAATCCTCCAACATTTGATAATACTGTGGAAGCTCTCGATAAAATGGGAAAACTGCTCCAGAAAGTAAGCTATGTTTTTTTTGCTCAGGCATCGGCAAATACGAATGATTCTATACAAAAGATTGAAATTGAGATTTCACCGGTGTTGTCTGCCTTTGAAGATGAAGTCAGGCTTAATCCTGTTTTATTCAATAGAATCAAATCAGTTTACGATAGCCGCGAAAAATTGAATCTGAATGAGGAACAAAAATTTTTACTCGAAAACCTTTATAAGAACTTTGTAAGAAATGGAGCAGGACTTAGCAAACAGGATCAGGATTCTTTGAAAATACTGAACGGAAAACTGTCAGTCCTCACAGTAAAATATAGCCAGAATGTACTTTCCGAAACAAATAACTATAAGATGATAATAACTGATTTGGCAGACCTTGCAGGTCTGCCTGAATCTCTCATCTCGGCTGCAGCCCTCGAAGCAAAGAATCAGGGCCTCGAAGGCAAATGGGTCTTTACTACAAAGAGACCAAGTATTTTTCCGTTTCTTACATATTCCAAGAACAGAGAAAAAAGAAAGGAAATATTTACTGCTTATATTATGCGGGGGAACAACGGGAATGAATTTGACAACAATGAGATTCTTTCCGAAATCGTAAAACTGAGAGCTGAACGTGCAAAACTTCTCGGTTATAAAAACCATTCCTCATTTGTGCTTGAGCAGGCAATGGCGAAGACTCCTGAAAATGTGTTTAACCTTCTTGATAACCTGTGGGAAAAATCAATAAAAATGGCAATACGAGAGCGCGACGAACTGCAGAGGATTGCAGATGCAGAAGAAAGTAAAATCAAAATTGAACCGTGGGACTGGTGGTATTATGCCGAAAAAGTTAGAAAAGCAAAATATGATCTCGATGATAATGAACTGAGAAGATATTTCAGTCTTGAGAATGTTTTGAATGGAGCTTTAGAAGTGGCAAACAGACTTTACGGAATAACGTTCAACCGGCTGGAGGATGTGCCATTGCCTCATCCTGATGCGATGGCTTATGAAGTAAAGGAGCACGACGGGAGTCATACCGGAGTGTTGTACTTTGACTTCTATCCGCGCGACAGCAAACAGCAAGGAGGGTGGTGCGGGACATACCGTAACCATTATATTGAAAAAGGGAAAGAAATAAAACCGGTGGTAACCACTGTTTTTAATTTCACCGCTCCGGCAAATGACACGCCTGCACTTCTAAGTCTTGAAGAAGTTACAACATTGTTTCATGAATTCGGACATGCGCTTGAATTTCTCTTTAACAAAGCAACCTATAACACTACTTTTGTAGCACAAGACTTTGTGGAACTTCCTTCCCAGATTATGGAACACTGGGCAACCGAACCCGAAGTTTTAAAAGTGTATGCCAGACACTTTAAAACAGGGGAAATAATACCTGATTCTCTAATCGAAAAAATCAAAAACAGTAAATATTTTAACCAGGGATTCGAAACAACCGAACTGCTTGCTGCCTCATATCTTGATATGGCATATCATACTCTTGTCGCACCGGTTGATATTAATATACAGGAATTTGAAAGGGAGTATTTTAAGAAAATCGGATTGATACCTGAAATAGTTTCAAGATATAGAAGCACTTATTTCCTTCATATAGTGGACGGTTATGATTCGGGTTACTACGGATACATATGGGCTGCGGTCCTCGATAATGACGCATACGAGAAATTCAGGGAGAAAGGAATTTTTGACAGAGCTACAGCAGAATTATTCCGGAAAAGCATACTCGAGAAAGACGGCACCATAGATCCGATGCAGATGTATATTAATTTCCGTGGACGTGAACCATCTATCGAGCCGTTGCTTAAAAACAGAGGTTTGATATAATGCTGGAAATCGGATAGCTCGACTGGTAATTCAGTATTACTTAAATGCTTTTTCGATTGTTTCAAGCAGAATAATAGGAGTTTCCTCCATTTAAAGCATTTATTTAAGCTAGAAATTGACCGGAAGAAATATAGTTTTAATCAATAATTTTATTTTTCACTACGGATTGCACGGATTTACACGGAAATAAAAGAGTTAATCCGTGTGACTATTGGTAAATTTTTATAATGTTTCCTCTGCTAAATTTACATAAATTCTCATATAATAATTAAATATCTTATTTTTAAAATAAAATTTAATATTTGTTGATAAACTTAAAATGTCTGACTATGAAAAATATCTGTTCTCTTTTGTTTTTTGTTTTATTAGTCCTGTGTGGATGCAGTAAAGGTAGTTCTGGAAGTGATGAGCCAAACGTATATGCTATTATTCCTGCACCTGTATCTATTCAGGAACTTCCAGGAAAGTTTACATTTGGTCAGAAAGCTCAGATAATTGTTTCACCTCTCAATAAGGAAACAAAATTATCTGCAGATTTTCTAGGTTTATTGATAAATAACGCATTAGGTTTTACTCCTGCAGTGAAGGAAGGGGGAAAAGCAGCTAAAGGTTCGGTTTTTATGGCTATTGATACTGCTGTAAAAAATGTAGAGAGCTATACGATCTCGGTTGAGAAGAATAAGATTATTGTGAAGGCGGGAGGCCCGGCAGGACTTTTCTTTGCCGTGCAGACTATAAGGCAGTTGATGCCTCCTGAAGTGGAAAAACCTTTCAGTGGAACGGCAGTTAGTCTTACTGTTCCATGTTGCGAGATAAAAGATGAGCCGAGGTTTGTTTACAGAGGCATGCACCTCGATGTAGTGCGTCATATGTTTCCTATCGAGACTATCAAAAAGTATATTGATCTTCTGGCTCTCCATAAAATGAATTATTTCCACTGGCATCTTACTGACGATCAGGGCTGGAGAATCGAGATAAAGAAATATCCGAAACTGACCGAAGTCGGAGCTTTCAGGAAAGAGACTATCGTAGGTCATGCCGGAAGAAAACCGCGGGTTTATGACGGCAAACCGTATGGAGGATTCTATACTCAGGAAGAAATAAAGGACGTCATAAATTATGCAGCATCAAAATTCATCACTGTCATACCTGAAATAGAAATGCCCGGTCATGCACTTGCAGCTCTTGCTTCATATCCTGAACTATCATGTACTGGTGGGCCTTTTGAAGTGGCAAAGAGTTGGGGTATTTTTGAAGATGTATTCTGTGCAGGGAAAGAAGAAACTTTCAAATTCCTTGAAGATGTTCTGTCGGAAGTAGCTGATCTTTTCCCATCTGAGTACATTCATATTGGAGGCGATGAATGCCCGAAGACAAGATGGCAAAAGTGTCCTCAATGTCAGAGAAGGATAAAAGTGGAAGGCTTGAAGGATGAACGTGAACTTCAGAGTTATTTTATTAAAAGAATAGAGAAGTTTGTCACTTCGTTAGGTAAAAGAATAATCGGATGGGATGAAATTCTTGAAGGAGGACTTCCGCCTCAGGCTACCGTTATGTCGTGGAGAGGAATTGAAGGCGGCATAGAGGCTGCAAAACAAAACCATGATGTTATAATGACACCTACGAGGTATATGTATTTGGACTATTATCAGGCCGAACCAGATAATGAGCCCCTTGCAATAGGAGGATACGTACCTCTCGAAACGGTTTATTCTTTTAATCCCGAATTCGGGGAATTGACAGAAGAACAGCAGAAGCATATACTTGGCGTGCAGGGCAATATATGGACGGAATATATAGCAACACCTGAACATCTTGAATATATGGCATGTCCGAGAATGTTTGCTGTAAGTGAAGTGGGATGGACTCAGGCATCAAAGAAAGATTTTGAAGATTTTCTGGCCCGATTTCAGGTGCAGCGCAAAAGGTATGACGCTCTAAATATAAATTATTTTAAAGGTGAGTATCGCAATACAAGATTAAGGAAGTAAGGATAACATAAGTAAAAAATCGAAGCCGGTCAGCATCGGTATAAAAAATATAACTGACCGGCTTTAACTTTTTATTAATTGGAACATATGCTCATCGAGATAGCCATCATTGGTTTTTATCCAATCTTTTTTTATCCCTGTTTCCTGGAAACCGAATTTCTTAAATAATTGCATGCTTTCGATATTATTTGAAAGTATGTTGCAATATAGCTGGTGTAGATGGAGTGTATTGAAGCTGTAATCAATCAGGCATCTGAGAGCCATAGATGCACAACCTTTATTGCGGTAATTTTCATCGGCAATAAGTATCCCAACTTCTGCGCGTTTATGAAAAGGATCGAAATTAAAAAGGTCGATTGTACCAATGGTCTTTTTTGTTTCAATATGATCAATCATCATTCGTAACTGTCCGACTTCGAAAATGCTACGATGGGCGTTCTCAATATATTTTTTTAGGAGGTATTTCGAGTAAGGTACTATAGTATTGCTTATCAACCAGTAATTACTGTTGTTTTCCCACTCATATAGCAGTTCCAGATCTTCAGGTTCTACAGCCCTAAGGTTGATTTCTTCATATTTCATAGGATAATTCAGATAAAATGTTAAAAGTATTTCAAGTATTCATTTTGTAATTTTCTTAACAAATATTTCGGATGGATAGCCTTTCATTATCAGTTCTTCTCTTCTTGCAAGTGCTTCCTCCTTGGTTGAAAATTCGCCTGTGGTATATCTGTAGAATTTGTCCTCATCGTTATACATGACTTTTATGTCGTTAATATGTTTGAAATAGCTGACATCAACAGGATTATGCAAAGCCATTACCTGTACTGTATAATATAGCACTTCCGAATCTTTGACGCTTGTATCTTCAAGATCTGACACTTTCATATCCTTCACAAGAATTGCACTGTCAATAGACTTAGCTGAGGGAATACGTGACAAATCAATTTTTTCATAAACAACCGGTTCAGGTTCTTTTTTAAGTATAATGTTGAGTGTTATCAGATCAGATGGAACGTTTTTGTCGAGAAGTGTATCAATATATTGCGTAATGCACTTGTTGCCGGTAAAAATTAATCTATAATGACCTGGAGATGCATTGATTGAATAATTTCCGGATCCTTCTATAGGTGATATTATATTAATAGTATCGCCGGTCAGAAGGTCAACAAAGTAAATTATATTACTTGAATCCGGCAAGGCGAGGGAATCGGAAAGAGTTACCGTTCCGGTTATTTTGAATATCTGGTCGAAGGCCGGCCCGTTGAAAGAAAGATAATGAATCTCTTTTCTCTTGTAATCGGTCGAGATCGAATAATAGGCATTAAGTCCGTTGTTGAAAGGCGTGAAAAACCTGTTGTCATCGGTCGTATTTATAGGGTATCCGAGATTTTCAGGTATTCCCCATACATCGCCCCTTTTTATACTTTTGAAAATGTCATATCCCCCCATCGAGTTATGTCCTTCTGAGGCGAAAAAAAGTATCGTATCGCTGATTGTAATAAAAGGAGTATCTTCATTAAATGGTGTGTTTATTTCTTTCGGAAGTATTTTTGGCATTCCCCATTCGCCCGATGCATTCTTCTCAGAGATATATATGTCGAGATCGTTACCGTCTTCTCTGTTACTTGTAAAAAAAAGTTTTTTGCCGTCGACAGAAACAGAGGCATGAGATTCGTAATATTTGGTATTTATATTCTTATTCAGTTTCTTAATAGGGCTCCATTTGCCGTCTTTCCATGTAGTTGAATATATATTACCGTCTTTCATATCGTCCTTGTAAAGGAATAATTCGCTACCGTCGTAATTAAGTGCGCATGTAGAACAATCTTCGCCTGCATTTATTTCGAAAGTAATCTCAATCGGAGGCTGCCATTTGCCCCGTTCTCTTTTTGAATAAAATATTGCATTTGAAAGTCCACGTTGTTCTGTATAGGCAATTGTATTACCGTCAAAACTAACTACCGGATTATCATTAATTGAACCCTGGCTGAAATCGGCAGGAAGTTTTTCTTTATCAAAAGAGACAGGATTTTCCTGAAATTTCATTGCATTTTTGCATGCCTGTATTTCCTGGTCGACAAATTCAATATTATGCATTTCACCTTTCAATGGTGATTCTTTTACAAGCTTTTGAAATACCTGAAAGGTGTTAATAGCTTTTTCGATTTCATTATTTACCATATATGCCTTGCCAAGAGAGAAATAGGCATCGAGTGGAGCTCTTTTTTCTTTTAAAAGATGACTTTTTGCATCATAGCTGACATTTTTAACAGCTTTTTCAAGAAATTCCAGAGCTTTTGTTTTTTCATCCGGTATATTAAGATAACAATTTCCTATCTTGTAAAGTATGTTACAATTGTCGGGTTCAAAGGCTAAAACTGACAAATAAATAGGATTGGCAAGTTCGTATTCCTCAAAGAGGTAGTGAGATTCTGCCTGTGTGAACATGGCTTCCAGTTCTTTTTTCGACTGAGGGAATACTGCTATTCCGATTTGTAACAATATCACTATAAAAAGCCAGCTCCTTAAATTTTTCATCCTGATGATAGCAAACATTTCAGACAAATATAAAAAAAATTGATATAAACCTTATGATTTACAGAATTATTTGGGATTTAAAATTATGTGGTATATAGCTTCTTTGGATTTTCCTTCGGCTTCACGTAAAATAGACATATATAATGAGTTGTCTTTTTCTGAAGGAGTAAAGAATATGTTGTCATCTGGTGTATTCAGAGGATATCCGATATTTTCAGGTGTGTTCCATGTGCCATTTGGATTTTTGGTTGTCATGAAGATATCGTATCCGCCCATGTTTTCATGACCCTGCGAAGAGAAGAAAAGTGTTTGTCCGCCATTGATGGGTGTCGGCCGATCTTCATTAAATGGTGTATTAATAATTGGTCCTATGTTTGCTGCAGGGCCCCAGTCATCTTTTTCCTTATATGAGATATAGATATCGAGTCCACCAAATCCTCCCGGCCTGTCAGAAGAAAAAACGATTGATTTCTCGTCATCTGTAATGTATGCTTGCGATTCCCAGTATTTAGTGTTTATATTTTTGTTCAGTTTAACAGGTTCCGACCATGTTTTCCCATTAAATACTGACATAAAAATGTCGCTATTGAAGAGATCGTTTCTTGAAAAAAGGAGTCTTTTGCCGTCGGCTGAAAGTGATGATACAAAAATTTGACCTTCAGGTTTAAGATATGGAGTGATATTTTCCGGTTCACTCCATACACCATTTTTGTTTATGGAGCACATAACTGCATTGTAAAAGGGCAGTGTGGTCATAAATATAAATGTCTTTCCGTCGGCAGAAATAACCGGATTGAAATTCTCTTTGTTATCATCCATAGGGATACCTGAAGGTTCAATTCGGTGGTTGACAGGGTGGGCAATCATTTTTTTTGCATTATCACACGTATTGATGAGATGATCAATAAAATCCAGATTTTCCCTGTCGTTTGAAAGGAGTGTCTCACGGTATTTCAGATAAGCTTCTTTGGCCCTGTCGAACTTGTAATTCACCCGATATGCGTTTCCAAGTTGAAAGTACGCATCATAAGGGGCAGTGACCTGGAGTATTGTACCCTCTTTGTGTCTGGAAGATGTTTGTAATACAGCTTTTTCAAGATATGGCACCGACATGTTCTTTTTACCGTTAATATTCAGGTAACAAACGCCAATTCTGTAAGCCAGGTTTGCATTATCCTGCATTTGATCAAACAGCGACAGATAAATAGGTAGTGCATCGTTATATGAACCAGACATGAAAAAGTATTCTGCTTCAAGGAATTGTTCCTGCATAGCTTTTAAATCCTGTCCGAAAGCAGAGATAGAAAAAGTAGCAACTGTAAAAGAAATTATAATTTTTTTGAGCATACACTTGTATTTGTTCAGTAAAAGTAAAAAAATCATAAACAATTTGATACTTTTCACATAATTTAAAGGATAAATATAATAAATTATACGTAAAAGGGGCTTTAAAGTTTCAGCCCCTTATAATACAATTATTTCTTCTCTTCTTCTTTTTCTTCTTTTTTTCTTCTTTTTTTTGCAAAAATAATAAAGAAGAATATTAATCCGGCGCCGAGAACTACCCATAGGATATAGTGGTAGACTTTACTAACCGGGACTTGTGCTATCAAAGCTTCTTTGGGCACTTGCTTTGCAGCAATAAATTTTGCCAGTGAGGAGAAAAATTCATCTTCGGGGAAGATATTTTTATTTCTGTTCCTGATAAGAAATGAAAGCATTTCTTGGGGATTACCTATATGGTTTTTATCGGGGTCAAAATTGTCAAGCCAGTTAGCTAAGCTTCCGTCTGCATATTTTGATAATTCTTTAATATAATCATCGATTTTTGTTTCTGGTTCTGCAGTAAGTGCACTAAACATTGAAATCAGGTAAGGTTCTTTTAGTTTGTTTTCAAGAGCTTTCAAATAGAATGTTTTCAGCCATAGTCCGGATTTAATTGTTTTTTCGGAATCCGTGCTTTTAACAGCAGCATTTACGCCCACACTCCTTCCAGTTACTTCACCGTATGTAATTAATTGATGTCGTATTATTTCAATAAGTGGGTCGATGCCTTCTATTATCTCTAAGGCCAGATTTTTCAATTCATCGGGAAGAATTCCACCTCCACTTTTTTCTGCGATATATCTCTGAAGATCTCCCCATGTTTGCAATCCTGCTTCATAGATATTCAGTTGTGAAAGAATATCTTTCAGGTTTCCTTCAGCGTACTTCGCAAGAATGTTCACCGCAGCCTGAGAAAGAACATTGTCCATTACTGCCACTTTTAGGGCAAGTATGTCAACCTGTTCAGGTTCTATACCGGATCTGGAAGCCTCATTTTTTATTGAAACGATTATATCATCTACTGTACCGAACTCTTGTTTAGTTGATTCAATCTTTTGAATCACCTTTATTAGTTGATCGTCTGATCTTTTCTTAAGGAGCTCGAAAAACATATTTGCCTGTTTTGCCGCTATGACATGTTTGTATTCAGGCCTTATAATTTTTTCTTCCTTCACGGACGAAGAGATTAATAATTCGGAAACGGTCTGATTACTGAATCTGTCGGTTAATTTAAAAACGAATCTGTTATCTCCTGTTTCAGGTATTGCTTTGTAAACAAGAAGTGTATCTTTGTTAATAAATTTTTCTGTTCGCAGCAGAGAATCACCGAGCCAGTGTTCAACTTCGATGATTGAATTACGTTCGACTTGTACAGGAATTGCCAGAGTGTCTCCTTTTTTGGCAGTCAGTTTTTTCCCACTTCTTATATTCATTTCGGAGATAAAGTCCTTTTTAGGTAGTGTTATATCAGAAAGATGTAATGTATCGGCAGGACTGTAGAGTGATAGTTTGAGTGACCTTCTGGCCGTTTCTGAATCTTTTGCCTCATAAATAATTATATAATCGCCCTGAGGCAGTTCAAACCAATATTCTCCGGTAACGGGGTTTGAATACACAACGATTTTCGAATCGGGATTTTCCTTGCTTATTGCGCTTACTTTAATACTGTCTCCGAACATAGAAAGGAGATCGCTTACTTTAACGATTCCTCTGATATAGAATTTTCTTGGATGGTCTTTAGAGAAAATTTCGATTTTATAAATATCGGTCAATCCGAAGCCGGTTGAATCAAACATAGCATAATATGCCTGATAACCTTCGTTTAAAGGGTGAAAAAATAAATCGTCGTCAGTTGTATTCAGGGGGTAACCTACATTTAGTGGAGTGCTCCATTTTCCGTCGTCAAGAAGGGTTGAATAGAATATATCGTAGCCACCTATATTGAAATGTCCTCTGGAACTGAAAAATAGTGTTTTATCGTCTTTTCCGAGGAATGGCGATTCTTCGTTGTATTTTGTATTGATAGTCGGTCCGATGTTTTTTGCCGCACCCCAGTCACCTGTACTGTCGCGGTCGGAATAATAAATATCCAGGCCTCCATATGAGCCTTTTCTGTTGGAAGTGAAATAGAGCTGTTTGCCGTTGTGGCTTATTGCGGCATGTGATTCCCAATATTTGGTATTGATATTTTCGTTGAGTTTAATGAGGTTAGTCCACGTATCATCAGGTTTGCGTCGTGTCATATAAATATTTCCATCATAGTCGGCGCCAGCACGGTAAATATATAACTCTATTCCGTCAGAAGAAATTGACGTTGCATAATTTTTATCTTCAAATCCGAGTCCGAGAAAAGGTATAATATTTACAGGTTGTGACCATTTACCGTTGACTTTTTTTGTAAAATAAAGTGCTTCCTGAAAAGGTTCAGACTTGTTATAGGCCATAATTGTCTCATCATCCGAAACAACCGGATTTATTTCAGCATAATGGTCATTTATTATTGATCCCTGGTTTTCTTTTCTAATATAAAGAGGCAGTTTCATTAGTTCCATGGCATTACGGCAAGATTCAATTTGCATATTCACCACAGTAGTATCATAAATATTAGGGTCCAGATTTTTCTTGAAGATCTCGTAAGTTTCTATTGCCTTGTCGAGCTGATTATTAATTCTATATGCATTTGCCAGGTAATAGTATGCATCATAAGGTGCATGTGTTTCTTTGAATTTTCCTTCCTTATATTTCGGATTGATATCTTTTACGGCTTCTTCGAGATATTGAATTGCTTCCTGCTTTCTACCGGGGATATTCAGTAAACATTGCCCTATTCTGTATTTATAGTTGTTGTTTTTCGGATTTACTTTAAGCAAAAGCTGGTATAACGGTAAAGCATCTTCATATTCTTCGTAAAGAATAAAAGTTTCACCCCAGTAAAAATTTTCTTTTAACTCTCCCTTAAGCTGGCCGAATACATCAAAAAACTGTCCTGCTATAAATAAAATAAGAAGAAAACGTTTCATATATATATAATTGTTTCAATTCTTTAAGCTACTAATATAGTAGAAATATTAGAAAAAAAATAAAAAAGCATTACAGAATAAAAGTCTTTTTTATAAAACACTATCGAGTTGCTTTTTAATCAATATATTGAAATAACAACTATTTCTGGCGACAAATAATTTTAATCTATTTTGTTTATAAATTTTATTATTTTATAGTACAGACATTTTTGCTGTATAAAATAAATTTTTCTCCAGCAGGCACAAATTTTATTTTAATTCCTGATTTTGGAAGCATACTTATTGATTCGATAATCTGTGAAGGTGAAGAATCACTTAATGAAAAAATGATTTCAGTAATTTTGTTTTCTTTTATAATTTCATGTAATTGTGAAATGATTCCAAGCAGTTCCTTTCCATTATCTTCACTGGATATGCTAACTCTGCCTGTGATTTTTGATATCATACCTGATTTTTCTACAAGTTTTATTATCCTGTTATAAGTGTCATTTTTACTTACTACAATAGAAACATTTAGTTTTAGAAATATGTTTTTGATAAGGGGCAATTCTGTGAGAGATGAAAAGAATCTTGAAAAAGAAGGGGCAACGAGTGTTAATGTCTTTTTAAGAAGACTGATTAGAGAGCTTATATATATCGCCGGTTTTATAATAATATATATAGGAAGTGTTTTCTTTTTTTTAAAATGTTTTTCTACAAATATCAACATTGCTTTGTAAAAATGAATTGTGCTGTTTATAGGGCTTTTCCTGGAACTCTCGCTTTTAAAGTGAATGATTTTAACTTCAGGGTAATAATAAATTTTATATCCGGCTTTGATTATTCTGAAGCTTAAATCTATGTCTTCTCCGTACATAAAAAATCTTTCATCTAACAGGCCGGTTATCCCGAGAATATTTTTTCTGATAAACATAAATGCTCCTGGCAATACCTCTATTTCGGCAGTTTTATTATTGTCGATATGTTCCATGTAATACCTACTGAATAAGGTGGAGTGGGGGAAAAGCGATGTAAGTCCTGCAATTTTAAAAAATGCCGTCATAGGTAAAGGTATTGCTCTTTTCGATTCTCTAAGATATTTTCCGTTACCGTCGAGCATTTTTACTCCCATTGCACCTGCGAGAGGGTGACTGCGCATAAAATTTATGCAACATCTGAGACTATTTTCATCAATTAAGGTATCAGGATTAAGAAGAAGCACAAATTCTCCTTTGGCAAGTCGGAGTCCCTGGTTACATGCTTTTGCGAATCCTTCATTATACGAGTTCCGGATAAGTCGTATAGTGGGAAACAATGTATTGACCATTGAACAAGAGTCGTCGGACGAATTATTGTCAATTACAATAATTTCGGAAGGTATATCTTCCGCTGCTTTTTCTACTGAATTCAGACACAATTCAAGGAAATACTTTACATTATAGCTTACTATTATTATTGAAAGGTCGATCAGTTCTCTCATATACGATTTTTAGGAACTTTTGCCAGTTTTTTATTCATTATAAGTCTCCTCAGTTATGCAAACGAAGAATCTTTTAAATGTTGAAAAATTACTTTCATCCGGGAGATACGAAAGGTGTTCTGTTAATAAGGGATCTGCCCAGCGTTATTTCGTCGGTATATTCGAGTTCGTTTCCCACAGCCATACCTCTGGCAAGCACGCTTAGTTTTACATTATATTTCGAGAGTCTTTTATACAGATAATAACTTGTAGTATCGCCCTCCATGGTTGCACTCAGTGCAAAAATTACTTCAGTGATATTTCCCGATTTAACTTTTTCTTCAAGCGAATCAATATTAAGGTCAGAAGGTCCTATACCTTCGATCGGTGAAATTATTCCTCCAAGAACGTGATATAGGCCTTTAAACTGATGAGTATTTTCAATTGCCATTACATCCTGTATGTTTTCCACAGTGCAAATTATTGAAGCATCTCTCGATTTATCACTACAAATACTGCAAATATCAGTGTCGGAAATATTGTTGCATATCTTACAGTAATGAATTTCGGTGCGCAGTTTAATTATTGTTTCACCGAATTTTATTACTTCAACGGTATCTCTTCGCAGCAAATTCATAACAAGTCGGAGAGCAGTTTTTCTGCCTATTCCGGGCAATGAGGCAAATTCATTGACTGCATTTTCAAGTAGCTTTGAAGGAAATAATGTTGTGCTCATCGAATTATTTTTATCAAAAATAATTCAAATATTCAGCTAAATAAAATATGAATTTAAATTTTTCAGTAATGAATTCTTTTTATTATTCTTGTGAACATTTATGAACGATTATGTCGCCTTTTGTCATTCTTATTGTTTTTCTTATATACACGGCTATATTGTTTGTTGTGGCCTTTATGACATCACGTAAGGCCGACAGTCATGCTTTCTATCTGGGGAAAAACATTTCACCATGGTATGTTGTAGCGTACGGTATGATTGGCGCTTCACTTTCTGGTGTGACATTCATGTCGGTTCCAGGCTGGGTGCAAGAGACCCAGTTTACATATATGGTTATCGTGTTCGGGAATCTGGCAGGATATGCTGTTATAGCGCTCGTATTACTTCCACTTTATTACCGGCTTAAACTTACTTCTATTTATACATACCTTAGCAAAAGGTTCGGATTCTGGTCGTATAAAACAGGAGCAGGGTTCTTCATACTTTCACGAATCCTTGGGGCCTCTTTAAGAATGTTTCTGGTTATTAATGTCATGCAGATTTTTGTTTTTGATGCATGGCATATTCCTTTCTGGGTTAATGCATCTATATTCATCACATTGATTATACTATATACTTTTAAGGGTGGTATAAGAACGATAGTATGGACCGATACACTTCAAACTACATTTATGCTTCTTGCAGTGATTTTGTCGGTGGTTTTTATAAGCAAAGATCTCGGAGAACCTATTACCGCGCTGGTTTCCGTTATGAAGGAAGAAGGTATAATGCGAATGTTCATAACCGACTGGCGGAGTGAGAGGTTTTTTCTCAAACAGTTTCTCAGTGGAATGTTTATTACGATTTCAATGACTGGTCTCGATCAGGAGATGATGCAAAAAAATCTAAGTTGCAGAAACATAAAAGAAGCGCAGAAAAACATGTTCACCTTCAGCGGTATTCTAATTTTTGTCAATCTTCTATTCCTTTTCTTAGGTGCAACATTGTTTATTTATTCAAAAGCAAAAAATATCAGTGTACAGATGACCGACGACTTGTTCCCGGTAATTGCATTAAAATATTTAAGTCCTGTTGCAGGGCTTGTATTTCTTATCGGATTAATATCGGCGGCATTTCCGAGTGCCGACGGTGCACTTACTTCTCTGACAACTTCATTTACGATCGATTTTCTTGGGCTTGACAAGCGCACCGATATCAGTGAAAAAACCAGGACTCACATAAGGTATTTGGTACATATTTCATTTGCAATTTTGTTTCTGATTGCAATTCTTGTCTTCAAAGCAATGAACGATAGAGCTGTGATCGATAAATTATTTACCATTGCCGGATATACTTATGGGCCGCTTCTCGGACTTTATTCATTCGGGCTATTCACCAAACGACGTGTTAACGATAGGGTAACACCTTTTATTGCCGTTTTTTCCCCTGTTGTGTGTTATTTTTTAAGCAAGTATTCTGTTGAATTATTTAATGGTTATAGATTTGGCTTTGAGCTGCTTCTTCTTAACGGTCTGATTACATTTACAGGTCTCTGGATTTTCAGCAGGAGGATAAGCAAAGAGGATAATATTGATAAGCTTTAATTACGGGAATTACCTGCAAATTTAGTTAGGGAAGAAATTTATAGAATATTATTTTATTATCAATTTTTCTTTATAAGGTATATTCCAGATAAGATAATAATTTATTCCAGGGCTGAATGACTTTGTGCCGTTACCATAGCCTGGAATATAGACAGGCTTTAGATCTTTTCCTGTTCCCGGGCTGATAAGTATTTTTAGTCGTATTGTCCAACCTATGCTGAAATTAGGGAAAAGTTCAGTTCTTATGCCTGGAGAAGCTTCAATGAAATGTGCGAGTTTTGTTGATTTTGCTAAAGAACCAATTGCGCTTCCCCAATAATTTTCATAATTAAAGAAAGGCGTTTCATGGGTATATAAGCTGATACCGTATTTCAGTCCGGCTCCGGCAAAATAAATGCCTTTTGAAGTAAATGGAGATATTATATTAAAATCAAGTCCTAATCGGATGAAGAACCCGTTGCATTTGTATTCATAATTATATTGTGAATAGAAGAATTTGTTATAGCCTCCGTCGAGGGCATAAGACAAAGTGGCATCCTTGTCGGCCGAAAGAAAACCTTCAATAGCCAATGTATTTTTATCGGCAATATAGTAACCAAGGCCAAACACATCAGCGCCTATTCTTATTTTCAGAGGAAATAAAATTGTGTCTTTTTCCTGGGCACTTACCGATATGTAGATAAATAGCAGACTAAAAAAAGATACGAATGTTTTCTTCATTTCGGTTTGTGATTCTGGGATTTCTAATTATTACTGTATCAAGAATATTTTTTGTAAACCTGCACTCGGAAAGATAATAGAAGAATGCATAGCCGCATTCCTTAGAGAGGAGATGGGCATAGGGTGAATAAATAAATGTCAGTGTATCGGATTCTTGATTTATTGTTAGTACGAATCTACATAAATCATTATTTGGATCGAGAGGAATATATATCACAGAAATTTTTATTGCTTTATCATATAGAAGAGAATCTTTATTTCCTATTCCCAGAAGTGTCAATGTATCGGGTGCTGAAATTGTTCCAGTGCCTGTTTTATAAAAGGTTGCACCTGCCAGTATTTCTGTTTTCTCCTTGCACGACTTCGGAGTGCATGAAAATAATGAAAGCACCGACAAAATAGAACAGAATGCAAGATAATATAAAGAAACTCTGGAATTCATGAGAAACTTTGAGTTTAAAGATAAAAATTATAATTACAACTTTGGCTTTATGAAACTTAGTTGGATATTTTATATTTATTTGTTTTTAACCAATAATTCTGCGAGTGACAAAGCTTCTTCGAGTCCACTAATTTTTTTCCCTCCGGCAGTGGCAAGAAAAGGTTGCCCGCCGCCACTTCCTTCAATAGCAGGAGAAATAGCCCTTATAATTTCTGCTGCAGAGATATTTTTTGACGATACAATACTGTTACTTACCATAACTATGAGGTAAGCTTCATTATTTATAATACTCCCTGCTACCAGAACCACATCATCATTTGAATTTCTAAACAGATTGGCAATTGTTTTAAGCATTTCAGGTGACTCGGCTTCGATAACTCCTTTAATAAAATGGAAGTCGTTCATCTTTATAGCATTAGCTTCAAGGTTTTTCTTTTGGATTAGAGCGAGTTGTCTTTGCAATTTTTCGATTCGTTTTCTTAACAGAGCGTTATCCGCAATAAGTTTTTTTACATTCTCAATAATTTTGCCCGTGCTTTTTAACATTTCGGCAACTTCACCTGCTTCATTAATAATGGAGTTTATGTAGTCTTCAGCAATCTCACCTGTAACGGCTTCTATTCTTCTGATGCCGGCAGATACTGAGCCTTCTGAAATGATTTTAAATATTCCGATATTACCGGTTGCAGTAGTATGGGTTCCTCCGCATAGCTCGATAGAATCTTCGAACTTTACAACTCTTACTGTATCTCCATACTTTTCACCGAAAAGGGCGATAGCCCCCAAATTTTTTGCTTTATCGAAAGGTATATCATTAAAAATTATTCTCTGATAGTTTTCCCTGATATATTTATTTACCAGTTTTTCAACTTTTAAAATTTCCTCAGATGTCATCTTCGTAAAATGGCTGAAATCAAATCTCAGCTTTTCCCATGTTACCAATGAACCCTTCTGTTCCACATGATTGCCGAGTACCTCTCTGAGAGCACGATGAAGAAGGTGGGTGGCGGTATGATTATTAGCAGTCATTTGTCTTTTATTCTTATCAACCGAGGCTGTAAAAACCGCATCAGGCTGTGAGGGAATTTTGTCAGCGATGTGAATAATAAGATTATTTTCCTTAATAGTATCTATAATATTTATACGTTCTTTCTTGCTCCACAGGATACCTATATCGCCGATTTGACCTCCCGACTCTGCATAAAATGGCGTTTTATCGAGAACAATCTGACATATTTCTTTATTCTTAACCCTAACCACTCTGTACTTTGTTATAAGTACTTGTTCTTCTGTTGTATCGTAGCCTACGAACTGAGTATTTTCATTTTCACGAACAATGTTCCAATCGCTTGTATCCATAGTAGCATTTTCTCTGGATCGTTGTTTCTGGTTTTTCATTGCCTGTTCGAAGCCGTTCATATCGAGTTCTAATCCGTTTTCTTTGATGATCAGGGAGGTAAGATCAACTGGGAAGCCATAAGTATCGTATAGCAAAAAGGCTTCATGCCCCGGGAAGATGTTACAATCAGCTTCACGGAGTTCGGAGATTCTTTTTTCGATCATTTTCAAGCCTTTACCGAGAGTTTTAAGAAATGATTCTTCTTCTTCTTTAATAACTCTTGTAATAATATTTTCTCCTTTTATGAGTTCCGGAAAATAGTTTCCCATAACATTTGAAAGAACAGGAACAAGTCGGTATATAAAAGGTTCATTAATTCCGAGGTATGTATAGCCATATCTGACTGCTCTTCTAAGGATTCGCCTTATGACGTAACCCGCTTTGTTATTGGATGGCAACTGGCCGTCGGCAATGGCAAATGCAACTGCCCGAAGGTGATCGGCAACAACTCTCATAGCAATATCAACATTTTTATCATGCCCATATTTTTTTCCTGTTATTTCAGAAATTTCACCAATGATAGATTGGAAAATATCTGTGTCGTAATTTGATTTTTTGCCCTGAATAACCATACAAAGTCTTTCGAAGCCCATTCCCGTATCCACATGTTTTTCAGGGAGAAGTTCCAGAGTTCCATCTGCTTTTCTATTATATTGAATAAAGACAAGGTTCCAGATTTCAATTACAAGAGGGTGGGCTTTATTAATTAAAAGATAACCAGGCGTTTTTTTTATTTCATCGTCGTCTCGCAGGTCGACATGAATTTCAGAGCATGGACCGCAAGGTCCGGTTTCGCCCATCTCCCAGAAATTATCTTTTTTCGAACCATCAATTACTCTGTTGGAATCGTTATTAAAACAACGATTCCAGTGTTCATAGGCTTCATTATCCCTCGGTATATTTTCCTGAGCATCCCCTTCGAAAATTGTTGCATAAAGTCTTCCAGCAGGAATTGATAGTTCCTGGGTAAGAAATTCCCATGCCCATTCTATTGCTTCTTTTTTAAAATAATCACCAAAAGACCAGTTTCCAAGCATTTCGAACATGGTATGATGATAAGTGTCATGTCCAACTTCTTCAAGGTCATTATGTTTTCCGGAAACCCTAAGGCATTTCTGTGAATTTGCAACTCTTCTATACATGGGTTGCTGATTTCCAAGGAAAATATCTTTGAACTGATTCATTCCGGCATTTGTAAACATAAGTGTCGGGTCATTTTTAATGACCATACTTGCGGAAGGCACTATAACATGACCTTTTGACTTAAAAAAATCAAAAAATTTTTGCCTTAGTTCACTGGATTTCATATCTTTTTAATAAAAAATTATATAATAAAATTTAACATAAAAAATTTTGTAAAATTAATTTATTTAATTTAGATTTGGCATCAATGAATAAAAAGAGGCATCTGTTTTGATTATCCGGAAAAGGAAATATTTTTTCGATAACAACGACTTGCAGTTTAAGCGAGTTAGATGCCCGTTGTTAATAAAGTTATTGAGATTTTTTGGAGGATTTCTTCTTTCAGTCGGGGTTGCTTATTTTTATATACAGATTTTTGAAGCCAGGTTTGGCTCTCCCAAAGAGAAAATTCTTTTAAAGGAAATTGATAACATTAAACTTTCATATAATTTTCTCAATATCAGGTTCGCCGAAGCATTTAATTTTCTTGAACTATTAAAACAATCAGACGACATTCGTTACCGTCCGGTACTTGGTCTGGATACAATATCATCCTCTTACCGTACACCCGGATATGGTGGTGTTGATAGGTTCAGGGAATACAGAAATCTCAGGAATTCAGATATTCTCATAATATCACATCAGAAGATAGACCAATTAAAAAATATGGCTAAAGTACAGGAGGAGTCATTCAAAGAGATTGAAGAAGCAAGAGTCGAATGGATAAGGCAAAATGAGCATCTACCCAAAATATCGCCTGTGGATGTTACAATTAAGCTGGGAGACGGGATGAAATTTCGGCAGGAACATCCTGTACTTGGCACATCGCGCTGGCATTATGGGCAGGATTTCTTAACTCCTTACGGTACTGAAGTTTTTGCAACTGGTGCGGGTACCGTTGTGGATGCTGGATGGAATCCCAATGGCTTTGGCAATTATGTTATGATAGATCATGGATATGGATTCAGGACAATTTATGGCCATCTAAGTAAAATAGATGTTCCTGTGGGTCTAAATGTGAAGAGAGGAGATAGGATAGGATTAAGCGGTAATTCTGGCACAACCTCAGGCCCACACCTTCATTATCAGATAGATTATAACGGCACACATCAAAACCCCCTATGGTATTTTTCCGATGATATTACTCCGGAAGAATATCGTGATATGATAATGATTCTTAGTTCAAAATCAAAATTCAAATAATTAAAATTTATTTAGGCTGTTAATAACTTATTTTAAACTTTTAAAAAGTTATTCCATCAGAGTAATTATTTTATATTTGCATTAATTTTTATATTTGCTCTGAAATGAGAAAACCAAGATATAAATTTAATTCTGAATCTCTTAGCTTTGATCGTATAAGGTTGGGCTTCGGGGATTTCTTGCTTAGATTTCTGGCTTATTTTATGGTGTCGGTATTCCTCGCATTATTATATGGCGTATTATTTGGAATATTTTTTGACCTGCCCAAGGAAAAAGCTCTGAAAAGGGAGATAGAACAACTCTCTCTTCAGTATAAGCTTTTAAACAGAGAGATGGATAATATAGAAAAAGTTCTCTCTAACCTTAAAGAAACGGATGATAATTTATATCGTACAATATTCGAGGCCGAACCAATCCCCTCATATCTAAGAGAAGGAGGATTAGGTGGAGTAAACCGGTACAAAGAACTTGAAAACTATGCAAATTCCCGACTTGTAATTGAAACTGCAGAAAGACTTGATAAGATAAAGAAAAAAATAGCTATTCAATCAAAATCCTTTGAAGAACTTGTAACTCTTGCCAGAGAAAAGGAGGAAATGCTTACTTCAATTCCAGCCATTATGCCTCTATCAAATAAAGACTTAACCAGAACAGCTTCAGGATTTGGTTTAAGAATTCACCCAATTTATAAAATTGTAAAATTTCATTCAGGTATGGATTTCACCGCTCCAATTGGTACCGAAGTATATGCAACTGGCGACGGAGTGGTGGAAAGTGCCACATCATCCAGAAGAGGCTATGGAAACCATATTATTATTAATCATGGATTCGGATACAAAACTGTTTACGCTCATCTTGATAGGTTTAATGTACGGCAAGGACAAAAATTAAAAAGAGGCGATGTAATAGGTTTTGTTGGAAATTCAGGCCTTTCGATTGCACCCCATCTACATTATGAAGTCGAACTTAATGGAGACAAAGTCGACCCTATAAATTATTATTTCAACGATTTAACTCCCGAAGAATACGAACGTATAATTGAAATTGCCTCACGTAGCGGACAATCCTTTGATTAAGTCATTTTATTTTAATATTTACCATTATGATAATGCTTGATAAACCTGCAGTTATCTTATATGCATACATTTCTTTTTTTGAATAATATAATATAACTGATAGGATAGTTTGATTTTTATTTATTGATAATTAAATCTTAATATGTTTGGTTTTCAGGTTTTATATTAATACGATGAAAAAATATAGTATCAATATTAGGACGTAAGAATAATAATTTTAGTTATTAATACACTAATGGATAGAAAGTTAATAAAATTTAAATTGATATTATTAAAAATGGAGAAAGCAAGATAGCAGGGTTTTAAAATGGTTTTCACTTTAGTAGATTTTCTTGTAGGTCAAATTGGTCAAGTTATCTTAATGAAAGATCATGGTTTAAAAATACTTAAGTTTTATCGTTTAAGGAATATTTTTATTGTTTTTAAATTTATGAGTTAATATTATGCCTTATAAGGAAAGACCTGTCGAAAGGCTTTTTTATACGATTGGAGAAGTTTCTCAAATTATTAACGTCCCTGTATCAACCGTACGTTTTTGGGCTAATGAGTTCGACATACTGAAGCCAAGAAAGAATAAAAAAGGCAACAGACTTTTTATGCCTGAAGACCTCAGAAACCTGAAAATAATACATCATTTATTAAAAGAAAAAGGGATGACAATTGCAGGTGCAAAAAAATATCTTGCAGAAAAACAACAGGATATTGATTACAGATTCGCCATAAGAGAAGTTTTGCTTAATATCAGGGAGATGCTTGTTGAAATTCGCAATACCATCTAATTTTTTACGCTTATGAAAGTAAAAGATATTTGTTTATATCTCGATTCTGTCATACCGCTGTTATACCAGGAAAGTTATGACAATTCGGGTTTGCAGTCAGGCGATCCGGAATCAGAAATCTCTTCAGCATTGCTTGCACTCGATGTAACAGAAGCCGTTGTGGAAGAAGCCTCCTTTAAAAACTGTGGATTGATCATAACGCATCATCCTGTTATATTCCATCCTTTGAAATCACTTTCAGGGAAAAGTCAGTCTGAGAAAATTATTATAAAGGCCTTAAAAGAAAACATAGCAATATATTCTTCTCATACATGTCTCGATGTGTTCACGGAAAATGTAAGTAAAAAAATGGCTGAAAAGCTCTCGCTTACAAATTTGGAAATACTTAGTCCGCTTGAAAACACACTGCTTAAGCTTGTTACATTTGTTCCTGAAGATTATGCGGAAAAAGTGCGTGATGCCATATTCAATGCCGGAGCAGGTGTTATAGGTAATTATGACATGTGCAGTTTCAATGCCGAAGGATATGGAACATTCCGAGGGAATGAATCGTCAAATCCTTTTCTCGGGGAAAGGGGAAAATTATATAGAGGGAAAGAAGTTAGAATCGAAACTATACTTCCTTTGCATTTGAAGGATAAAGTAATAAAGTCAATGCTTGCTGTTCACCCTTATGAAGAAGTTGCTTATGATATTTACCCTCTTGCAATCAGTAATCCGCAGAGAGGCTTAGGTTGTATCGGAGAACTAACTTACCCGCTTAAGGAAAAAGAATTCATTAATATGCTTGCAAGGGCATTTGATGTTCAGATTATTAGATATTCATCACCATCAGATATTAAGATTCGTAAAGTGGCGTTATGCGGTGGAGCGGGTGCATCATTAACAAATGTTGCCGTTGGAGCCGGAGCCAATGCTTTCGTTACTTCCGACCTGAAATATCATGATTTTTTCAATGCTGGAGATAATATATTATTAGCTGATATAGGGCATTATGAAAGTGAAATATTTTCTCTTGAAATATTATATAATATAATTAAAAAGAAATTTATTAACTTTGCACTCCAATTTTCAGAAATAAAAACAAGTCCAATAAAATATTATTACAATGGAAAAGTCAAAAGCACAGGATAATGATATTTCAGTAGAAGAAAAATTAAGGGCATTATACAGCCTTCAGCTAGTTGATTCGGAAATTGATAAGATAAAAACACTTCGCGGAGAACTTCCTCTTGAAGTGCAGGATCTTGAAGATGAGATAGCAGGCCTTGAGACAAGGCTAAATAATCTCAGGGAGGAAGTTTCGAATTTAGAGGCATCAATTACGAAGAAGAAAAATGAAATTTCAGAGGCTGAGGCGTTGATAAAGAAATATGAAGAACAACAGAAAAATGTTCGTAATAACAGAGAATTCGATTCACTATCGAAGGAGATTGAATACCAGACACTCGAAATAGAGCTCTGTAATAAAAGAATAAGGGAATTTACCTCTCAGATAGAGGAGAAAAAACAAATGATATCTTCTGCTGAAGCACAGCTTGCCGAAAGGAAAACTGATTATGAAAACAAGCTGGCAGAACTGAAAGAGATAACGGAGGATACACAAAAAGAAGAAGAAGCTCTTTTAAAAAAATCAGAAAAGATTCAGTCAGTCATTGAAGACAGGCTGCTTACTGCATATAAGAGAATTCGTTCCAATGCGCGGAACGGTCTGGCTATTGTTTCGATACAACGTGATGCATGCGGCGGATGTTTCAACCAGATTCCCCCTCAGAGGCAGCTCGATATTAAATCGAGAAAAAAGATAATTGTATGCGAATATTGCGGGCGAATACTTGTTGATGACGAAATAATAAAGGAAACCATGTCTGAGAATAAAAATATCTTACATGGCAGTTTAAAAGCTTAATCAAAAAATAATTTCAGGATTTTTTAATCAAAAGGACTGAAGCAATTGCGAAAAGTCCTTCTTCACTTCCTGTAATACCCATTTTTTCAGTTGTAGTTGCTTTTACCGATACCGACTCGGTGCTAATCTCTGCAATAGATGCAATAGTTTTTCTCATTTCGGAAACATATTTTGCAACCTTCGGCTTCTCGAGACAGATTGTTGAGTCGATATTTTCAACGCTGTAACCTTCTTTTTTTATCAGTTTTATGGTTTTCTCAAGCAATATTTTACTGTCAATATTGAAATATTCCGGATCGTTATCCGGAAAGTAATGTCCTATATCACAAAGCCCTGCAGCACCGAGCAGGGCATCACAAATTGCATGAAGTAGGGCATCTCCATCGGAATGTGCCTTACATCCCTTTTCCGATGGTATATTAATACCTCCGAGCCATAACTTTCTTCCGTTTACAAGTCGGTGAAAATCAATTCCTTGTCCTATGCGATAGGTCATACTTTTGAAATATTGCGATGAGAATCGAAATCAAATGAGAGGGAAAGTCGAAGCGTGCGTGCAAGTGGATGATTTTGTACTACAGGCATTAGATATGAAAAATCAATTGCACAGATGTTTATTTTAAATCCTGCCCCTGCTGTAAAATACTTACGGTTGCCTTTTGTTTCGTTTTCATAGAAATATCCCCCTCTTATAGCAAATTGTTTGTTATACCAGTATTCAGCACCGACAGATATTGTTACCTCTCTTAATTCCTCTTTCAATCCTCCAGGAGCATCATAGAATGATTGGATAATTGCCATGGGAACAGATACATTTGGATTCTTTCCATCAATGATATTCCTGTCTGCATCATATTTTGGTGGAGTAGGAACGAGCAATTTGTTTAAATCGGTTGTCAGGGTAATGGAGTTGTAATTGTCTATTTCGATTGTGCAGGCTCCTCCGAGACGCATATTCATAGGTATGAAGTCGGGTTCTTTTGAAGTGGTGTAGTTCATTTTTGAACCTATATTCGAGAAATTAAGTCCGGCGCTTACAACGGCATTCCTGTTAAAGAGAGTCGTTTTACGCATGTAAAGGCCCGACACATCGGCTGCAAAAGAAGTACCGACTTTTGTATCGCTTCCACCGTTACTGAATCCGCCTGTAAGATTAGAATAAATAAACCGGAAGGCAATCCCTCCTGAAAAATATTCTCCGAAAATCCTCGAATAAGCAATGTCGAGTGCAAATTCCGTAGGAATAAAAGTACGTTGAATGTTTCCTAAGTCATCTGTAAATTGTATATCTCCAAGTGAGGAATAGATAAGGCTGGCTGCTGCAACCTGTCTTCCATCTATTCTTTTGTATCCTGAGAGGTATGCTATATTGATGTCGGGGACAAGTGTTCTGAGCCATGGTGAATAAGAAATACCGACTCCGCCATTGCCGTCAATAAAAGCAAATTTTGCAGGATTCCAGTGCATGCTGTATATATCAGGCGAGGTTGCAACTCCAGCATCACCCATAGCACCGGATCTTGAGTCAGGGGCTATTGTCAGAAACGGAACGACTGTCTGTATAGCATTAAGTTCGTCCGAACCTGACTGGGCATATAAATTGGTAAAGTAAGTAAGGCAACATAAAAATAAAATAACAAAAAATAATTTGTAACGGTTCTTCATCTTATCATTAATGTAATATTTTTCTAATATAGAAACATTATTGTTTATCTAATATTGTGTATCTTGTTCATAATATAACCATTCGTCCTGAACTTCTTGATATTTCGCCTTTATCTGTTTTAACGATAACAACATAGTTATAAATTCCGCGTCCAGCCCTTTTACCGCCCTCGAGTGTGCCGTCCCAGAATATAGGAGGAAGCCTGTAACCTGTTGCAATTAATTTTTCATTGATAATTTTTAATTTCCTGCCCGACATATCTGAGATTTCAATAAGGATATCCAATTCCTCTCCGGGCCTGTTATGTCCTATACTTATGTTTGTACCGGCAGTAAAAGGATTGGGATAGTTTATAAGGTTGTTTAGAGTAAAACGAGTATCTGTTTTTACAATAAATTTCAATGTCGCAATCGAAGAATTATTATAGTTGTCCCATGCTTTTAATGATAGCAACTGTGGGCCATCATTTATATCATTTAAGGGATAAATAATCTTACCCTTTCTGAAATCGTTAGTCTCTGTTTCGTAATAATTGTTCAGAATAAATGATTTATTTTTATCATCATTAAGCCATGCAGTTAAATCGTGGCCTATACCTGCTCCTGTTGTATTTATTCCGTTTTCGTCATAAAGAATTGCAACCATAAGAGGATGGTTATCGGTCACATCGCCGTTCCTGAACAATGTATCATTAAGGTATAACTTTATTTTTGGGCCAGAAGTATCAGTAACAGGCTCATTACTGAATCCTCCGACAATGAAATTATTAAAATAGCCGTTCATATCGGCTTCATTGTTTTTGGCATAATAACTTATTTTTCCTTTTCCGAAAGAATAATCAATATCTCTTGGAACGATAAATCTGAAGCTGAATTTTCCGTTTTTAATTTCTGCATTACCGCTAAAAATGATACTGTTTTGAACTGAAAACTCAATTTTTCGACCTCCATCGTTAGCGAGTGTCTTTACATTTTTCTTTTTATCAAAAACGATTGGGAATAGGGAGCCATTGAAGTTATCGAGAAGATTGTTTTGATTATCTTCGATGTGCCCTGAAATAGTTACAACTGACAGTGCTTTAAGAGTATCGGTATATAATTCTGCATATTTTGAGTTTATCGAATCAGTTATTATTTTACCTTGAGATGGATATGAGAGAGTCAATGCGGGATCGCCTAAAAGCGTAAAATTCCTTTTGTTCAACGATGTGCCAGAATTGAGCTTGGCAAGTCTGATAATATCGCCAAGGGTGGGAGCATTACCTGATGAATCCCTTTCCAGAGCAAAATTGATTATGTTTCGATTGATAACGTAGTTTGGAGCTGAATAAACCATTCGTGTGGTTGTCATTAATGCAATTCCGCCTCCTTCACTGTTAAGAAGAACCATCTCGCCGGCAGAATTTTTATTCGTGAGAATGCCTGTGAAAGGATTCATTTCAGCATCATCGAACTTGCCGAATTCACACGTGGCTGTTATGAAAAGCGGCAATTTTGGAGAGTTCTTCCATGAGTTTATGTTTTGAGTCTTTACTACTCTTTCGTGAGCAAGGCCTATTTCGTTCCCATGACCTACATAATTAAAAATCAGGCAACCAGAATTAATCCTGTTATTAATAGCCTGTTCCACATCGGGATATGATTGTCCGTTTGCCGATGTAACCTGCCTGAAAGCATCAAGGTATATTTTCTCAATATTAATCTCGGGATATTTATCTTCAATTAGTGAACAAAGTCCTTCTGCATCATTAATATGTATATTTTCATCCTCATCATCTGCAGAAATAGCAATAATATTTCGCCAGTCGCCTCCAGCTGATAGATCGAGATATTTTATAATTTTTCGTATTATTATTCCGGCCTGTGAAGTATCCGACACAGGGAATCTTCCGATGCCAATATCTTCTGTTCCTTCAGCTTCACCCTCACCATCTTCGAGCAAACCATAAAAATCGTCTGAGACAAATGATGAAATCACAATTGTTGAATTCAGTGATTGATATGTTGGAATAAAATTGGGATTGTCGGGCGGGTTTTTTCTGTTATCGTAAGAACCGTCTCCAAATAATAAAAGGTACTTTAAAGGTTTTGATGTGCCTAGTTGTTTCAGGTACTTCATCCGGAGAAAATTTCTAATAGCTACAATATCCGGTATGCCACCGGAGAATTCATTATAAATCTCTTCCGGTGCCACTACAAGTGATTTCAGATTATCGTAATTTTCATGTATTTCGGAAAGTTTTATGGCATATTTCCTGAAAAGGGGATGCGTTATGATGACCATATCGGCTGCTTCGGAAGCATGAAGGTTCTGATTTTGCAGAGGTAAGTTTCTTATTATAGGTGTAAGAACGTTATCGGCAGTAAAGGCAATAAAAGTGCGAAGAGTATCGGTTCTCAGCTTGAATCTACAATAATCGCCATCTTTAGTGTACTGTACAATGCCAGGATTGAACTGATTTGTAATATCCCATATAATGATATTTTTCAAAGATGGATTTTTAATATGGAATTCTGTCATTCTTTCTGGTGCCAGTGACCGTGAGTCGGAAAAAACAAGGGTTTTACCTTTAAAAACAGTATTTGCTCTGGCCTGGAGTTCTAAATAATCAATCCATCCTCTTGCTGATTGTTCGCCGTTATTATAGAATTTAATTTCGAAAGAAGGGGAAGGAGTTGCAGGAATGAGTGTTGAAGAGATAATATTCTCTTTTGCATAAATACCGGTAGTTGAAAAAAGATTGGTTTCCTCCACAAGGATGCTTGTATGAAGATAGGACCCTTCATAAAGTCTGAACATTGAAGGTACGGACGACCTTGCCAGAACTCTGATATTGTATTTTATTTTCTCAGAAGGTATTATTTCAGAAAAGCCGGGATTGATTGATATGCTGCTTAACGCAGATATCGGTTGAAACCATTCTCGGCCTGATTTAATAAGATTTTCAGATTCGACTTCATGTATGAAAAGTTCATCGTATGAATATGACGTGTAATCGGCAGGTTCAGCTTCCTGGTCAATAATTTTCATAAGTTTTCCTCTTTCGGGCGAGGATGTAATAAAATAGTATGAAGAATCGGAATAGTTATGCGGTGTATAACGATAACTTTCAATCGAAGAATCGTATTTCCATCTTCCTGTATTTCTTGCATAGAATAACAAAAAATCTCCTTCATTAAAGATGCCGTCTGAACCTGTGTTGAGATATATTGCAATTTCCTGAAGGTCGTCGGGATGGCTTCCGTCGTTATAATAAGAGAGCTGACCATAATTATTTCCAAAAATTCTTGGATTTGAAGGGAATTCAACTCCTAATTGTTTAAGACTGGAATAAGAGATTTTATAAATTCCTTCATCTTTGACAGCTATTTTAAACCATATTCCTGATGACAAAACCGAAGAAGTTGAAAATTTTTCAGGTTCTTTTGTCTGCGGATAAGAATAAACTGTAAAAAATGAGAATCCAATAAGAAATATTGTAAAAGGATACTTCATAATAATTCCAGGAGAAGATAAAAGTAAGATATATTTGTTTCTTTTCTAATTGAAATATTAACGTTTCTTTGTCGTTGATATTGTTGGGAAAATCTTATGGGAAAAAGGCCGACAATCATCATTTTATTATTGTGTACTTTTTTGAGTACTGCAGAATGCCAGAGCTGGTTCAGTAATCCTGGTTTCCAGACGGTAATTATTGTAAATCCGGCAAGTGCAGGTGCTGAATCCGATGGAATTCTGCGGATGTCATTCAATAATCAATATCCCGATCGTGGCTTCGGTTTATATACTGCTTCTGTTTCTTATGATGTTTATTCGCCTTTTTTGCACGGAGGATTTTCAGGTTATGTTATGAATGAATACCTTGGTGGTATAATTAATGATACCAGAGGAGGTTTTTCCTATTCATATCACCTTAAGGCGGGCAGGGAGTTTTATGTTAATGCAGGATTAGGTGCGGCAATTCAAAACAGAGCTATAAACAGGCAAAAGATTATCCTTCCCGACCAGATTGATCCTTTGCTGGGAGCAGTGCTACCTTCTTCAGATTTTCCTGATATTAAGGGAAGGGTTTTTTTTGATATTGCTACCGGACTTTTTGTAACTTACAGAAACTATACCTGTAGCTTTTCGATAAATCATCTTACAAAGCCCGATATTGAGGGTTCCGGTAACCCGGAAAGTATTCTTAAGAAGCGGTTTTCCTTTTATCTTTTCACCACGTTTTATTTAGACAGCCGGCATACATGGCAGATAAAACCAGTGTTCTGTTATGAATCTTCCGGAAAAGACTTACTGTTAGCCGGAGGAACAGTTTTAACTGCAGGCACATTTTCGTTTAATACACTTATAATGACAAATAATGTCGGAGATATAAATATGCACACAGGTTTGAATTTCAAAAAACGAAAAGTTTTGTTTTTTTATAATTATTGTTTTAATTTGTCATCAGCTAATGAAATGCTTCCTTTTTCGTTATATCGTCAAGCTGGCATTTCAATAAATTTAAACAGTGTTGATAAAAGAAAAACAATTAAAACAATAAATATTCCAGAATTGTAGTTATATTTGTTAAAAAAAGGCTAAATATTTTTAATATTTTTATACATTTGTAAATTTGAACGAAATAACATCCAAAAACCAAAGGGGTTATGTATAGATATAAAATTTTGCCGGTCGTATTAGTTTTGACGTTAATACTTTCATCTTGTAGTGTCTTTAAGAAAGATAAGGGAGGCGATGTTTCGTCTACTACAGGATGGAAATATAATGATCCTGATTTTGGCGGATTCGAAGTTGCTGTAGGTGTCGAGCAAAGGACAGGACCTGGTCTTGTACTTATTGAGGGGGGGGTATTCCGTTTAGGCCGGGTTCAAGACGATGTAATGTTCGACTGGAATAATCCTCCAAGAACTGTTACGGTTTCGTCGTTTTATATGGATGAAACTGAAGTCAGAAATGTTGATTATCGCGAATATCTATATTGGCTAAAGAGAGTATATAAGAGCTATCCGGAGGTTCACAAGCGAGCACTTCCCGATACTCTGGTATGGAGAAACCCAATGGGATTTAATGATCCTTATGTACAATACTATTTCAGGCATCCTGCATATAATAACTATCCTGTTGTAGGCGTTAGCTGGGTTCAGGCAAATGATTATTGCCTGTGGCGTACCGACAGGGTTAATGAATACATACTTATTAAGGAAGGTGAGCTCAAGCCAGATCCCAATCAGGCCGACGAAAACAACTTTAATACTGAAGCTTACCTTGCAGGGCAGTATGAAGGTGTTGTGAATAAACTCAGGCCAAGCCTATCTGGCGATAAAACAGAACGCAGAACGACTTTTGAAGACGGCATTCTTCTTCCAAACTACAGGCTGCCTACAGAAGCGGAGTGGGAGTTTGCTGCATACGGCCTTAAAGGAAATACTTTTCAGGAAAGAATTTATGAAAGAAGAATTTATCCGTGGGATGGTCACAATGTTAGAAATTCATCAAGTAAGTATATGGGTCAGATGATGGCGAATTTTGTGCGGGCAAGAGGCGATTTTATGGGTGTTGCAGGAAGCCTCAATGACAATGGAAGTATTACTGTTGATGTAAAGTCTTATTGGCCTAATGATTATGGTCTTTACTGTATGGCAGGAAATGTTAATGAATGGGTTCTTGACGTTTATCGCCCACTTTCATTTGAGGATGTTGATGAATTCAATCCTTTCAGAGGTAATGTTTATACAGATTTAAGGAGAGATGCAAACGGTCAGGTTGTTCAAAAGGACAATTTGGGACGTCTTCCGATCGATACTGTAAAACCTCAGGATGTTGCTAACAGATATAATTACCGGAAAGGAGATTACAGAAATTACCAAGATGGCGATAAGAAAACATCAATTGACCCATCAGAATGGACGGCGGGTGAAGATGAACGTGAAACGTCAACCAGAATGTATGTCCAGAGGCCTGATGAATATACATCGCTTATCAATGATAATGCGAGAGTTTATAAGGGTGGTTCATGGAAAGACAGAGCATATTGGCTTAGTCCTTCAACCAGAAGATTTCTCGACCAGGAAGCTTCACGCGATGACATCGGATTCAGATGTGCTATGATTCGGGTCGGTAGCCCCTCTGGCTTCTGAAAGAAATAAATTTTTAATAACTCAGGGGCTCATTAAAGGTCCCTGTTTTTTTTGTCTGAAATATTTTGTATTTTTAAAAATAAATAAGACATTATATACTTTTATTGAATTCCATCTAAGAGATTTTTTTATAAATTTAACATCTATCAGCTAATCTATAATTTTTATATGAAAACTGAGCAGTTATATTCAATATTCAAAGAGTCAAAAGGAGTTTCAACCGATTCGCGTACTATTAAAGAAGGAGAAATGTTCTTCTCCCTGTGGGGCAATAATTACAACGGCAATCAATATGCGGCCCAGGCTCTTGGCAAGGGAGCAATCTGTGCCGTAATTGATGATCCTTTGTATGAAATTGATAACAGGACTATTCTTGTTGATGATTGTCTGATAGAACTTCAGGCTCTTGCAACTCATTACAGGAAAGAACTTAATATTCCTGTTCTTGCAATTACTGGAACCAATGGAAAGACAACCACAAAAGAGATTATAGCAGCAGCTATGTCGAAAATTAAAAAAGTCCACTACTCAAAAGGCAATCTTAACAATCATATAGGTGTTCCTCTTTCAATACTTTCTGCACCTTCCGATACCGAACTTTTAATTATCGAGATGGGAGCAAGTCATCAGGGAGAAATAAGAACTCTATGCATGATATCCAGGCCCGATTACGGAATTATTACAAATATAGGGACTGCACATCTTGAAGGCTTTGGATCGTTTGAAAATATTGTAAAAGCAAAAACAGAACTTTATGAATATCTTCGTAAAGTTAATGGCGTTGCCATATATAACGACCATAATCCTCTTATTTCAGAACAGATTTACAGGATGATTAACAAGGCTGTTCCTTATTCAGCCCCTGATGGAAGAGAATTGATAGTCGAGTCTGTTTCTTCGTCATATAATCTGGTTGTAAGAATAAATCATGCAGGGAAAGAGAGAATCGTAAGTACGAATCTTTTCGGCCGACATAATACTGAAAATATTTTGGCTGCAGTAGCTGCTTCAATTTTTATGGGTGCTACAATTGATGAAGCTTCAGGCGCAGTTCAGGCTTTTATCCCTACTAATAACAGGTCACAGATAAAAGTAACAGGTAAGAATGTTATTTTTTGTGATTCTTATAATGCTAATCCTGACAGTATGCGAAAAGCTATTGAATCGTTTGCTGAGATTGAATCAGAAAATAAAATTGTCATTCTTGGCGATATGCTCGAACTTGGCAGCAGGGCACAGGATGAGCATCTTGATATATTACGTCTCCTGAATTCTTTAGGAATGAGCAAGGTAATGCTGGTTGGGCCAATTTTCAAAAGTCTTGCAAAAGATTTCGGATACAAAACATTCAACGATGTTGATCGGCTCAGGGAATATCTTGTTCTTAAACCAATTGAAAAGGCTCATATACTTGTAAAAGGTTCACGTGGAATGATGCTGGAAAAAATTTATGATGTTCTCTGAAATAAATTTGAATATAAAGAAAATCATTTTCTGTTGAATTTTATATCTAAAACTACAATTTCAGGTCTGGAGCTGGTTCTAACCATAGGGCCCCATAGACCAAAACCTGAAGAAACTATTATGTGAGTGTTTCCTTTTTTCCCATATCCATTACTTATTTCATAAAACAGAGCAGCTATATAATTTAAAGGCCATAACTGGCCATTATGTGTGTGCCCCGACAACTGAATATCCACACCTGCTTTTTCAGTTTCGTCAAGGTTGATGGGCTGATGGTCAAGGACTATTATCGGTTTGTCAGAATCTGCCTTTTCCATAAGTTTTTCAAGAGGTTGCCTTTGATAATTGCTAAAGCTTCCACCATAACTGTCAACCCTTCCAATTACCTGAATATAGTCGCTAATAACAACCATTTCGTCCTTAAGAATGCGGATTCCGTGATTTTCAATATAGGGTATAGATATAGCTGGGTTTCCTATAAACTCGTGATTTCCTATTATAGCAACCAGTCTATCACTGCTTACCGGCCAATTAAAATATTTTAAAAGGTTTCTACTCATAACAGGAGCTATCTCACCGTCAACAATATCACCAAGAAGAAAAACTGCATCAGGACGTGCTTCTTTAAGCATTTTTGAGAGTTTTTCAATATTTCTTTTTCCTATTACACTGCCAAGATGGATATCGGATACGGCTGCAATTCTGAATTCTTTCAAATGGCCGGCAGATTTGTTTATTGCAATTTCATAATGCCGCACTACAGGGTTTAAGGCATTAATAAAACCTCCTATTATTGTAATTGAGGAAATAATGAGTGTTAAAAAGTATGCCCATTTCCTGAAAAGAAATATTTTATTTTTTGTAAGAAGACCTGAAACTCTGAGAATTGGGAAGATTATATCTGAAAGCAGAAGGATCAGGCTTCCATAAAGCATGAATGCCAGCCAGAAACCACCAATAATATTCAAGAAATCAGAAAATACAGAAGGGTGTTTTACTTCGAGAATTTTTCCAGCAATAAAGAAAGAAGCAAAAAGAATGAATGAAACAATATAAGTTGTTTTCAGATCTTTTTGCGTGGAGAGAATGCGAAAGCCTTTCAGGAAAAGATACAGATTAACAAGAAAATAAACCAGAAGTACAATTATAAGAAACAAAGCCATTTTTATTTGATTCATGTTTATTTGAAATATTTCTCAAGCCTGTCAAAAGTATCAATACCTTTTATATAATACTCAAAAACAAGACTTCGATTTAATACTTTTTCCTTTATTTTTTTATTTCCGGTTATTTTAAGATTAAAGGCACGTTTTTTCTTAAGCACAGGGATATTTTTATAATAGTGGTGATGAGCTTTGATAACTGCCGCTGCGTGTTGCATTTTGAAAGTAAAGACAAAAAATAAAGCTGCAATTATATCGAGAGTTTTCCTGATGAGAAGTGTCTTTTTGAATTTTTTCTCAGGGAGGTTTTTATAAAGAAGAAATAGATTATTCCGGAAGTTGAGATATGTTTTGAAAGTTGAATTATAGGCTAATGTTCCTCCTCCGACATGATAAACTGCAGTTGTTGGTATCACAAACAGCTTGTATCCCCTGTTATGTAATCTCCAGCAAAGGTCAACTTCTTCCATGTGTGCAAAAAAATCCTCATCAAAACCGCCACATTCATTCCATATTTTTGCCCTTATTAACATACATGCTCCGCTAGTCCAGAATACTTCGGCAGTATCATCATATTTGCCGTCGTCTCTTTCAATTTTGTTGAAGATTCTCCCTCTGCAAAAGGTATATCCATACTTGTCGATATATCCACCGGAAGCTCCTGCATATTCGAACATTTCTTTGTTATGCCATGAGAGAATTTTAGGCTGAACAGAGGCGACATCCGGATTATTGTCCATGAAATCAACCATAGCAGATAGCCAGTTTTCGCTAACTTCGATATCGGAATTAAGTAAAATAAAATATTCTGCCTCAATATTTTTGAGGGCAAGATTATATCCTCCTGCAAAACCATGATTTTTATCGAATCTTATTATTTTCAATTCAGGATATGTTGCTTCTACCCACTCGGTAGAGCCGTCTGTTGAACCATTATCGGCTAATACAATCATTGTATCCGGACGAGCCGAATTTTGGATTACTACCCCAAGGAATTTTTTAAGATATTCCAGTCCGTTATAATTTAAAATGACAATAGCAATTTTATACATTGGCTATTTTATTCTTTAATATTTCCAGCGACGATGGCTCCATAGCCAATATTCAGGTTTCTCTCTGATAATCTCTTCAAACCGCTTTATATGAGCTTCCGTTATAGTATGTTCCTCAAGGCCAGATGTGTGCTCTAGAAGAAGTTCAATAGTTGTTTTGTAGTAACCGCGTTTGACTTTTTGATGGTTTAAGAATATAACCGCCATGTCATATTTTGTCGCTATTTTTTCGGCTCCCAGAAAAACAGGAGTGTCCTGATTAAGAAATGTTGTGCGGTAGTGAATATCCGCCCTTGCCGGAGTCTGGTCTGCCAGAAACGATACAAGGATCTTCTCTCCGTTTTTCCGGCGCTTTACTATTTCGCGTGCTACAAGTGACATTGGAGTAAGTACCATTCCGTATTTTGAGCGCAGTTTTGTCAGATACCTGTCGAAATATTTGTTTTTAAGAGGTTTATATATAGAAATACAGGTTTGTTTACAAAAAAGCGGAAAGTGAATAAGATATTCCCAGTTATTATAATGGCCAAGTACCACAATAGCATCCCTACCTTCCGACCATAGTTTTTCAAGCACTTCGAGATTCTCAATCTTACAGCGTTTTATATGTTCTTTTTTGCCGATATGATTCAGTTTTACTACTTCTGCAAACAGGTCTGCGAGATGCATGTAAAATTTCTTAGCAATAGTTTGAATCTCTTCTTTTGATTTTTCAGGGAATGAATTACGAAGATTATTGTAAACGATATTCTTCCGATATCCAGGGAAATAACAGAAAATAACGAAAAGGATGTCGGAAAAGATATAGAGTATCCTTAGTGGCAGAAAAGAGATAATTTCGTTGATTAGATAGAAAAAATAAAATGATAGTGCCTCCATATAATAGTTTGCGAAGAAAATACCACATAAAATTATTTAATATTTCTATTGTTTAGCCTAATAATTTTAATTAATGAAAAATCTAATCCAGCAGTTCAACGGCAAGGTTGCTGGAAGGATTAATTCCGACGATTCTGACTTTTTTGATTTTACCTTTAATGTTTTCTATCGCATTATGTTCTGATTTCAGATAATTTTCCGTAAAGCCCAATACTTTTTTTCCTTGTATGCTGTTTTCGAAGAGTACTTCATTTATTGTATTTATATTACGTTTTTTAAAATCAAGGTTTAATTTTTTTGAGAGCCGTGAGAGCTGTTTCCTCCTTTCCTCCTTGATTTTTGGAGACACTTTTCCAGGAAGTTCTGAGGCTTTTGTTCTCGGGCGGTCTGAATAAGGAAAGACATGAAGGTATGTAAGCGGCATTTTCTCCAAAAAATAGAATGTTTCATCAAAATCATCATCTGTTTCGCCGGGGAATCCCACAATCACGTCGGAACCGATTCCTGCAAGCGGGATGAATTCTCTTATTTTTTTCACTCTTGAAGCAAAGAGTTCGGTTTTGTATCGTCTGCGCATCAGTCCGAGAATTTTGTTGCTTCCACTTTGAAGCGGGATATGGAAATGGGGCATAATTTTCCGGCTTCCTGCGGTCAGTTCAATAATTTCATCTGTAAGCAGATCGGGTTCGACAGATGAGAGCCTTATCCGCTGTACGCCTTCAATCTCCTCTATCTGTCGTAAAAGTTCCGTAAAGGTTTCTCCTGTTGTTTTGCCGAAATCGCCGATATTCAATCCAGTCAGCACAATTTCAGGGATACCGTTGGCTGCAATTTGTTTTATTTTTTCTGTTATGTTTTTAACCGATGCATTTCTGCTCCGGCCTCTGGCCATGGGAAGGGTACAATAAGCGCATCTGTAATCGCATCCGTCCTGTATCTTGATGAAGGTTCTGGTTCTTTCGGATGACGACCATGAATAGACGAAGGTCTTGTCGTTGACTATATTACCGGAATCCACACATGTCAGTCCCTTTTCATAAATTTCGTCGAGATAGCGGACAAGATCAAACTTTTCTCTGGAACCAAGTACGAGATCGACGCCTGGAATAGTTGCCACTTCATCTGCCCTTAATTGCGAATAACAGCCTGTAACGGCTATTATTGCCGAAGGTGATTGTTTTATGAACTTTCTTATGGCCTGCCTGCACTTTTTATCAGCATCGGAAGTAACTGTACATGTATTTATTACATAGATATCGGCATTTTCGTCGGGTGCAACTTTAACATAATTGTCAACCGGAAGGGTGGAGGCTATGTATGATGATTCGGTAAAGTTAAGTTTACAGCCTAGAGTGTAGAAAGCAATTTTTCTTTTTTCAGGAAACATTACGTTGTTATTTATTTCAGAAGCATCGGAGAGAATTAAAGTATTTTGCTGGCGAGTTCGGCGAGGTAACTTCTTTCGCCTTTCACAAGGTTTACATGGGCAAATATATTCTGGTCTTTCATCTTATCCGAAAGATAGCTCAGTCCGTTTGAGGCAGTATCGAGGTATGGTGAGTCTATCTGTTCAATATCGCCTGTGAATACCATTTTTGTTCCTTCACCGGCACGTGTAATTATGGTTTTTATTTCGTGCGGAGTAAGGTTCTGAGCTTCGTCAACAATGAAGAAAACACTTGAAAGACTTCTTCCTCTGATAAATGCAAGAGGTGTTATGACCAGTTTTTCTTCATTTATCATATCATTTATTCTGTTGAATTCAGGGCTCTGGTGGCTGAATCTATGTTTAATCACAGTCAGATTGTCGAACAGAGGCTGCATATAAGGATCCATTTTTTCTTTTACGTCGCCCGGCAGAAAGCCAAGATCGCGATTTGCCAGCGGAACTATAGGCCTTGCCAGAAGTATCTGCTTGTATTTTTTATGCTGATGAAGGGCAGCAGCCAGAGCAAGGAGAGTTTTTCCTGTGCCTGCTTTTCCGGTAAGGGATACGAGCTGAATATCAGGGTTTGTCAATGCTTCAAGTGCAAAAGTCTGCTCCGCATTCTTTGGCTCTATACCGTAAGCAGATTGTTTAATGACTCTTTTGACAATTTTTGTTACCGGATTATAATGAGCAAGTGCACTTGCAGTAATATTGCGTAATATATAGAATCTGTGACCGTCGAACTCTATATCAAGTTGAAATTCCGAAACATCCATTCCTTCGGGTTGCTCATAAAGTTTTTCAATAAGATTCTGGTCAACTCCCTCTATCATTTTTATGCTTTTATATAAATCATCAATGTTGGCAACTTTATCATTCTTGTAATCCTGCGCAAGTATGCCAAGCGATTTGGCTTTCATACGCAGATTGATGTCTTTGGTGATAAGCACTACAGTCTTGTCCTTGTTGGCATTGCAAACGTAATCGGTGATTGCAAGTATCCTGTGGTCGGCTGTTTTTTCCGGAAAAGACTGACTTACTTTCTCCGAAAACTCTTTTCCGGTTTCTATGTGCAGATTTCCCAGGTTTTCACCCAGCGGGATGTTGGAAGTTAAAAGCATGTCGCCTGACAGTTTGTCGAGCTCACGGGTGAACTCGCGTGCATGAAAATTTATCAGATCATTACCTTTTTTGAATTTATCGAGCTCTTCCAGAACAACAATAGGAATTATCACATCATTTTCTTCAAAATTATAAATGCACTTATAGTCATGTAATAAAACATTGGTGTCGATTACGAACAGCTTCTTGTTGTGTTTTTTCATCATTATCAATCCGGTTTCCTTTCCGGGCTGACAAAATTAATAAATAATCCTGTTTATAGAGACGTTTTTTCATATCTTATTGAAAGGTGTGGGCATGGCATGTAAAGATTTGTTATACGGTTACTGAGAGAATATTAAAGCACAGGAGTTTCGAGCGAATGCAAAGAATTTTTAAATATGTAATGCCTCTTACGACTTGCTGAAATATTCATTAAATTCGAGAAAATAAAAAGGATTTAAAAATGTCAAATAAAATAATGTCAGAAACATTCAATGAAGTTTCGCGAAAATACGATCAACAAAGACGATTATTTATTCCATGTTATGAAGATTATTATGGGGCAAGTGTATCATTTCTTTCCTTTATCAGACCAAACGTGAATAATATACTTGACCTTGGAGCTGGCACAGGATTATTAACGGAATATCTATTTGATAAATATCCAAACGCCTTTTTCACTTTGATAGATATTGCCGAACAAATGCTGGAAGTGGCAAAACAAAAATTTTTGTATAAAGCTAATTTTAAATTTCTGGTTGGCGATTATACTGAAAATCTTCCTGGAGAAAGTTATGAACTTATATCTTCGGCGTTATCAATCCATCATTTGTCTGAAGAAAAGAAATTCAAATTGTATAAAAACTCTTTCGAGACTCTGATTGACGGTGGTGTTTTGTTGAATCTTGATCAATTTAATTCTTCATCGAAAGAAATGAATGAATATTTTACAAAATACTGGTACAGTTTTATTGATAAAAGCGGCATTTCAGAACAGGAAAAGGAGGTATGGTTGAAAAGACGAGAACTGGATAAAGAAAATTCAATCAATGAAACAAAAAACATGCTTTATAATGTTGGTTTTAAAATAGTTGAGTGCATTTATTCCTACCAAAAATTCGGTGTAATAATAGCTATTAAGTAATGGTTGTTGATAGCAACTTGCTAAAAATTATAATTCCGAAAACAAAAATAATTATGGTTATAATAATTTAATTAAATTTAACTAATCAATAAGTTACAATATAAAACTGTTGTTGACAAGTTGGTGGTAAAAATATAAAGATGTTTATATGTTTCTAAGTGAAAACTCTTACTTTTGAAAATAAAAAATGGATATAAAAACTGAATTATACTTAGGTGATTGCAGAAAGATTTTAAAGAATCTTCCAGATAATTCAGTTGACCTTATATTTACTTCTCCACCGTATGCCGACCAGAGAAAAAATACTTATGGCGGCATACCACCCGATAAATATGTTGCATGGTTTTTACCGATAACATCTGAGCTTTTGAGAGTTTTGAAGCCAACAGGCACTTTTATACTTAACATCAAAGAAAAAGTAGTTAAAGGGGAGAGGAGTACTTATGTATTGCAATTAATCCTTGAGATGCGGAAACAAGGGTGGTTATGGACTGAAGAATTTATCTGGCATAAAAAGAATTGCTATCCGGGTAAATGGTCGAACAGATTCCGGGATGCATGGGAAAGATTACTTCAGTTTAATAAAAGCAGAAAATTTGCAATGTATCAGGAAGAAGTAATGGTTCCAATGGGTGAATGGAAAAAAACAAGATTACGGAACCTTAGTGACACTGATAAAATAAGGGATAATTCGAAAGCTGGCAGCGGATTTGGGAAAAATATATCGAATTGGACTGATAGAGATATGGCATACCCTACAAATGTTTTACATCTTGCAACCGAATGCAGCAATAAAAATCATAGTGCCGCATTTCCAGATGAATTGCCCGAATGGTTTATAAAGTTATTCACAAAACCGGGAGATTGGGTATTAGATCCATTCATGGGTTCTGGAACCACTAATATTGTAGCTCAAAAAATGTCAAGAAACTCTATAGGCATAGAGATTGTGCCTGAATATTACGAAAGAGTACAAAAAGCTTTACAACCAGTTCATTACGTTTTATTTGAACCTGATTCAAGTTATGAACAAACTCGACCTGAAAGACGTTACACAATACGTTGAAGACAATATTGGCACATTTCATCAGAAACGTATAGATAGCCTGAATAAGCTGGAGTTAAAAACAGTTCTAAAAAAGAAAAATCCGTACCTGTTTAAGGCTAAATATCTTATTACAGCAGAACAGATTATTAAAGGATTAACAGACGCCTTTATATCATCAAATGAAGAAACTATTTTTGGTGACTGGCTCGAGGAATTAGCAATTTTCATTAATTCAATGGTTTACAACGGCAGGAAATCAGGTATTACAGGTATTGATTTAGAATTCGACAATAATAATATCAGATATATTGTGGCTATTAAGTCGGGCCCTAACTGGGGAAACAGCAGTCAGATTTCAAAAATGAAAGCCGACTTTAAAACAGCCATAAAAACCCTTAGAACAAGCAATTCAAAATTACAGATTGTTGCAATAAATGGCTGTTGCTACGGAAAAGACAATGTTCCGGACAAGGGAGATTATTTTAAATATTGTGGTCAGAGATTCTGGGAGTTTATTTCTGGTGATGAAAATCTCTATATTGATTTGATCGGACCCCTTGGACACAAAGCTAAAGAACGTAACGATGAGTTTACAAAGTCGTATGCGAAAATGATTAACAAATTCACTAAGGAGTTTATCGTTGACTTTTGTAAAGATTCTGGAGAAATTGACTGGGTTAAACTAGTAAAATTCAACTCAGAAAAATAAATAGATATTGTAATCGGCAGACCATTATTTACTGTAATGTACTGGAGGAAATAGTCGGAAGAGAAGTATTTTTTTTAAATTTAAATACTTAAAGATATTTTACAATATAAATTTATACAGGCCGCCGCCACGCAGTCTTAAACCGTTTAAGCGGAAATTTCTTTTAACAAATTTCACTTCATTGACTGTTCAGAATTGACAAAAAAATATAAATTGCCATATTTTTTATAAATATTGGTAAAGAATATTAAAAAGGTTGATTATGGAATTATATGAAGGACTTCTGACAAGGCGAAGCATCAGAAAATATACAGGTGAGAAAATTGACGAAAGGGATATCGAACTTATTGTCAAAGCCGGGATGTATGCTCCATCAGCAAATAACAGACGACCATGGCATTTCATCGTTATTGACGACAGAGATGTGCTTGACAAAATTATGAAGTTTCATCCTAATGCTTCGATGCTTAAGGAGGCAAGTCATGCAATTGTCGTGTGCGGCGACCTTGAAAAACAGCATGCTGCCGGTTACTATCTTCTCGACTGTTCGGCAGCCACTCAAAATATATTACTCGCTGCTCATTCGCTCGGATTTGGTGCTGTATGGGTTGGAATAGAGCCCAGACAGGAAAGAGTGAAAGCATTGAGCGAAATACTCAATCTTCCAGCTAACATCAGGCCTGTTGCGTTAGTCTCGGTCGGTGTTCCTGCTGAAAAACCGGAACAAATGCCCCACAGGTTCGAACCTGATAAAATTCATTTGAATAACTGGGGAGAGAGCTGGAAAGCTTTTGAATAGGGATCAGAGCACAGGACACAGAGCACAGGGCACAGAGTACAGGGCACAGAGTACAGAGCACAGAGTATAAAATCAGTAACTCGTTTTCGAATTGAAGGGGAAATAAATTTTTTGTTATTAACACGAATTGTAATAAAAAGGACAAAAGGTAAAATTAAAATAACAGGAAGCATGACCTATCAGGAGACGATGGAATTTCTTTACGGCAATATGCCTGCATTTCACAGAATAGGCAAAGCTGCATATAAGGCTGACCTTGGAATTACACTCGCTCTCGATGAACATCTGGATCATCCTCACAGGAAGTTTGTCTCCGTTCATATTGCAGGTACAAATGGGAAAGGGTCGGTTTCTCATATACTTGCCTCGATACTTCAAACTGCCGGATATAAAACCGGATTATACACGTCTCCACATCTTAAAGATTTCAGGGAAAGGATACGTATAAACGGGGCGATGATACCTGAAGATAAGGTAGTTAGATTTGTAGAAGAGAACCGTGATATATTTGAAAGAATCAAACCGTCATTTTTCGAAATGTCAGTTGGTCTTGCTTTCGACTTCTTTGCTTCTGAAAATGTTGATGTGGCTGTAATAGAAACAGGGCTCGGCGGGAGGCTTGATTCGACTAATATCATTACACCTGTTCTTTCGGTAATAACAAATATAGGCCACGACCACATGGATATCCTCGGCGACACCCTCGAAAAAATAGCTGCTGAAAAGGCTGGGATAATAAAACCCGAAATCCCTGTTATAATCGGAGAATCGCAAAATGAAACAGATAATGTTTTTATATCAAAGGCTCGAATGCTTGGTTCTGAAATATTGTTTGCCGACAGGGAGTATAAATGTAAACTGGATCCACTCGATTATTCTTCCGGACTAAGGAAGTTTTCAGCCGCAAGCACTTCAAAAGGTAAGGAGTTAACAGGTTATATTCCACTTGGAGGTGATTATGAGGCTAAAAATATTCCAACGGTAATTCTGTCGGCGGAAAAATTAAGTGAAAATTTTTTTATTACAGATGAGATTATCTTGAGAGGGATTGAAAATGTAATTAAAAATACAGGTTTTGCAGGTAGATGGCAGATTATCGGACAGAAACCGCTAACAATCTGTGACACAGGCCATAACAAAGAAGGTATTAAGCTGGTAATGAGCCAGTTAAATAATATAGAGGCAAAACAAAAACATTTTGTCATTGGATTTGTAAGCGATAAAGATATTGACGTCATTCTTCCTCTCTTTCCCCATAGCGGCAGATACTATTTCACAAAGGCTTCTGTTCAGAGAGCTCTCGACGAAAAGGTGTTAATGAGAAAAGCTTCATCATACGGGCTCAAAGGCGAATCGTTCAGTTCTGTTACTGAAGCCCTTGAAAAAGCCAGATCATGCGCCGGTGAGGATGATATTATATTTATAGGCGGAAGCACTTTTATTGTTGCCGAGATTTTATAAAAAATAATTTCCTATGTTTGCACCTTAATTTTATTTTATTCCGATGGATGGAAATTTGTATTTCTGGATAGGATTTAATGTCTTTGTTGCATTAATGCTTGCTCTCGACCTTGGCGTTTTTAATCGTAAAATTCATAAAATTCCATTAAAAGAAGCTCTTATATGGTGTGCTGTCTGGATATCACTGGCATTGCTGTTCACGGTAGTTATATATCTTGATTATTCGCGTGAAAGCAATGTTCTTGCCAAACAGAGAGTGCTCGAATACCTTACAGGGTATGTCATTGAATATTCACTCAGTGTTGACAATATCTTCGTGTTTATTTTGATTTTCTCATACTTCCAGGTGGATCCCAGATTTCAGCATAAAGTATTATTCTGGGGAATAATAGGAGCAATAGTGATGAGGGCTTTATTTATTTTTGCCGGGGTCGCTCTAATTAATAAATTTCACTGGATAATTTACATTTTTGGAGCTTTCCTGCTTTATACAGGGATAAAGATGTTTCTGGAAACTATAAAAGGCAAAGTTGCCAAAGTCGAGCCCGAACGAAATCCGGTATTTAAGTTTGCGAAGAGGTTTATGAGAATTGATGAGACTTACAATGGACCAAGGTTTTTTAAGAGAAAAGATAATAAGCTGTATATCACTCCACTGTTTCTGGTGCTTCTGATAATTGAGTCGTCCGATGTTATTTTTGCTGTTGATAGCATTCCGGCCGTTCTTGCGATAACACAGGATCCGTTTATTGTTTATACATCGAATATTATGGCAATACTTGGGCTGAGGTCGCTTTATTTTGCAATATCGGGTATAATAATGTATTTCAAACGTCTTAAAGTAGGGCTTTCTGTGGTTCTTACATTTATTGGAATTAAAATGATTATTTCGGAATTTTTTGAAGTGCCGATATTTCTTTCTTTAATCATTATAATTACAATATTGTCGGCCTCGATTGTCTGGTCGGTAATTGAAAATTACATGGAGAAGAAAAAAGTTTTGGATAAATAAAATAATGTAATTTATATTTGTGTAATTTATATTTGCGAAGATTTTTTGAAAATAATAAGGGCGATTAGCTCAGTTGGTTCAGAGCATCTGCCTTACAAGCAGAGGGTCGGCGGTTCGACTCCGTCATCGCCCACAATAAGAATCAGGAACTTATCATTAATGTGATAGGTATTTTTTATTGTTGCGGCATAAAATGTGGATATGAGATTTGAAAAGTGCTAAAACTATAATAAAATAAATGAAGCAACAAAAATAGAATAACTACAGATTATTATTTTCTGTACAAATGCGTTTATCAGGAAATATTTAATACAATCAGAGGGTCGGTCCCGATTTCACTCAAAGATTTTTTCACTGCAATTAGTATATTACATTTTTATTTAAAACGAAAATCCAATTTAAAATCAAAAAGCCATTTTAAAATCAAATATTTAAAACGAAAATCCAAAAGCCATGTTATTTTGGGATTTATTCCTTATTTAGCCAAGATATCAGGCAGGTTTATGTATCCCGAGTTTGACAGTTGTTAGTTGTTAAGAATCATACATTCAATAATATAAGTTGTTAAAAAAAAGCTTGTGCCACTACATTTCCGTTTTTTGTAATATTTTTGGAGGGATTCTCATCCCGATTG
>JAGPFZ010000080.1:0-2659 GCA_018056245.1 Bacteroidales bacterium
AAAAAAACCGGCTGACTTACAACCGGCTTTCTGCAAAATTTAAAACTCAGGACTTGATAGAAATTTAAAATTTAAAACCTAATGTTATGACAAAATTATTGTTTGTTGTGTTGACATTTGCCGGTGAACCTTGAACAAATTCTGCCAAATTATTTGAATTGTAAGGATGAAATTTCTCTTTGTTTAACTTATTCATATAGGCAAAATCCAAAAACCATGATTCTTCACGATAACCAAAACCTCCGGTGATATATTGGGTACTGTTGTGCAGAAAATATTCCGTATCGGTACGAATGGTATTGTCCTTCATGAATTTTTGTGCATTATCGGGATTTACCTTGTCCATAAAAGCATAACCGCCTCGTAATGAAAAATTATCGGTTAGCCTGTACTCGGCACCCAATTTAATTGTGCTGGCCGAATTGTATGCCATATTCATACCTTCGTTTTCTTCCATAAAATTATAAAAAGAATTATTATTGTCCATTAACTTGCTCGTTTTCACGTCGATATAATCATATTCAGCACTAATTAATCCATTTTTTCCAAAAAGATAAGCAACACTGACGGTAAACTGAAGTGGCGCCTGAAATTTATAAGAATTGTATCCGTTTGGGGTGCGAACATATCCTCTTTGTTCTGTGTCAAAATTAAGTAACGAAGTATAATCTTCCGATATAGAAAAAACTGTTGGCGTCTGAAAAGAAATACCCATTCTGAAAGCATCAATAGGACGCAAAATTGCACCAATATTCAGGTTGAAACCATTACCCGAAGATTTAATGGTGTTATTCAAATTCATACTTCCACCTTGACCAAAGGCCTCATTATAATTAGTTGTTGCATTGTAATAAATACTTTGAATGTTGGCTGTTACTCCCAAATAAAATTGATTGCTGAAATTTCCTGCCCAACTGAAAGAATACTCATTAATAGAGCCATTTTCGGTTAAATAATAGTAAGGAGTAACTCTTTCGCCATCCAACAACGAAGATGTCCAACTGTTACTGGTACCAGGATTGATTAAATAACCTTCGTATGCTAAAACTGACAGCCATGGAATGTATGTATTGTCGAACGGCTCATAAGAATCTGTACTTTGCAAGTCGGTTTCAGGAATTCCTTGAGTAAAATAAGCCATGTAATCGGTCATGGAAGACGATGATGAACCACCATGAATATTTAATTGACGATTGAAATCTTTCAGTTTCTGAAATGAAAAGGAAAAATTAGAATTTTGCAATCCGCTGGTTTTTCCACTTTTACTTCTTTGGGTAGCAGAAGAAATAACCAGCGAAAAATTATTGGTTCCCAATTTGTAAAGATTATTCGCACTATTCACACCATACCAGTTTGCATCCGTATTTTGCCTTAGGATATTTAAAGTTCCCGTCATTTCTGAACTTCGATAAATTCCAAGACCTGCCGGATTATCCTTGATAGCGGAAGCGTCTCCGCCAACAGCTCCCATAGCTCCTCCCATGCTCATATAGCGTGCTGTTCCTACAATATCGGGAATAACAAATTTCGAAATATCCAATTCACTTTGTGCACTTATCATGAAGCTATTCAGCAATAAAGCCACTATCCCAATTCCTTTTTTCATATAGATTATTTTTTTAAAAAGTAGTTAAAGAATACTCTTTCTCTTTCCCTCTCCGTTTCTCAAAATTTTATAGATTTAAGTAAATTCTGATTTTTATCTCCTTCCTCCGCTGCTTCGGCTCGATCCACTACTTGAACTTCCTCCGCCGGAACTGCTGCCCGAACTGCGCGAGCTACCGGAATAGGAACTGCCGGAACTTCGCGAACTATTGTCGGAACTGCTGGGCGTGTAAGAAGATCTTCTTTCAGAAGAACCGGAAGATGGAGTGTAAGAACTTCGTGAACCGGTTTGAGGCGTTGCAACCGAATTTCCGCTATTTCCGGAGCTGGTTCTCGGTCGGGTATTAATTGTTTCTGTGGTTCTGCGCGAAGAATTTCCACTATAAGTTTCCGTCGAACGAGTTCCTGTTGTACCGGTAACTTCACTCTGACTTCTGGTTCCGGTTGTGGTTCTGCCCGAATTGATAGAAGATCTTGAATTATCATAACTTGAAGTTGAACTTCTGCGGCCAGTCGAATTTATGTCGGACGAAACAGAACTTCTGGAACCGCTACCACTTACAACCGTATAAGGGTTGCCACTTCGGCCAGTCGAAGAGCTTCCGCCGGCTACGCCGGAGAGAATGCCTGCTCTTGTAGAACTATTGGTATTCGAATTTCTCGAACCATTAGCAACCTGACGGCGATAGGCTTCATTATGACTTGGATCAACAGATTTGTAAAAAGGTCGACTCCAGCCGTAATATCCATAATAAGGATAACCGTAATAAGGCCTGTAATAAGCGGGATAATAAAACCATGGATCGTAATACCATGGATCATAATACCACGGTGAATAGACCCACGAATGGTATCCGTAAAAAGAATACGGATAATAAAGACTGCTTCGCCAATACCAGCTATTATAACTGAACGGACGATAGTAATAATCAAACCATGCAGGATTGGTCCATGTAGGAGTAATCCATGCGTAAGACCCGCCTACATAAACATTCCATTGACTATCGTCCAAAAAATAAATATCCATGTATTCGGGGTCAGAAATATGAATGGT
>JAGPFZ010000080.1:2759-4418 GCA_018056245.1 Bacteroidales bacterium
CAATTTCAACCAGAAAATACTCGATGATAAGTTGTCCAAATTTGAATATCCTGTTTCCATTGATTACAATATATTATTGTTGGAAAATAAGGACTGGAACGAAGAATGGGAAAAAAATTTTTTTCAGCCGGTATTGATTGATAACGATTGTGTGGTTCACAGTTCTTTTCACCAGAAGGTTCCCGAAGCAAAATACGATATCGTTATCAATCCAAAAATGGCTTTTGGTACGGGTCATCATGAAACTACTGCATTGATGCTGGGTGAGTTGTTGAAAATGGATCTGATTAAGAAAAATCTTTTAGACATGGGTTGCGGAACAGCCGTATTGTCCATTCTGGCATCCTTGCGCGGGGCTTCATCAGTGGTAGCGGTTGACATTGACGACTGGTGCATTGAAAATTCAATGGAAAACATTCGATTGAATAAAATAAAAAATATTGAACTCAGAAAAGGTGGAGCCGAAGTGCTTAAGGATGTACATGTTGATATAGTGCTTGCCAACATAAACAGAAATATTTTGCTGAAAGATATGAAATTTTACGCAGCTTGTTTGCCGACAGGAGGAGAACTCTATCTAAGTGGATTTTATGTGGAAGATATTCCTATGATTGAGGCAGAAGCCGAAAAAAATGGATTGCAGTTGGCGTATTTCAAAGAGAAAAACAACTGGGCATTGGTAAAAACAATAAAAAAATAAACATCTATTTACACATAAAAATATTTATTAATATTGAAAGCTTGAGAATATAAATTCCTGACTTCAACAATGCTTCACCCTAAAAATTTTCCACAACTTATCATCAAAAATGGGCAACGATTAATTTGTTTTTTAGAGTAATTTACATATCTCGATCAATGTTTTATCACTTTTGGGCAGTCTGATTCTCGGAGCAATAATTGTTTTAACTATATTCAAACCTTTATATCTTCGCTCTAAAATGAATTTTTGCCTTTCATTTCTCGGCTATCAAGCCTTATCTTTCTTAACTTTCATCAGAATATAATTTATTTTTTAAAGGTCTGATGGAACCCACATGTCTGTATTTGTGTTTGTGTATGCAATACAGGTGGGTTTCTAAAAAATTTCCTTTTTCTGCCACCGCTACACTCATCGTACCTGACCGATTATTTACTTCCTGACATATATAAATGATATCATTATTTTAGCAGCATCCAAATAGGTGATGCAAAAAACTGCAAATATCTCCATACGTAGTTGTTTCCGAATTAACCTTTAAATATGTCGAGATCAGGAAATGAGTGTCAAAGTCAACAGGGTAAAAGAAGATGAATTCAATTCACAAATCTCTTATTATCCTTCGGGTGGCTTAAATCCGATGGTTGGACGTTGTTTGGGTTGATCGGGTTGAACGGTTGAAATGACACTTTCAACATCTTCCGCAGTGATAAGACAAAGAACTTCCGGCGAAATCTCATTCATTTTTGCAACCCGGTCGCTTTGTGCCTGCATTATTTTTTCAAATAAATTCCGTGCAAAACGTCCATTTCCAAAATGTTTGTCGCGACTCTCCCAAGCATCAATAAAATGTCCGATAAGACGTTTTTCGGCTGCCGGTTCCAATTGCATGGAACGTTTCTTAAGAAAGCCTTCAAAAATATCCATCAATTCATCAGGCTTATAATCTACAAAATTGA
>JAGPFZ010000035.1 GCA_018056245.1 Bacteroidales bacterium
CAATCCGTTCAACAGCATCCTCAGGCGCATTAAGAAGGATATATTTATTCTCTTTGGCATTCTTAACGGCATTTATTCTGAAGACCAGCTTATTCAGGATATTCAGTTTTTTCTCATCGAGGTTTTTATTAGCAACAAGTATTGCCTGGCTGTCCATAATAGTGGCAACCTCTTTAAGGCCGTTTGTAAGCAATGTGCTTCCCGAGCTCACGATATCGCAGACAGCGTCGGCAAGGCCTATTCCTGGTGCTATCTCCACGCTCCCGCTTATTTCTTCTATTTCGGATTTCAAATTGTTCTTTTTCAGGAAATCGGAAAGTAATCTCGGGTAGCTTGTGGCAATTTTTTTTCCATTGAAAAAATGGAGGCCAGGATAGTCTTCGTCTTTTGGTATGGCGAGGCTGAGGCGGCATCTGGCGAATCCAAGTTTCTCGATGATCCTGATATCTCTTCCTTTTTCCGACACCATGTTTTCACCGACAATACCGGCGTCGGCAACGCCCTGTTCGACGTATTGAGGGATGTCGTCGTCGCGGAGGAAAAGTATTTCGACCGGGAAATTGGTTGCGGTTGTTTTGAGAATGCCTGTGCCGTTGGAAAATTTTATACCGCATTCTTCGAGAAGCCGCTTTGAATTTTCGCTAAGCCTGCCGCTTTTCTGGATTGCTATTTTAAGCTCTTTCATAATCTTTCAGTATTATCTCACAAAATTTTGAAACTTAAAAAGTAGTTTAAAATTAAATTTATTTGTTTTATATAAACATGGACTCACACACTTAGATCTCTGCCTTTATATTTGCCCCCTAAATCACTGCCTTCGCTATTGCTTCGGCCTTGCTCCGCCAAAGCTTTGTGAAAGTAATGCAGGCAGGCCCCAAATGGGGGACTTGTCACAGCAGTACTTAATAGCTCCTCCCCACTTTGAGGAGGCCGGGAGGGGTAATTTTAAGAGACCTTGAGTTGTAGTTTTAAATTATTTTCATGTTATTCGTGTTTTAATAATTGTGTATTTCATAATTTTTATCTTTTTATCACAGGGTTTCTTTGCAGCATAAAAAAAACCCGTCTGTTTTCCTCAGACGGGTTAATGATATCTTTTGCCGCATACTACAGCATCACTACCTCGCCTGAGTGGTAAGGAAATGATGATGAAAATATGTCCTGTATGTTTTCATAATTTATTGCGACAAAAGTAAAATAATTTTAAGTACAATGCAAAAATAAATTTTGTTTTTTCTTTTACAAATCTAAATATTTTATATTAAACTGTCAGATTAAGAATTAAAATTAAACAGTAAAAAGTAAAATCTTTTACCCATAATGAATTATTGTATCATTGGTAAAAATCATTATAGGTTATAATAACTAAAAATTCTTTTTGGCTTTTGTGCAATCAGGAAAATTACCAGGGCTTTGCGAAACCTGCGGTAAAATATTGTTTTTTAATCTGCTACAGTTAGCATAATCTATTTTTACAAGTTTGATCATTTTTTATTTATGCTGGTTGTCAGGCTTCTGTCAATATAAGGCAACTTTTAGCTGTTAACCTGAGGACTACACCATTTACAAAGTGAAATTTTATTCAGGATAAAAGATAAAAGGCTTACAAATTCGACTTTTGTTCTCGACGCTTTCGGTCTGGATTTGCACTCTCTACTCAGTCAATAATAAGATTTTTCATAAGTTTATTATTTTAGTCGGGCATTAGCGATGATTTTCAGGTTTAACATTTATTTTACTAATCGTTAATTATATGGCAAAGACAAAACCGTTCGATAACTACCTGAATGAATATGAACAATGGTTTATTGAAAATTATTTTGTCTATCTGTCTGAACTTGAGGCAGTAAGAAAACTGATTCCACCTGAAGGGAAAGGCGTCGAGGTTGGAATCGGCAGCGGACTTTTTGCTTCACCTCTTGGAATTAAACATGGATGCGACCCTTCAGAGACAATGAGACAAAAAGCTACCGAAAGAGGCATAAACGCTATATATGGCATTGCTGAGGACTTACCCTATGAGAACAACTATTTCGATTTTGTTCTTATGGTTACTACAATTTGTTTTGTAGATGATCCTGACAGGGCTTTCAGTGAAATTTCACGCATTCTGAAACCTGAAGGAGAGCTGATAATCGGGTTTATTGACAAGAACAGCCCTGTAGGAAAACAATATTCCAAACACAAAAAGGAAAGTGTTTTCTACAGAGATGCCACTTTTTATTCAACACAGGAAATCTATGGTCTTCTGGTGAAAAATGGTTTTGTCATAGAAGATACTTTACAAACTGTGTTCGGGAAACTAAATGAAGTAAAAGAGATTCAGCATCCGGACCAAGGCTCCGGTGAGGGATGTTTTGTCGTTATAAAAGCAAAAAAGAGTTTTGAGATGTTTTAATGGATAAATAACTTTTAGTATCTTAATTTGATGATATATAAAAATGGAATGGTTACTTAAATTTAATCCTGTTCTGATGGCGCTGTTTGCAACTCTTTTTACATGGGCTGTTACTGCGCTTGGCTCTTCGATGGTATTTTTTTTCAAGACCATTGACAAGCGTGTATTGAATTCTATGCTTGGCTTTGCAGCAGGGGTTATGATAGCGGCAAGTTTTTGGTCACTGCTCGAACCTGCAATACAAATGACGGAAAATAAAGGTGGGGCTGCCTGGGTTCCGGCAGCAGTAGGGTTTCTATCGGGCGGTGCTTTCCTGTTGATTATTGATAAATTATTGCCTCATCTGCATTTAGGCCTGCCTATGAGCAAGGCAGAAGGAATCAAGACATCGTGGCAACGAAGCGTTTTACTCGTTCTGGCAATCACACTTCATAATATTCCGGAAGGTCTGGCCGTAGGCGTTGCTTTTGGTGCTCTTACAGGAAATGCCGACGTTCAGGGACTTTCGGGCGCAGTTGCTCTTGCCTTTGGAATAGGATTACAGAATTTCCCAGAAGGCGCTGCAGTGTCCATCCCTTTGAGACGTGAAGGTTTCTCGAGATTTAAAGGTTTCTGGTACGGACAACTATCCGGCATTGTAGAACCTATTGCCGGTGTAATAGGAGCATATATGGTTACAACCATGATGGCTTTGCTACCTTATGCCCTTGCTTTCGCTGCAGGCGCAATGATTTTCGTGGTAATTGAGGAACTTATTCCGGAATCGCAACGTGAATATAAAACCGACCTGTCAACTATCGGAGCACTGACAGGTTTTACTATTATGATGATACTCGATGTGGCTTTGGGGTGAAACCTTGCCGGATATAAAAATATTTTATTATCACTTCATCTTTATTGTCCGGCAGCCTCTTCGAATACGATTAACTCATGTTTTGTTCCCTCGATAAAAACTGAAGCCATCTGTTCCCGGATTTCGGAATTACTTTTTTGTGCCAGGTTTTCAACTATTTTAATATAGTTTTTGGTATAACGCCTGTATTCGCCTCCTGAATATGTATCTATCCATTTCTTGTAAGGATTATTTTCGACACTATTATTGAATACATGTTCCATCGTATTGTAATAAACCCAGAAACAAGGTAGTAAAGCAGTTGCTGCAACCGGATAGGGTGCGTTAAACGCATTGTGGATCAAAAAATCCGAGTATGCTTTGAACGCCGGAGATTTTTTTTTAGCTTCAGGGATTTTGAGCATCCGGATATAATCATTATGAAGTGTGCGCTCAATATCGAGGCCGTCTTTGGCCAGTTGAAGGAAGAAATAAGTCTCTTCGGGATTTTCAGCCTTACCGGCAACAATGGCAAGAGCCCGCGAATCATCTATGATATACAGAACATCCTGGGAAAGATAATGCGCAAACCATTCAAAAGGTAATGTTCCGTCGGCAAGACGTTTTATAAATTGGCAATTGATAATTTGCTGATATACAGGCTGAATAGCGGTCCACAACTTTTCCGTAAATGTTCCCTGTTGTTTCATTATTTCCAGAAATTATAAAAGTGATGCACAGGGCCGTGTCCTTTCCCAAGAGTATATTCTGCTCCATTGACGATTGCCTCGTAAATATAATCCCTGGCGTTTTGTACGGCATCGTTTAATGATAAGCCATGAGCTAAGAATGAGGCAACGGCCGATGATAAAGTGCAGCCTGTGCCATGGTTGTTTCTGGTTATTATCCTCTTTGATTTGAGCTCCATAACTGAATCATCTTCTGCATTATAGAAGATATCTGTAAGGTCGTTACCGGTCAGATGACCTCCTTTCAGGAGAACCGAAACACTCTTATTCATGGATAACTTTATTGCCATTGCAGCCATATTGTTCGATTGTATCTTTTCTCCAAGCAGTATCCCGGCTTCTGGAATATTTGGTGTTATAACTCTTGCCATGGGTATGAGTTCTTTTTTCAATGTCTCAATAGCTTCATCCTGTAAGAGTTTATCGCCCGATGCAGCCACCATGACAGGGTCGAGTACAATATTTTTGATTCTATATTTTTCGAGTGCATCTTTTACCGCTTTGATGATTTCCGATGAGTACAGCATTCCGATTTTTACTGCATCTGTTCCGATATCGTCCAGCACTGCGGTAATTTGTCCGTTCACTGCTTCGGGTGGAACGGGATAAACTCTGCTCACGCCGGTTGTATTCTGGACTGTTATGGCCGTAATTGCCGACATTGCATAGCATCCGCAAGCCGAGATTGTTTTTATATCGGCCTGTATGCCAGCCCCGCCTCCCGAGTCGCTTCCTGCAATAGTCAGCACTCTTTTATATTGCCTCTTCATATTTTTATGAAATTATAAAGTGATCGAACCCATGTTTATTTAACGTAACCTGTTGCCCTCCTTTAATCCAGCTTATCCGTGGTGCCCCTTCGGTTATTTCTCCGATTTGTATCAGGTCTCTGTCGAAGGCTTTTTTGTAACCTGCGTTTAATGATTTGAATGAATCTGCTTCAGCTGTAAACAGCAAAACATAATCTTCGCCTCCGGAAGTAGTAAGTTTATCGAGATTCCAGCTTTCCCTGCATGCTGTTCTTCTGAGTGCGTCCGAAACAGGTATCTTATCGAGGTCAACAATAGCTGACTTTCCAGAAGCTTTTAAGATATGCATCAGGTCGGATGAAATGCCGTCCGATACATCAATCATGGCATGTATTTCAGGGTGTTTGGCGAGCCATAATCCTTCTTTTATTTGAGGTTCTGGCAGATGGTGGCATAAAATCAATTGGAGGTTTTCTTCTGTTTCCGGGAGGTTATTTAACAAAACCTCCAGTCCTCCGGCCGAATCACCGAGAAAACCTGTCACGCATATAACATCTCCGTTCTGAGCCATGGAGCGTAAACGGGCACTACCTTTGTTGCATTTACCTGCAACTGCCACGTTAATTGTCATGTATTTCTTTGATTTTGTGGTGTCTCCGCCCAGAAGCTGAACCTTGTATTTCTGAGAAAGCTTGTGGTAGCCTTCCAGAAAAGCATCGAGAAATTCTACTTCTGTTTCAGCCGGAATTCCTATTGACAGAAAAGATGCCACCGGTTCTGCGCCCATAGCGGCTATATCGCTCAGGTTTACCGCAAGCGACTTATGACCAAGCTGTTCGGGAGTAATACGATTTTTCAGAAAATGAATGTCTTCGATTAACAAGTCGGTTGTAATCACATAATCTTCTTTTTCATTGTAAGGTATTATAGCGCAGTCGTCGCCGATGCCTAAAAAGTCGGGTAAAACCAGGTACCGGAATTTTTCTGCAATTCGTTCGATGAATCCGAATTCTCCTATCTCGCTTAATTTCACTCGAATATAGTTTTAGTTAGACATGAAGTATCAATAAATTATATGTTGTTTATTAATCAACTCGCATAAATTCTTTTTTTTGCCCCCTAAATCACAGCCTCCGCTAATGTTTCGGCTGACAGGCCCAAAATGGGGAGACTATCCACAGTAGTACTTTACGTTCCTCCTCATTTGGGGAAGCTGGGAGGGGCATTTAAAATTATTCTCATTATTTCTTGTATTTTTAACCATGGGTTTTTCATTATCTGTTATTTTTAAATATATCAATAATCTGCCTTAGTTCGCGGGCAGCTTTCATAGGGTCGTCGGCAGAGACTATGGCTGAAACAACGGCCAGACCGTCTGCGCCGGCCATTAACACCTCGGCAGCATTTTTTGCATTGATGCCTCCTATAGCCACTACAGGATGTTTCGAAACAGATGATATTTTACGAATTCCTGCCAGTCCAAGTGCGCTGGTAAGCTCCGGTTTTGTGCCAGTAACGAAAACAGGCGAAATGCCAATATAATCGACATCCAGATCATTCGCTTCAAGCGCCTGGTGGAAACTTTCGACCGAAAGCCCTATGATTTTGTCATTTCCCAGTATCCTGCGTGCGATGTCACATGGCATGTCTTCCTGACCGATATGCAAGCCGTCGGCATCGGAAGCCAGTGCAACATCGAGCCGGTCGTTAATTATCAATGGAACATGGAAATGTGTAAGAAGCTTCTTGAGCGAAACAGCCAGTTTAACGAATTCGAGCGTCGAGCAATTTTTTTCCCTTAACTGTACCATAGTGACACCACCTTTAACAGCCTGTTCGACAATGAACTCAATAGGCCGGTCTCTGGAAAGCATGCGGTCGGTTACAAGGTACAGAGCTGGATCAAAGTTTTTCACAGTTTAAATTTTTAAGTTTCACGAATGAATTAATTCATTCATTATGATTATTTTTTCATGATTCGACGTTATATCGGCTTATTATATCTTTTTCAGAGAGAGTATACAAAGCATCCAGAAAATTCATCTGCATTGAGCCTGTTCCGGCAGATTTATCTGCTGCAATCTCGCCTGCGATGCCCATTACGGTCATTGCATGTGCCGATGCTGCATGGAAATTATTATTTATCGCAACAAAAGCTCCGATAAGAGCGGTGGCCGAACAACCCATTCCTGTGACTTTTCCCATCATTGGTGAACCATTTTTGACTTTAATAACAAAGAGATTATCAATAATATAATCTATAGGGCCACTTATTACGATTACTGCTCCTGTTTCTTGTGCAAGTGAGGTTGCAGCGTCAAGGGCAGCTTCGGGAGAAGAGATGCTGTCAACTCCTTTTGTACTGCTTTCACTGTCGACAAGGGCCATAATTTCAGAAGCATTACCTCGGATAACCGCAGGACTACATTCTTTTATAATCTTAAGAGCTGTTTCGGTTCTATAAGGAGTAGCTCCTGCTCCGACCGGATCAAAAACCACCGGAATATTTTTTTCTGCGGCTGTCTTTCCTGCTTTTATCATAGCATCAACCCACTTTTTACTAAGAGTTCCGATATTTATAACCAGTGAAGATGCTATATTTACCATATCCTCGACCTCTTCGACAGCGTGTGCCATAACGGGAGAGGCCCCGATAGCAAGCAAGGCATTTGCCGAACTGTTCATCACTACATAATTTGTAATGTTGTGCACAAGTGGCGATTTAATACGTATAGTATTTAAATCATCAATTAAAGATTTTATTGATATCATGGTTTTATTTTTTATATGCGCAGATAGCAACATAATCACCGCAATCGAATCCCTCTTTTGGCTCTTCAAGTTCATTATCGGAATAAACCGGGTGTTTCGTAAGAGTTTGTGCGAAAGCAAAATCCGAAAATCCTTCTTGCTTTAAGAGCATGGTTTTTTCCGCAGTCGTTCTCCATCTTGCGGCTTTTACAAATTCAATAGGATAGGGGTCGGGGGGCTGTATACCTTCGAGCAGGGGATGATCCCAGCTACCAACCACTTTCGCCAGACTGTAAAGCATGGCGTATGAACTTTCTTTCGGAACGTCTATAACCACAATTCTGCCGTTCTTATGTAAGGCATTGTATGCCTTGTTGAAAGCCTTTTGTAAGTCTTTTAAATAGCTTGTCGTGCCGTTAAAGATGATAGTATCATATTGGTTCTCGCCAAAATCTCCCTCTTCTGCAGTCTCTGTTCTTACAATCATTCCGCGTTTTTCTGCAATTTCAGCCATAGATTTTGAAGGCTCGATTCCATATTTTACGGAGATATTGAATTCCTTTTTCAGAAGCATCTCGAATAGTCCGCTGCCGCAGCCTACGGATAAGATATCGCCTGCATTGTTCAGGAAATGCGCCACCAGTTTTAGTTCGGAATACAACACATTTTTGTTTTTCAGGAACCACGTGTCGTATTTTTCAGCATACATATCAAAACTATCTTTCATGGTAATAATTTATCTAATCGTTAAATAGAAAATAGCAATAAATTATAATAATATATATCTTTTGTTTGCCCATCTAAATCCCCCCAATTTTTATTTGCCCCCTAAATCTCAGCTTCCGCTAATGCTTAGGCCGACAGGACCAAAATGGTGGAATTTTCCACAGTAGTATTTTACGCTCATCCCCACTTTGGGGAGGCTGGGAGGGGCATTTAAAATTATTTTCATTCTTTTTTGTGTTTTAACCATAGGTGTTTCATGTTAAAGGATAATGGTAATAATTAAAAAACCGCTTCGTCAGGAACGAAACGGTATATTAAATTTGTTATAATCCGATATACCATTTCCCTCCGCTGTTATTATACATATCAGGTTCAGGGGTATTTTCTCAGCCTGTTTTTTCAAGCACCCCCAACGGTATTGGGAACAAATATAATAAACTCAACAAAACAAACAAAAAATGAAATAATTTTGATTCATGGAGAAATATTCCATGCGAGCTGTAATGAAATATATGTTTTTAGCAAGCAGGAATTAATAGAATTAATCAATTAGGTATGTCCGGTTCTTCAATTTGAATACACACAAAAAATCATTATTTAATCTTGATAAAAAAATCATGGAAAGGCATTGACAAAAAATTACCCATTATTCCATGGTGAGTGACAGGCATAGGAGATTAATCCCCATTAAACTGGACTAATTTCCAAAGGTTTTTTAACTAATGATTCAAATATATTATTTTTTGTTTACCACAAGCAAATCTTCAGGTGAGGAGCCAATTCCAGAGTCAGGATTAAGCTTCTCTCTGAAGAAAAAGGGTAGTGAAAAAAATTCTCCTCATTTATGAATCGAAATTCGGCGGACATTTGTCGGGGTGGCCGGACTCGAACCGGCGACCACCTGCTCCCAAAGCAGGTACGCTAACCAACTGCGCTACACCCCGCTATTCCATTTTAAAGCGATGCAAATTTATTACTACTTTTTAACTTTTCATACCTTTACCTGTTAAATATTTAAAACAATTATAGGTTTTATATCTATGTATATCCGAAAAAAAACAGATATTTGAGAAACAAAATTATTTGCTGCATTTAAGTTTATTTAAAAATCAATACTAACCTCAATTAAAACTGATATGAAAATAAATTCTTTTTCTCTGAAAAGCTCAACTTTAATTGTTGTCTTTATTACAGCATTATCTGTAAGTTTATCGGGCCAGTCTAAAAGAGCGCCGGCCGATGCTGTGACCCTTACATACAACATTCCTGCCAATGTCCAACTTGCTTATAGTGTTTCAACAGATGTTGCTCAGCTTATGGAAGTTGAAGGGCAGACACTTAATATACTTGTAAATAATAAGCTGGTTTTTAAAACTAAACTGCGTGAGAAGACCAAAGACAACTTGGTATTAGATGTTACAGTTGATTCACTAAGCACTAAGGTTAACGTCATGGGTAGTGTTTCCCAGTCAGATATCAGTGACGTTTCAGGAAAATCATTCAAAATGGTACTGGCTTCTGACGGGCAGGTTATTGATGCATCGGAAGCAGCAAAAATCGAATATTTTGTAGAAGGGCAGGGAGGCGGAGACCTTGGTCAGACTTTCTTAAATGTTTTTCCGAAGATACCGGCAAAACCTGTTAAACCGGGCGATACATGGAATTCCAGCGACACGGTTCGGACTGTTTCGGCCGGAACAAAAGTATTACAATCGCTCGATTATTCAAACACATACGAAGGAAACGAAACCGTTAACGGAAAAAACTGCGCAAAAATAGTTTCAGATTTCAAAGGTACGATGGAGTCTTCCACTCAAAACATGGGAATGGATATTTTAGTTCATGGTCCCCTTACCGGGCAGTCGGTTGTTTATTTTGCAATCAAGGAGGGGTATGTTGTGAGCCAGGAAGAAACATTCAAGCTCAACGGCATCGTTGAAGTAACAGGACAGAATATGTCTTTCCCTGTTGTAATGAATACTACAGTAAAACTGCAGTTAAAATAATCTCTCAGTGAATAGTCGGATTCGTCACTTTAATTACAATGCCACTAACAGGCGGCCGGCCTTTAGTGCTTATCTTGCGCGGAGTGGTTATCTCATTTTTGTCGGTAAATATCTGGATATAATATAATCCTTCTTTTAAGAAGGATAAGGGTATCTTATATATTGTGCCTTCGCGGTACTTTGATAATTCCCATGCGGGAATTCTAAGAGTTATTTCATCAGAAAAATCATCGTAACTACCCTGTCTCGGCTTTTGGCCTTCCTTCAATGCAACCGGGAATTTTTCCCTGTAACATAAGAGGAAATATAGAAATGATTCCCCGTGTGTGTCAGTCTGAAGAATAAATTTCTCATTTACAGACAATACCGACGGTATATTTTGAAAATCGAGATACTTGTTTATGAATTCCTCATAATATCTGAACTGGTTTTCGGAAATATAGAATCCTATTCCGACGTAATTATGAAACTTATCAATGATGTTTCTTTTGTGCCCGTCGGAAGGAGCTTTTTCCGACATAAAACTTTCATGTCCGCTTTTCATCAGATCAAGTATAAGTCTGTCGGTTTTGTCATATCTCCCGGAAGTCCATTCACCTTAAGCGTTTTCAGATACATGATCATATCCTCCGGCAAATGCATAACGGTGATAAGGTTTTTCACCTTTCATATTCCAGTGCGATATATAGCCATATTCAGCCGCTTTCCGGCTCATCATGTTTGCAACTCTCGATGCGAGTATATCGAGTTTTACCGGTGACGCATTATGTCTTTTACGACTTTTGTTGATTATATCGAGCTGTATTAGTTTTAACTGCAGGTCGTTGTCGTCATCACGGTACTCGTAAAGTCTTTTTTCAGTATCATTTAGTATTTTATAGTATCCAAAATCAGCCGCCTGTTGGGCGTTAGTTGTCTGTGTTATAATAAATATAATAAAAAAGATGAAAAAAAATATTTTACAAAATGCTTTATTGATTTTCATATTTTATAAATTATCAAACAGTTTTCAGTATAAAAATAAAAATAATGAAAAATATAATGTTGATATTTATTATTAAAATAAAAATATAGTTATTTTTGTTTTATTAGCTTTTAGAATTAACGTAATATGAAGTCCAGAAATCTTTTGGCAAGCATGTTGAGAATATTATGTATAGCGGTTGTTTTTCTTTTTTCCAGGACCGCTGAAGGTGAAAATGGTTACCGCTTGTGGCTGCGATATGATAAATTATCAAATCCGATTACACTTAAAGAGTATCAGTCGTTTGTCACCGGAATATTTTCTGAAGGCAACTCACCGGTGATTAACTCAGCATTGAATGAACTGAAAATCGGTTTGTCAGGCCTTCTCGATATTCAAATTCCTGTAATTTCATCTATTGATAGAAACGGAATTATCGTTATCGGAACTCCTTCCGAATCAAAATTAATCTCCTCATTGAAACTAAATGATGAGTTGCAAAATTCAGGCGAGGAGGGTTTTCTGATCGTTTCTGCAAATTATAAAAGGAAAAATATTATAGTTATTACAGGAAATACGGATAGGGGAGTATTATATGGAACTTTCCGCTTTCTGCGTCTTATTCAGACTCAGGGAGATATAAAATATTTGCATATTTCTGAATCGCCTAAAATAAAGGTTAGAATACTTAACCATTGGGATAATCTCGATAGAACTGTCGAAAGAGGATATGCTGGACTTTCTCTGTGGGATTGGAAGTTTCTCCCAGATTCCGTATCGCAACGTTACATTGATTATGCCCGGGCTAACGCATCAATAGGCATAAATGCTACTGTTCTTTCAAATGTCAATGCAAATGCTCTTATTCTTACTCCTGAATATCTAATGAAAGTTGCCAGACTTGCTGATATTTTCAGATCTTACGGGATGCGTGTATATCTTACGGCGCGATTCAGCGCTCCGGTTGAGATAGGGAAACTTAGCACAGCCGATCCACTTCATCCTGAAGTCATAGAATGGTGGAAGAAAAAAGTTGATGAAATATATAGTTATATACCTGATTTCGGTGGTTTTACTGTAAAAGCCAATTCAGAAGGGCAACCAGGCCCGCAGAATTACAAAAGGTCGCACGCTGATGGCGCAAACATGCTTGCAGACGCATTAGCACCACATGGCGGAATTGTGATGTGGAGAGCTTTTATTTATGACAACAACATTCCGGACGATAGAGCCAAACAAGCATATAATGAGTTTGTACCTTTTGATGGAAAATTCCATGAGAATGTTCTTATTCAGGTTAAAAACGGCCCGATAGATTTTCAGCCGCGCGAGCCTTTCCATCCATTGTTTGGTGCAATGCCGAAAACGAATGTAATGCCGGAATTTCAGATAACACAGGAATATCTTGGTGCCTCAATTCATCTTGTTTACCTTGCACCCCTTTTCGAAGAATGCCTGAAATCCGATACTTATGCCATGGGGAAAGGTTCTCTTGTGGCATCGGTAGTTGACGGTTCTCTATTTAATCGTAAACTAACAGGAATGGCAGGTGTTTCAAATATTGGGAATGTTGAAAACTGGACAGGGCATCCTTTCGGACAGGCCAATTGGTATGCTTTTGGCCGGCTTGCATGGAACCCTTACGAGAAGTCAGAGACAATTGCAGAAGAATGGATAAGAATGACTTTCTCAAATGATAATTATTGCATTGATAAGATTAAGAAAATTATGATGGCTTCCCGTGAAAACGCTGTGAATTATATGACACCTTTAGGGCTCCATCATATTATGTATGCCGGACATCATTATGGACCTGCTCCATGGGTGAGCCGAGGGAGGCAGGATTGGACATCGGTTTATTACCACAGAGCCGATTCTAACGGCATTGGATTTGATAGAACAACTTCAGGAAGCAATGCCGTTTCACAATATTTTTCTCCTGTTAGAGAAATTTTTAATAATCCTGAAACCTGTCCTGAAAACCTTCTTCTATGGTTCCATCATCTACCATGGGATTATAAAATGAAATCAGGACGCACTCTCTGGGAAGAATTGTGCTATAAATATCATGAAGGTGTAAATGGCGTGCGGGAAGCACGGAAAGAATGGCAGGAACTAAAAACATGTATTGACACTGATAGATTCGATCAGGTTGCCATGCTTCTTGAAAAACATGAACGCGATGCAAAAATCTGGAGAGACGCATGCATCCTGTATTTTCAAACTTTTTCAAGAAAACCGATTCCTGCGGAACTTGAAAAGCCAGAACATTCCCTTGAATATTATATTAATTACAGATATACTGATATTCCCGGGATAAAATAATAAACAAGTAATTGAGTGATAGAATAAGAAGAAGGGTTGATTTTAATAATATATGAATGATTATTAATGAAGTATTCAAAACAAATCATAAATTTGCAATGATAAGTTTTTAGTGCTATTTTGTGTTGATGCTGGGTTTTTAGATGCTATGAATAAATTTTATTACGAGAACCTTATAATTTTACACATAGAGTGCAAATAGATAAAAATGAATCAATATGTTGCTTTTGGGAATAGATGCAGGTAGTTCTTCAATTAAGGCTTCAGTGCTTGATGGTGAGACAGGCGAATGTCTGGCTTCGGCATTTATGCCACAGACAGAAATGGAAATTATGGCAAAGAAAAAAGGATGGGCTGAACAGGATCCTGATTTATGGTGGGAAAATCTTAAACTTGCCGTAAACAGATGCATAGAAGCAATTGGCAATAAGAGAAAATCTATTGGAGCTGTAGGAATTTCTTATCAAATGCACGGTCTTGTAGTTGTTGATAAAGAATTTAAGCCTCTGCGACCTTCAATAATATGGTGCGACAGCAGAGCCGTAGAGTACGGTAATAAAGCTTTTGAAGCTCTCGGGAAAGAATTCTGTCTTTCGCATCTTCTTAATTCTCCTGGCAATTTCACCGCTGCAAAACTGGCATGGGTAAAGGAAAATGAGCCATGGATATTTGAAAAAATAAATAAGATTATGTTGCCAGGTGACTATCTTGCTATGAAACTTACCGGTGAAGTACTAACCTCATACACAGGTCTTTCCGAAGGCATTTTCTGGGATTTTACGAGAGAAGCGATTTGTAAGGAGTTGCTGGATTACTTCGGTTTTGACGAAAGTCTTTTTGCGGAAGCTGTCCCCTCTTTTTCCGTTCAGGGATACCTGCTGCCGGAAGCTGCAATGGCTACAGGATTACCGGAGGGAATACCTGTTTCATATCGGGCAGGTGATCAGCCGAATAATGCCTTATCATTGAATGTTCTGTATCCAGGCGAGGTTGCAGCTACTGCAGGCACATCAGGTGTTATTTATGGTGTTACCGACCAGAAAAAATACGATCCGCTTTCGAGAGTAAATACTTTTTTGCATGTAAACCATACATATCAAAAACCTTCCCTTGGCGTGCTTCTTTGTATTAACGGAACCGGCATACTTAATTCATGGATACGCCGCATTGCCGGGAATGACTGGTCGTATGACGAAATCAATAGAATGGCTTCTATGGTAAAGCCGGGAAGTGATGGCGTTTTAATAATTCCTTTTGGAAACGGTGCAGAAAGAATGCTCCTTAACAGAGATATTGGAGCCCATATTTCCGGGCTGAATTTTAATATTCACACAAAAGCACATTTATTCAGAGCCGTTCAGGAAGGAATAGCTTTTTCTTTCCGTTATGGACTTGATATCATGAAGGAAACAGGCATTCATGCCGGGATTATGCGTGCTGGCGCTGCCAATATGTTCCTGAGTCCGGTTTTCAGAGAAGCAGTTTCATGTATCACAGGTTCAGTTATACATCTTTATAATACCGACGGTTCACTTGGTGCAGCCAGAGGAGCAGGAATAGGATGCGGTTATTATCCATCGGAAAGAGAGGCATTTTCAGGATTGAAATCAGTTGGAGTTACAGAACCCGATGCATCGCTGAAAAGCATCTACGAGAAAGCATACGCCGAATGGCTTAATCTGCTCAAAACAATTTGAATGACTCAACTTTGCGTTCTTAACAGTTAAAATATAATTAACTAATAAATTAATACTATGGCTTCAAAAACTAAAAAAGAATTTTACCCTAGAATCAGAAAAATTGATTACGAGGGAAATAAATCAAGAAATCCGCTCGCTTTCAGATGGTATAATCCGCAAGCAAAAGTTGGTGATAAAACAATGAAGGAACACCTCAGGTTTGCAGTTGCATTCTGGCATACATTCTGTGGCGATGGGGGCGATCCTTTTGGAATGGCTACAAGAGTTTATCCGTGGGACAATTCACCAATTGACGATAAAATAATGCAACGACTCGATGCAGCTTTTGAATTCTTTACAAAAATCGGTGTTGAATATTATTGTTTCCACGATGTGGATGTAGTCGGTAACGGTACGGTATTTGAGATCGAAAAGCGACTTGCAAAATATGTTCCGGTAATGAAAAAAATGCAGGAACAAAGCGGAGTGAAACTCCTGTGGGGCACATCCAACCTCTTTTCTCATCCACGTTATATGAATGGAGCAGCTACAAATCCGGATTTCAATGTTATCGCATGTGCAGGAACTCAGCTTAAAAATGCAATAGATGCCACAATTGAGCTTGGTGGCCAGAACTATGTCTTCTGGGGTGGGAGAGAAGGTTATATGACTCTCCATAATACCGATATGAAACGTGAACTCGATCACATGGGGATGATGTTATCTATGGCAAGAGATTACGGACGGAAAAAAGGGTTCAAGGGAACATTCCTTATCGAACCAAAACCTATGGAACCTACAAAACATCAGTATGATTTCGATTCCTCAACAGTCATCGGATTCCTTAGAAAATTTGGACTTGACAAAGATTTTAAACTTAATATAGAAGTTAATCATGCAACTCTTGCCGGACATACTTTTACTCATGAACTTCAGGTAGCGGCAGACGCAAATCTTTTTGGAAGCATTGATGCAAACAAAGGCGATTATCAGAATGGATGGGATACTGATGAGTTTCCAACCAATATCTATGAAGTAACGGAAGCTATGATGATCATTCTTAATGCAGGTGGTTTCTCTACCGGCGGAATTAATTTCGATGCAAAAGTACGTCGCAACTCGACCGACATCGAGGACCTTTTCATAGCTCATATTAGCGGTATGGATACTTTTGCCAGAGCACTTATCATTGCAGATAAAATACTTAAAGAAAGCGATTATCTGAAACTGAAAAAGAAAAGATATGAATCGTTCGATAAGGATAAAGGCAAAGAATTTGAGAACGGCAAGCTTTCACTTGAGAACCTTAGAGATATTGCCAGAGAGCATGGAGAACCCGAACTAATAAGCGGAAAACAGGAAATGCTTGAACAATTAATAAATATGTATATCTAAGAGTAGCAATAAGATATACAGACATAACAATGTTTTTCAGATTTTATGAAGTCAATGGTTCTAACCGGGATCAGGGAAATTCAAATGGTTGAAAAACCAATTCCTGAGATTACTAATTCTGATGAGGTTTTGATTAAAATAAAATCAGTTGGTATTTGTGGTTCAGATATTCATTATTACAATGAAGGCCGCATAGGCAGTCAGGTTATTGAGTTCCCTTTCACTATTGGACACGAATGTTCAGGAATTATCGAAAAAACAGGGAGTTCGGTTAAAAAGCTTAAACCCGGCAACCGCGTTGCAGTTGATCCGTCAATGCCTTGTTTTACATGTTCTCAGTGTCGTGAAAGGCGTTATCATACATGTTTGAATATTAAGTTTCTGGGATGCCCCGGCCAGGCAGAAGGATGTCTGTCGGAATATATCGTTATGCCCGAATCGAGTTGTTATAAGGTTGACGAAGGGATCAGTTTCGATATGGCGGCATTGTCCGAACCTTTGTCTATCGGACTTTATGCCACAGAACTTGCCGGATCATTGCAAAACAAAAATATTGGAATTCTAGGTTCCGGACCAATAGGCATAAGCGTCCTTCTTATGGCTAATAGCAAAAAAGCAGGTAAGATCTATATGACTGATCTTATAGATGAACGGCTGGAACTGGCAAAACATTTAGGTGCATATCGAATATGGAATGCATCGAGGACTGATATAGTTGATGAGTTAACAACAGATGAACCTGACCTTCTCGATATGGTTTTTGAATGTTGTGGAAAGCAAGAGGCTATTGACCAGGCATTAAGAATTTTAAAACCCGGAGGGATGCTACTTATTGTCGGTATTCCTTCGTCAAACGAGTGGAGATTCAGTGCCGAAGTCCTAAGAAGAAAAGAGATCACTGTCAGAAATGTCAGGCGGCAAAATGAAATGGTACAACCCACACTCGACCTGATAAGCGATGGAATAGTGAAGCCCGAAAAAATGATTACTCATATATTCGGCTTCGAACAGACTCAGCAGGCATTTGAGCTTGTGGCCGGATACAGGGATGGAGTGATGAAGGCGATGGTGCATATCTGAAGCCTTATTAAACGAAATATTCATACGAAAAGAGAAGGAAATGAGTAAATTGCAATAGTTGTCAATTTGCTATTTTATTTTATTCCAGTCGGGAGGTTCGACACCGAGAAGATATCTGACAAAAAAATCGCGTCTTTTTCTTTCACCGTAATTACCTCCGCTTGAATGCCCTGCTCCGGGTATAAAAACATATTCGAATTCTTTGTTTGCTTTTATCAGAGCATTTACAAATTGTGTTGTAGAACTCGGGTCAACATTTTTATCCATTTCACAGTTTATTAGCATTAATTTGTCTTTCAGCCTCCATGCATTTTCAACATTTGACGATTCAACATATTCAGGTCCGACGGGCCATCCCATAAATTGTTCATTCCACCACATCTTATCCATCCTGTTATCATGGCAACCACAGGCTGAAACGGCAACTTTGTAAAAATCATTATGGAACAAAAGAGCGGCAGCAGCATTCTGACCGCCAGCGGAGGTTCCATAAATACCGATTCGTGTAGTGTCCATATATGGATATTTGCGGGCTGCAGCTTTTATCCACAGTATCCTGTCGGGGAAGCCTGCATCCTTTAAATTTTTCCAGCAGATGTCATGAAAAGCTTTTGAACGGTTCGAAGTGCCCATACCGTCAATTTGTACAACTATGAAGCCAAGCTCTGCAAGCTGGTGCATACCGCTTATTATAGGCCGGAAACTTTTCGGTACAAAATTACTATGAGGACCGGCATAGATATTTTCTATGACCGGATATTTTTTTGAAGGATCAAAATTACCTGGTCTTACAATAATTCCCCATATATCCGTTACTCCATCTCTGCCTTTTGCTGAAAATGGTTCTGGAAGTTTTATACCTGTTTGCAGAAGACGGGAAATATCGGCCTTCTCCAGTTCCATTATAATCCTGCCGTCTTCTGCGTCTCTTAGCACTACAACCGGAGGCGTATCAACTGTTGACCATGTATCGGTGAAGAACTTCTTATCAGGGGAAAAGCTAACCTCATGGTTTCCGTAACCATCAGTAAGTCGTTTAAGTCCGGTGCCATCAAAATTTATTCTGTAAACATGAATGAAATAAGGGTCGCCTGGTTCTCTGCCACTCGCCTGAAATATTATCTGTCTTTTATTTTCATCAACACCAATTATGCCCCTTATTACCCATTCACCCTTTGTAATCTGGCTTTTGACTTTCCCGGTTTCCGAATCATAGAGGTAAAGGTGATTCCAACCATCCCTCTCCGATGCCCATATAATCTCATGGGAATTTTCCATATCGAACCTGTACCGTTTTCCGCTGTAATCAATAAAAGTAGGAGAAGACTCGTTTATAATAATTTTACTGTCACCTGTTTCAGCATCTACTTTTATAATCTGGTAAACCTGATGTCCTCTTTTATTATATTCATAAGTGAAATACTTCGAATCTTTGCTCCATTTTAATTTGTCAATATAATACTGGTTAGGAATTAAAGAATTATCAACTTTAATATGTTTCTTTTTTTCGACATCAAATAGTTGAGGATATAACTGAGGGACTGCATCTCCAGGTTTCTGATATTCGTATGAAAAATGCCTCGGCTGAAGCTGTTCTTCAGGCGACGATTCAATGTAATGTATTATGTGTTTTTCAGCCGGTCTTACCCTGCAGGTTACAAGCTTTTTAGAATCGGGCGACCATTTAATAAATGATGAATAATATTCTCCTGTTCCTCCGTCGTAGCTTAGTTGATATTCTTTGTTCAGGCTATCAGATTTTACATAAACGTTATAATTTTTTATATATGCAGTCCATTTTTTATC
>JAGPFZ010000081.1 GCA_018056245.1 Bacteroidales bacterium
GTTGAGCTGCCGGAGGGAAAGATGAAATCGCGTGAAGGTACAGTGGTTGATGCCGATGATCTTATAGATGAAATGATTGAAACAGCCAGAGAACTTTCAGCAGAACTCGGAAAACTTGAAGAAATATCTGATAATGAAAAGGAAGAAATTTTTAGAAAAATTGGACTTGGAGCATTGAAATATTTTATTCTTAAAGTAGATCCCAAAAAAAATATGACATTTAATCCTGCCGAATCTGTTGATTTTAACGGCAATACAGGGCCGTTTATACAATATACATTCGCAAGAATAAGATCGGTCATGCGAAAAGCATCTCAATTTAATTTAACATCTGACTCCGCTAAGCTCAGGAATGTTAAACCCTGCCCAAAGGAAATAGCACTTATAAAACTTATAAAGAAATTTCCGTTATCTATAACGGAATCTGCTGAAACATATAACCCGGCAATTATAGCAAATTATTGCTACGAACTTGCAAAGGAATTCAATCAATATTACCACGATTATTCGATTCTCGGAGAAAAAGATGTTGTTACGAGAAATTTACGTATGATGCTTTCGGATAAAATATCTGCTGTGCTTTCGAAAGCAATGTGGCTTCTTGGAATAGAAATGCCTGAAAGAATGTAATTTATTTATTTTAATAATATACTATGTTTGAAAATTTAACTGACCGTCTGGAAAAATCGTTTAAAATCCTGAAAGGGGAGGGAAGAATTACAGAGATAAATGTAGCTGAGACACTTAAAGATGTTAGACGTGCTTTGCTTGATGCTGATGTGAATTTCAAACTTGCAAAACAGTTTACCGATACAGTCAAACAAAAAGCACTTGGGCAACAAGTACTAAAGGCTGTGAATCCTTCACAGATGATGATAAAAATCGTCCATGATGAGCTTGTTGAACTAATGGGCTCTGATAAATCCGATATAAACCTTCATGGGAATCCTGCAATAATTCTTATATCAGGCCTTCAGGGATCAGGAAAAACAACTTTTAGTGGTAAACTTGCAAAATGGGTAAAAACAAAATATAACAAGAACCCTTTACTTGTTGCTTGCGACATTTATCGACCGGCTGCCATAGAACAACTCAAAGTCGTTGGAACTCAGGTTGAAGTACCTGTGTTTACAGGCGGGGAAGGAGAAAAACCTGTTTCTATTGCCCTAAATTCTATTAAAGAGGCAAAGAAAGCAGGATATGATGTGCTAATCATTGATACTGCAGGTCGTTTGGCTATAGATGAAGAAATGATGTCCGAACTTTCCGAGTTGCGAAAAGCATTGAATCCTCATGAGATACTTTTTGTCGTTGATTCTATGACCGGCCAAGATGCTGTCAACACTGCAAAAGAATTCAATGCACGACTTGATTTCAATGGAGTGGTACTTACAAAACTCGACGGCGATACCAGAGGAGGTGCTGCGCTTTCAATAAAAGCTGTCGTGAATAAGCCGATAAAATTCGTAAGCACTGGCGAAAAAATGGATGCAATCGATGTTTTTTATCCTCAGAGAATGGCTAATAGAATTCTGGGAATGGGCGATATAGTGACACTTGTCGAAAAAGCCCAGGAACAGTATGATGTTGAAGAAGCAAGGAAATTACAAAAAAAGATTGCAAAAGACCAGTTTGACTTCAATGATTTCATTTCTCAGATTCATCAGATAAAGAAGATGGGAAATATGAAAGAACTTGTTTCGATGATTCCTGGCGTGGGTAAAGCAGTGAAAGACCTCGATATCGACGATAATGCTTTTAAAAGCATTGAGGCTATTATTCAGAGCATGACTCCTGAGGAAAGAAAGAACCCCAATATTATCAATGGTAGTCGGCGCAAAAGAATCGCAACAGGAAGCGGAACCACAGTACCGGAGGTTAATAAACTTCTCCGGCAGTTTGACGATATGAGAAAAATGATGAAATCTATCTCTAAAAGTAAGAAGCCTGCCCGACTTCTTGGAAACAGATAAAACATATAGTTATGTGCATTATTCTTGATGGGAAAAAAATTGCCGCTGAAATCAGGTATGAAATTTCCGAAGAAGTAAAAAAAAGAAAAGATAAAGGACTAAAAATTCCTCATCTTGCAGCTATTCTGGTTGGAAGCGAAGAGTCGAGCGAAATTTACGTTGCCAGTAAATTAAAAGATTGTAAAGAAGTCGGCTTTATCTCTACCTTAATAAGGCTCAATGAAACAGTGGAAGAAAAGGAACTTCTCCGCAGAGTGGATGAACTTAATAATAATAACGATATTGATGGATTCATTGTTCAGCTTCCTCTTCCTCAACATATCTCTCAAACCAGAATTATTGAATCAATTGATCCGGCCAAAGACGTTGACGGATTTCATCCTTTAAATATAGGAAAGATGGTTCTTGGGATTCCATGTTTGATTTCTGCGACGCCATCCGGAATAGTTGAGCTAATGAAAAGGTACGGAATAGAAACTATAGGTAAGAACTGTGTTATCTTGGGAAGAAGTAATATAGTCGGTCGTCCCCTTAGTATCCTCCTATCACAAAAAGGAATGGATGCAACTGTCACAGTTGTACATAGCCGTACACGCAATATCCCGTCAATTACAATACAGGCCGACATACTTATCGCTGCACTCGGCTCACCCTTATTTGTGAAGGCAGAAATGGTTAAAGAAGGAGCAGTTGTAATTGATGTGGGAATAACAAAAATAAGTTCCTCAAAAACCCAATCGGGATGGAAACTCTGTGGTGATGTTGATTTTGAAAAAGTTGCCCCGAAATGTTCCTATATAACACCAGTACCTGGCGGTGTCGGACCAATGACACGTGTATCACTTCTGCGTAACACACTCTATGCTGCTGCTTCCCGTTATAGCGAAAAAACTTAATTGCTTGTTGTTGAAGCCGCTAAGGGAAACCCTATGAAATAAAGATCAAAACCACCTTTTCCACCAGGACGATTGGAAGAAAATATAATTGCCTGATTCGAAAAATCCTGATGTGTTATAATAACCGGCCTGAATTCATCATAATATGAATTTATCGGTGGACCGGGGTTATAAGGTGAACTCCATTTACCATTTTTGAATATAGAATAATAAATATCATATCCTCCTAAACCACCAGGCCTGTCGGAGGAAAAAAACATGATGTTTTTATGTACAAATGGAGCTTTATCATTAAAAGCAGTGTTTATGCTGTCGGCCTTTAGTGAAGCCTCAAAATCATACGATAAGAAATTATCTATTATCTCCTCTGTATTTCTTTTATGAACATAAATGTCGTAATCACCTGACCTGTCGGAACAAAAATAAAGTGAGTCGCCGTTTGTATCGAAAGTGATGTATGCATCATTGAAAGCAGTGTTGAATATTTTAACAGGGAAAGGACCTGAAACTACAGGCGCAACTGTGCCATACAATGGCAAATTCTTTACGTAAAAGAGATCGAGACTATTATCAGGTGTTTCTGAAGCAAACAATAAATATTCATATCCGTTATTGGAACTAAAAAATCCATAAGGGCCGAAATCATTGCCAGAACTATTAGCCTTATTAATTATAGTACCATAATATACCTCATTTGTTATTTCACCTGTAAGGGTAAAATTTCCGTTAATCTGGTCAAAAAAGAATGTAATTGAACCCTGAACAAAATCAAACGAACCTCCGTTGCTACCTCTGTTGCTTGAAAAAATTAAAGGATAAGTGCTTCCCAGGTAAAATAAATTTATATTGTAATCGTCATATTCAGAATTTATGCTGATAAGGTTATATAAGGAATCAGGGAATGTACCTCTTGGAAATTTGATAGGATTCTTTTCTTTTTTACAGCTGCTACCTGAAACGATTAGCAGGATAAAAAATATAATAACTATTGCTTCTGATTTTATGTTAAAATATTTCATAACATCAATTTAAATTTTAAATTTTTAAGGATAACAAATATATAAATATAAATAAAATATAATAAAAAAACCGGGCTTTTAGGCCCGGTCTTCGAAAGTAGAATTTAGGTTAATTTTGGGTATATTGGGTATGAGAGTTTTTTACATATTTAAGATGATATTTTCATGTATTAGGTTGCGTATAATAATTAAAAAGTTAAATTTTTTTTAACAATTTTACATAATCATAATTTGGTTCCTTATTGAGTTGTTAAAATGTTTATGAAAATTAAAAATGTTTATAAAAGGCTTATCTGTATTATTTATACAGAAAAAATAATATTAATTTTGTTTCATATTATTTCTTTTCAAAATGGAAGAAGAAAAATATATGTATTCTCAAGAAGAAGAAATAAGTAAAGTTATCCAGCGTTTTGAGCGGATGAAAAGAAATAATGAAAATTATTTCTTCGATGTAATTGAGTTTGAAACTATA
>JAGPFZ010000036.1 GCA_018056245.1 Bacteroidales bacterium
TCGAGACCGCTGACTGTTTTCATATATCTATAATTATTTGTGACTATGATCACGTAAAGATAACTTGCAGCAGCGGTCCGATTTTTATGTAGTCTGTGTATAAATTGTATTTTTATGTAAGTTTGAACTCAGTTTCGGTATAATCATCCGAAGTTTTGAATCTCTTATAATACAACCTTGCGGAAACTGTTGAATCGTAAATTGCAAGCCGTATGACCGGCTGTTCATCGAGCCCCAGACTCCTTACAAGTTTTAACCTGTAAACTTGTCCGTTCACCTGAACTTCTGCCTTTTTCGGGTTGGTCGGACCTGTCATTCTCTGATATACTGAAGCCGCCAATGTGATTATCACAGCCAATAACCAGATAAGTGATTTCTTCATATTTTTCCGGTTTCTGCAAATGTATTAATTATTCCGGTTTTTATGTTTTCGGGCAAGTTCCATTATTCGGCACATAGTATCAAACAGCCTGATGGCCAGTCCTTTGTCAGGCCGGCCACCAGGCTGTTATGATTTAAAATATACAAAAAAAGATATAAAAAGAATCTTCTTTTAAATCAGAAAGATTTGAGGTTGAGCTATTTCTAAACTGTGATGTTTTACTGAAACATCTTGAATGTTTCCCTGATGATATCAATAGCTTCCATGAGCTGTTTCTCAGTTATCACAAGGGGAGGGGCAAAGCGTATGATATGTTCGTGTGTGGGTTTTGCAATAAGGCCGTTATCTTTCATTGCGAGGCACACGTCCCAGGCGGTTTTGCCGTCTTTCGGTTTAATACCCACTGCATTCAAAAGTCCTTTACCTCTGACGAAATCAATCATTTCCGATTTGATTCCGTTAATTTCATCGCGGAATAATTTTCCGAGACGATCGGCATTTTCGGTTAGTTTTTCGTTTTTTATCACTTCCAGCGCAGCAATTGCAACTTTTGCGGCAAGAGGATTGCCTCCGAAAGTGGAGCCATGTTCACCAGGAAGTATGGTCAGCATGATGTCGTCGTCGGCAAGAACTGCTGAAACAGGATAAACGCCGCCACCGAGGGCTTTACCCAGTATGAGTATATCGGGCCGCACTCCTTCATGGTCGCAGGCAAGAAGCTTACCTGTTCTGCCTATCCCTGTCTGAACTTCATCTGCAATGAACAATACATTCTTAGCTTTACACATATCGTATGATTTCCTGAGGTAGCCTTCGTCAGGCACAACCACGCCTGCCTCACCCTGTATCGGTTCGACAATAAACCCTGCAACATCGGGGTCCTGCAAAGCCTCTTCAAGAGCCTTCAAATCATTGTATGGTATAATGATAAAGCCGGGTGTATAAGGACCATAATCGTTCCTTGCATCAGGGTCGGTCGACATGGATATAATAGTGATAGTCCGGCCGTGGAAATTGCCTGCACAGGCAATAATCTTTGCATTGTTATCCTTAATGCCTTTTTTCTTGTAAGCCCATTTCCGGCACAGCTTAAGAGCCGTTTCATCTCCCTCAGCACCAGTGTTCATGGGAAGTACCTTGTCATAACCAAAATATTTCGTTACATATTCTTCATATTCTCCAAGTACGGAATTATAAAATGCTCTTGACGTGAGAGTGAGTTTTTTTGTCTGACTTACAAGAGCCTCGACTATTTTTGGATGGCAATGTCCCTGGTTTACTGCAGAATATGCTGAAAGGAAATCATAATATCTTTTACCTTCCACATCCCATACAAAAGGCCCTTTGCCTCTGTCGAGTACAACCGGAAGCGGATGGTAGTTGTGCGCTCCGTAAGTCTCTTCTCTTTTAATATAATCCTGAATATTCATTTTATTGATTTTTAAATTTTTAAATAATAAACATGTTTTGAATTTAAATAGAATTTTTGAATTTAGATAGAAATTTATTTGGAAATTAAACAGAAACCCCGGCAGTCACCTTACCGGAAGAAGTCTAAAATTGCAGCTGTGCCTTATCTGCCTGCTTTGATAAGCGAATGATAAAAACCAGAAGTTATTTACATCTGCCGGCACCTGCGAATGTATAAAATGAATGATAATATCGTTTCTATATTTTGTCAATGAAATAATATTTTCAAACCAGACCGCAATCTTACAAAAGAGTTTTCTCTTTTCAAAATAAAGTTTTTAAACTTTAGTGTTACTTTATTTTGACAGGCAGATTAACAATTTTTACCGGCCCAATAAGTCCCGATGGCACGAGCGGGTCATCTTTCTTCCAGAACCTGTGTGTGGTGAAGGCTATGCGGTTTGTGGGTCGCGGACTGCCACTTTCGAGCCAGGCAGGCCAGTGTCCGCCTTCTATACCGTCCCACGGCTCCTGTTCGTCGCCAATCAGCCGGTTGATCCATAGATTGGCAACTTCTATTTCAAGCAGGTTGTCTTTCTTTTTTATAAACGACGTTATGTCGAGCTCCCACGGGTCAGTCCATAGAATGCCTGCTTCGCGTCCGTTGACCTTTATCCTTGCAATATTGTTTATCTTTCCTGTGTTGAGAAAATAGCGGTTTTTCTTTTTATTGAAACTTCCTTCCGGAAAGCTGAACGTACATCTGTATTCTGCAACACCTGAATAATACTTTATACCTGATTCGCCGGATGTTGACCAGTCGTAAAGTGAATCGAAAATGACTTCTCCGGGGCCGCCTCGGGCAGGGTCGAATGTTACTTCCCACGGTCCGGTTATTTCCATAACTTCATCCTTATCAGGGAAATCATTGCCGGTGACTGATTTTACAGTTCGCTCTTCCTTATCTTTCTCATCTTTATAGAAGACAACAAAGATACTTCCGTAAGGTTCGAGAATTACAGGGAGTGTTGCTCCTTTTTCGGATGTTGTTATATTTAAAGACATTTTAATTTCACCGGTCAGCGGATTCCACAGCTCCGCCTGTGATGTTCCGTCGCGGAACCGGCAGGTATCTGTTATTTTTTCTCCTGTCCTGTTCGAAATGAAATAGATATCCCTGTCGGGCAGTTTACGGTGGTGATAACGTATATTTCCCGAAGAAATAAAATCAGGCTCGACATTTAGCTTTTTTAAAAATGAGGCAATAGTATCGTAAGGAGGATAAAAATCGAACATCTTTTCGTTACTTTTTCCTCCTGAAGCCTTTTCATCTGTGTCTTTATAGAGTTTGAAAAATGTCCCGTTAATCCTCTTTATCCGGCTTCTTTCCTGTTCCCAGTTTATGCCCCAGACTATTTGAGTTATCTGGTTCAGCTTATTGTCACACTCCGGGTAACCTGACAGGGAGGGTGATTTTATCGCTCTTATGCCTGCAATTGAGGCGCCGTTTTGGAGCAGGAAATTAATTTTCTCAGCCAGCTCCGGTGTTATTTCATCTATATCAGGTAGGATGAGGATTCTGTATGACACTCCTGACGGAAAAATGATTTTATTATCTACTACTGATGCATTGTTTATAAGATAAGAAGGGGAGCAGGCATCGAATGAGTACGATTTTTTATCGGGCAGTGTGTCGGTTCCGCCGAGTGCCGAAACTGGTGGAACGAACACGTTTGGAGCTCCTTCTGGAAGCAGGAAAAGAATATCCGCTACAGGTATTCCATGCATAAGCATATACTGGCAACGTGACAGGTAATTATGATAAGCAGCTACCATGGGCCACCACGTCTGTCCACGGTCCCAGTGCACTCCGTAAGGTCCCATAGTCATGCCAGGCAACAGATTATCTCCATGAGGTTTGTGGGCAAAGGCATGAAAGACAAATCTGTTAATGCCAAGTGCAAGGGCCCAGTCGGTCTGGTTTTTCATATTACCAGGGCATTTTTTCCATGCCTCAGTATAATCGGCTGTGAATGCTTCGGCAGCTATTATGTTTTTCCCTGTGACATGGCCTATAGAGGTGGCTTCAAGACAACTGTAAGCAGAATTGAACCCGTGACCCTGAGCCCAGAATTCACCCATAGGTACATCAGCAACGGCGCCAAAGTCGAAATCCGATACTGGTGTCATGTCGTAAGGTTCTATTGAAAGAGTGAATCCGTCGCGCCGGCCAAGCGTTTTGAAATATTCCGCATGATTTTCGATGATGAGCTCCGATACAGTTTGCCTCACATCCCACAGGAACCTTTCGCTCTCGTCGCGTGAGTTCACTATGTAACCTGCGAATATTGGTAGATAAAGCACGGGGTCATAACCTCTCCGGTTGATAAATTCATCTATGAACCTATGACTCCAGTTCTGTGCGCCCATTTCCCAACTATCTATGTGAAGCATCGTCCAGCCGCCTCCCGAAGGTTTTTTATTGGGTTTTACTTTTTCTACAAGTTTTCCAATATATTGCCTGTAATGGTTGGCCAGCGCTGTTGTATCGAATTTATCCGACTCGAATCCAAGTCCTTGCTGAGGAGCAGGACGTGTAACTGATCCGTTATTTCTTTTGCCGAACCGTACAACTGTCCATCGGCCGAAAGGAACATTCCACGAAAGCCTGCCTCCGGGCTGAAGTAGAGGGGTAAGGTCAATAATCTTATCTTTTTTCAGGAATGATTCTTTTCCTGCTGTATCAGCTTCAACGGGAAGTATAAAAGGAACGACACCAGGTTGAGAAGTATATGGAGCTCTATAGTAGAAAGCTTTTTCATCGAGGTTTTCAATACTATTTTTTTCTTCAATTGCAGGGAAAGCAAGAACCCTTACGTCTTCGTACCAGTTGTCTCTGAATTTCTTGAGTTCCGGGGTAAGAGATTGTTCTCCGAAGAAAGGTTTTCTTGGAAGAGGTAGAGGGAGGGTGGCATCGAAGATAGAAGGGCCGGTGAGGATTGTGTCGGCGCATACTATATGCATCATTGATTCTTCAGGTTTCACCCATGGTCCCCCGCTGCCTGTCCAGCCAGGTCCTGAGCCAAGAATGATATTTATTCCCAGCCGTTCGGCTTCTCTCACTGCATGGGTAAAGAGATCAATCCACTCATTGCTCATGAATTCAATCTTTCCCTTCGGTATTCCCACATTCACTTCAAGGAAAACCGCATAGCGTATTCCTGCTTCTTTCATTGACTCGAGGTCACGTGTAATACCTTCCTTATTCATGTTGCCTTCCATGAAGTACCAGTAAACGCCAGGTTTTGCCGAGTCGGGAGGAGTCACGAATCCCCGTTTGAGCCAGTCGTTCTCATAGTGATCGCCGCATGAAGCAAGCAGAACCGTTAAGAAAAACGTTACAATAACCTGTATTACGGGCAGTTTACTTGTCATTTTTAAACAGGTCGGGTCTTAAACGTTTTGTGCGTTCGATTGATTGTTCGAGTTGCCATTTCTCTATCTCGGCAGTGTTCCCGGAAAGGAGGATATCGGGCACCTTCCATCCTCTGAAGTCGGCCGGACGTGTATATACTGGCGGGGCGAGAAGATCGTCCTGAAAGGAGTCAGTGAGGGCCGACTGTTCATCTGAGAGAGCCCCGGGGAGAAGACGTACTATAGCATCAGTGATAACAGCGGCAGGAAGCTCACCGCCGGAAAGGACATAATCACCTATTGATATTTCCATCGTTATCAGATAGTCTCTTATTCTCTGGTCAATGCCTTTATAATGCCCCGCAAGAATAATGAGGTTTTCATTTAGGGAAAGACGGTTGGCAAGTTTCTGGTCAAACCTCATGCCGTCGGGAGATGTATAAATTATTTCATCATAATTTCTTTCGGCTTTAAGAGCCTCAATTGCCTTCCATACCGGTTCGATCATCATCACCATACCGGCACCACCGCCAAAAGCATAATCATCAACAGTCTTGTAACGGTCGCTTGTAAAATCTCTAAGATTTATAATGTTAATCTCCACAAGCCCCTTTTCTTTAGCCCTTTTAATAATTGAGTGATTAAGAGGACTCTGAAGAAGCTCGGGAAGTACGGTTATAATGTCAATCCGCATCGTGTAAAAATTTCTGGTAAAAATACGAAGAATAAGGAAGTTATAAAATTATTAATGAGCCGCAAAGAGTATTCGGTCTTTCGACGATTCGATGCTCAGTATGATGCTCAGGGTAATGAAATGTTTTCAGGAATTCAGAATATCATGCAAGGAAATTGCTTGCAGATTCCATCAGACGTTTAAAGAAATCGTCAATCTGCTTGTATTGTATGTTTTCAATCGGAGGGAAAGGATTCTCGTGTGAATAAGGAAACGGAAAGTCCATTACTTCGACATTGACGTTCTTTCTTCCACTGTCCGTATTCAGAGTCTTTATAATTCCTTCGGGAGGAATGATGGTATCTTTTAATAGTCCCACAGCCATTATCCGGTCTTTTATTTTATCAATAGTCTTTTCCCTGAAATTTTTAAACCGTTCAAAATCAATCATCGAGCGGAACGTTTCTCCTATTTTCTCTGATATGATACGTTCCATCAAAGGATTTTTTTGTTTTATTTCATTTTCGAAGTCGTTAAGGTAATATCTGGAAATTCTTTCTGTGGCCATGCTATCCATTATATACCGTGATGTACCGTTCATGGCGCTGAATACCGAGCCTCCGCAGAACATAAATAGTTTTGAATCAGAGAACAGGTTGTCGGTATTGGCCATAATCAATATTTCTGCAAGATATGCTCCGATCGAAAATCCAAAAATATTTATGTGATTAGTTTTTGGAATAACCGGATGTTCCCCGGTTCTTATGGAAGTTATAAGGTTAATGATGTCGCATGCTGTCAGGTATCCTGAATTCATAAATCGTCTCGGCTCTTCTATTAGTCTGGCGCTGATTGCAATATTGGCGACCGACGACATAATTGCTTCACCGTGCTTTTTGCGCCATTCCGTCAGAAAATTAAGCATGATTCTGGGGTTGCTCCATGAAGCAGGTGAACGATTGATATGAAAAGAAATAGGAAACATTATTACATAACTCCCAGTATTCTCCGACAGAGTGTAACCCCATACAAGGTATTTTTCCCATTTCCTTTCATTGAGGCCATGAAGAAGCAGAATGACATTTTTGCTGTCTCTGTTGCCGGGTATAAAAACAGGGTAGGAGAATGATGAATTTTCTTTGATTGCGAAGTCACTCTTATTGAAAAAATCTTCAGATGTATAATCAGCTACAAATTGCGTATTTACAATCTTTATATCTGAACCAGGAATAGTTAATTCTTTAATATCCTGATTGAAGATAGCAGACAACTCTTTATATTTTGTAACGTAATCAGCCATAATACAAAGGAAGTTGTATTGTATTATACCCGCAAATTTATGTGCCAGGCCGATGCTAATAGGGATAAAATATTAAAATATGTGATAAAATATCAAAATGTGGGATAAAATAATAAATAAAAAAATTATTAGGTTATTATTAATGAAAAATGTTTAATTTAGTAATCGTAAATAAAGGTTTAACTATTGTGAGAATGACTTAAATGGACTTTCAGAAACCAATACCGTCGTACCTGGTTGATAAAAGAAATATTATCAAGCTCATACTCTTTACTGCTTTGTTTGCTCTTGTATTCATCAATATTTATTCGCCGTTTGGAGCCGATAAATGGTTCGATTTAACAAGGCTCGAGTTTTTCACATATTCAAGCATAGTTATTCTGACCGGCATGCTGGTTGTGGTAATAAGCAGGGTAATCATGTATAGTGTTTGCAAACGGCGTTTAATCACCTTGTTACAGTATATTGCGTGGATTGCATGTGAGATTTTTACTATGGCATTATTCTATGCATTGTTCGAAAAACTTATTCTGAAAGATGTACGTGAGTTTACGGAGCTTGTGAAAGTGTCGGCTATGACAACCACTCTTGTCCTCCTTCTACCTTATTCCATTTCATGGCTTTATTTTTCATGGCAGGATAAAAAGCAGTATATTGAAAAAATGGAGGAGATGACAAATCTCTCTGGAAATCCAAGAGATATGATTGCTTTTTATGATGATAAATCCGAGTTGGAGTTTTCAGTCAAGAAGGAAAGCCTTTTATATATTGAAGCGAACGGAAACTATGTAAATATTTATTACGAGAACAAAGGCAAGGTATCAAAATATCTTTTACGCAGCACCATGAAAAGGATGGAAGAGAAATTTAAAGACACCGATGTTATTCGTAGTCACAGGTCGTTCATGGTTAATTTCGGTAAGGTGAAGGTTATCAGAAAGGATGACGACGGACTGAAACTTGGATTCGATAACACGGAGGTTGCCGATATACCGGTATCGAAGACTTACGTTGAAAATGTGATGCAGACATTTTCGAAATTCAGCAGGTTCGAGGATCTGGTGTGACAGATTTGATGTACCATCTGGTCGTATGTACGGGAACGAATGTTTATGTATTTATCGCAAAAATGTACCGTGGCATCGTTTATGGCAATTTGTTCAAATTATCCTCTTCCCATCGTTTCGGATTGTTAATGATATATTGCCGTATGCGGGTTAATTCGGTATCATCCCGGATGATATGTTCGTAATAATTGCGTTGCCAGACAGGAATGCCAGGGGTTTGACGAATTTGATTTATTTGTTTGGTAACGGTTGATTTGAATAATCGTACAATGGTTGGAATTGAATTTTTTGTTGGTTTCCCAAATTGTTCGATTGTTTTTGTTCCCGATTCCGTTTCGGTTCCCGTTTCGATTTCGGTTCCCGTTTCGGTTTCGGTTCCCGTTTCCGTTTCGGTTCCCGTTCCCGTTTCGGTGGTAGAGACACGTTGCAACGTGTCTCTACCACCACGATTACAAAATTCATCATTATCATTAATAATTAAAATGCCATGCAAATGATTTGGCATAACAACGAATGCGTCAATAACAATATCCGGGCGAATAATGCCGGTTTTTTGCCATTCGTTTTTTACCAATTCCCCAAATTCATTCAATATCATTTCACCATTTACAATTTCACCAAATAAACATTCGCGATTGTGTGCCACGATGGTGATGAAATAGGCACCCGGTTGGGTGTAATCGTATCCTGGTAATCGAATGGATTCAATACGGTATTTGTTTTTGAACAGGGTCAATTTTTATTTTCTATTAACCTGATCTCTTCCTCCGTCAGTTCATATAATTCATATACCAACCCATCAATTTGCCTTTCCCATACGCTGGTATCGGCAGCGAGGTTGTCCTTTTTGGCAGAAAGAATGGCTTCGACCATCGATTCGACTTGATGAACAAGAAGTTTCAATTAATAATTTTAATCTTCTTCATTTTCTGTCAATCGAAATTCGATTTCATAATTTTTTATGAATTCAATCTCTTCTTTATTTAAGCCATAAAGCGGTCCAATAAAATCGTCAATAACATCAATGTATTTTTTTGATTTTCCAATTTTATATTCTTTGAAAGTGTCAATATTTGCATATTTTTTTGTTGTTCTTATTTTGGCATTTTTTTCAATATCTTTTAAATAATCGCCATACAACATTTCTATCACTTTTATTCTCTCTTCCGTCAGTTCGTTTACAGGTATCGGAAACGATTCAATTTCGTACGATTTTAAATCAAGATTATTTGAATAAATTTGATAATACCAAAAAAATAAATTACTACTCAAAATTGCTCCAATCGCATCGCAAAAATGTTTATCTATAAGCATTCCCTTCTCTTTTGTAGAGCCGGTTGAATAATTTGTTATAACTTTAAAATATCGTCCTCCTGTCGTTCGATAATACAAGGTTTTTCCGTCATTTTTTTGTAAATCTTTAGTTTTAGTTTTTATTGAAAATAATTTATCTAGAATTCTTGTTTCGATGGGGAAACTAATTTTAGGATACCTTCCATGTAATTTGTAGTTTTTTACGTCGATAAACTGTAAATTTTCAAGTAAAGTTTTTAAATCAAAACCCCTACCTTTTCGATACATTTTCGTACATAAAATTTGTTCAACTGGCGTAAGTGTTTTAATAAAAAAAAGGATAGAAGTATTTATCACGGCATTTTGGAAAATTGGTTGTGGCCTTACCGCATAAGAAGAAATTTTGATTAAAGTGCAGTTTTTTTCCAGAAGGTTGTGAAGAGCTGTCATCGAATCGCTTGAAGTAATAGAGATGGGAACAATATAAATTAAGTTTCCATTTTTCTTCAAAATATTGAATCCCTTTTCGATAAATAATGAAAACGAATCTACAGAACCTTTTTGTTTCCCTGAAATAGTTTTGGTACTTAAATAATGCTTTTTAAAATACTCTTTTTCGTTTTCCGAAAATTTGATTCCGTACGGCGGATTTCCAATGACAATGTCGAATCCGGTTTTCACTCCGAACATCCATTCCGGATCGAACCATTCGGCATGGGTGTTCTGGTCGAACGGATCCCATGAAGTGATTTTTTCCGATTTATCGATGGAAAAACTGTCCTTTTCGAGTTTCAGTTTCAGCTGCTCCCGAATGAGGGTAAGTTCCCTTTCGAGTTGCAGCTTTTCGCTTCGGCTATTGGTGTAGAATATCTTTTCGCGGATGGCAAACAACTTTTCTTCCAGTGCTTTCACTTCGGAGGTTTTAATTGTATATCCGTTTTTAGTCGAATCTGTTTCGAGTCCGATGAGCGAATTGGCAGCCACAAATTTGGTTTCGAGGTTAGGCAATGCCCTGATATCGCGGTTTGGCTTGTTATCGTCCACTTCCTGCTCGATGAGCAACGAGATGAAAAAGCGCAGCTTGCTTATCTGAATGGCAATTTCCTGAATATCAACGCCAAAAATACAGTGCTCGATAAGCCCGAGCTTGCGGATGTAGTCGAGCGATTTATTTTCGAGCGATTTTTCAACTTCGTTCCTAAGTTCCAGGGGTAATTTTTCTATTAAACTTTTTTTCCACTTTAAGTTTTGAGGGTCGAGCTTATGCAGCGCCAGAACAAGTTTATGCAGTATCCCCATCGGGAAAGCGCCGCTTCCACAAGCCGGGTCGAGTATCCTGATTTTTTCGATAGAGCTGATTATACTTTCCGTTTCTTCAGCATCGAACGGATTGCTATCATCAGAATAGGAGAAAAGTTTTTTCAATTTTTCGATAGTTGCCGGCTCATCGCCGAGTGTGCCTGCCAGATTCATCACAAGAGACTCTGTGACCATGTAATCAACAATTTCGCGGGGAGTATAGTAGCTTCCGGTAGCTTTACGGGCAGTGACGGCAGTCTCGGGATTATACGACGCCAGAAGATTTTCAAACACCTTGCCGAGCAGCTCAGGGTCGAGTGCAATCTCCTCGTCTATCGGCGTGTTCTCATCGGTAGTGAAGTTGTAGCTTTTGAGTATGGGAATGAGGCCACGAACCCTTCTGTTATTACTGCTCCCGAGGAAAGCCGATAAATTTGCTTCTACTTCTTCTTCGGAAAAGAATATTTCATCGGGCACCTTCAGCCTGGTTTCATTTTTCGGATTATCCGAGAAGCAGTCAATCCGTACTTCCTTCCCGTCAATTTTTTTATCAAGGCACTCGAACAATCCGCCGTTCAGGAACGGAATGTTGTCGAATTCCTTCAGAAAAGCCTCCTTATCGGTGATAAAGCGGCTGTAGCGATAGTAGCCCTGTTGCAGATAACCGTCGTTGACGAAACCGAATTTTTTGGCATCATCGATAAAAATTCTACTCCGGGGATTGTCTTTCCGCATCGGGGTGTTGAGCGTGGCAAAGAAGAGATTTTGCAAGATGGATTTATAGTAGGTGCTGCCGGTCGCATCGTCGTAGTTCAGCAGCGTATCTACATACGATTTGTCGAAGAGGTTGGCAGAAATGAGCCGTTTCTCCTTCATAAACCAGATGAAGATGATACGTGTTATCAGCCTGATAAGATTCTTTGCATTGCGGCTGTTTTTGTCTTTATCCTCATCGTCGGGAAATTCAACTATGTTCATTGCCCAGAAGTACCAGTTCTGCAGTTCGGAATAGAAATCCTTCGTTACCTTCTCCACGCTGAAGGCTTCGGTTAGCTTCTCGACTGAAGAAAAATCGGCTTGGGTTATCTGGTGGATAAAAGTTTTATTGGTCTGCTCTTTGCTTATAAAATAGGTATATCGGCGGAAGTTGCTCCAGTCGCGTTTGCCGGTTGCAAGTGGAATATTGTACACAAGTGAAAACCGGAAATCGTTTTTATCGTCATGAAATATAAAAATTCCGGCAGGGTAGCGATTTTCGGCTTTCAGTATCTTTTTAGCAAGCTCGTACTGCGCTTTCTTGCCCGAACGTTCTGTAAGCGATCTTACAACTTTAACAGTAAAAACAGCAAGCTCATCCTCATTTCCGAGTTTGATTACGCCTAATAAATCAGGAGTGCAAAAATGTGAGGGATCTACCTCGATTTTATAACTTCTTATTAATGGAGTGAGCGTGCTAACCCCGATTGCCCGGAAAAAATCAATAAGTACGTTCGGTTCAAACGTTTCAAATATTTGTTTTAGCGCTTCTTCGGTATCCATGGTTTTTTCACTCTTTTATGTGTTCCGGTTTTCGATTGCTATAATTATCTCCTTATCAGGATGTTGCATGTTCTTCTCCTGGTCGAGATAGTTTCTGCCCAGCTCTTTTTCCAGTTTACCAAGTTCGGTAATTGCCTCGCTTATGTTTATCCCTGATTTATTGTTACTGAGATTGGCGATACGGCGGAGGGTATAATCGGGAAGTGTGCCGTAATCGAGAATATCTTCGCGCAGTGTCCGTAAAAAGGGTTTGAGCATTACCAGATCGGGGTTTTCTTTTTGCCGTAGTAGAAAATCAATAACGCCCAGTGCATTTTTTTCTATGCTTATTGGAGGAGCAGTGGTTATCGGTTTTTCGTTATTCTGTTTTATTTTTTCGTAAAGCCTCCAGAAATTTTCGTCTATACGGATTGATTCTGTTTCAGGCCGGCAGGTAATTTTATCGAGAATCATCTCGAGAGAAGTATCGGTAACATTTATTTTATTTTCCTCTTCGAGTGCCTGTTTGACAAAAAGGCGGTTCTTTTTGAAAAACACGAGCATTTCGTTCTCATCAGATTTTTTAATAACCTTGATGCGTCTGGGAACATCCTGAAGTTTTTCGATTGTTTCCGGGTTATTCAGTTTAATCTCATGGTAAAGGTTGACAATTTTTGTATAGAAGCATTCCTCGTCGCCTGTCTCAGGGTTTTGGGTCAGTTTCTGGTAAAGGCCGGCTGGTGACGGCTCCTCGTCAATATCGAATATCTTCGAATCTTCGCCAAGGGTATTGTGAATCATGAACATCTTGTTCTGGGCAATTTCCCTGGAACGCACAAGATCAGCTCCCTTTTGGGTAGGAAAGAAGTTCCTGATATAGAGTTTGTCGAACACTTTTTTGCTTATCCTGTTTATTCTGCCGAGTCGCTGAATAACGCGCACAGGGTTCCATGGAATGTCGTAGTTGATTACCATACCGGCCCGGTTGAGGTTGAAGCCTTCACTAAGCTTATCGGTGCTTAACAGTACGTCGTAATTATTTTTCTGTTTTGTTGCCGAGGCGTCGAAATTCTCTATTATCTCTCTGAGCTTCGATTGTGGCAGAGCGCCCGTAACAACAAGGGTTCTGTCGGAAAGTTTCTTATCGAACTCATCGAATTTTTCCTTGAGATGCTTGACGGTGTCGGCATATTCCGAAAAAATCACTACCTTTCTTAATGGTTCTCCTACGGAAGGTTCTTTTGTGATTTCTTCTGTGACGTATTCATAGAGTTTCAATGCCTTCGGGTCGTTTTCAACCAGTTTTTGTTTTCCGAGTTCTTCGATTATTTTTTCAAAAAGAGATATATCCGACTTTATGTCGCTTATAAACTGTTCTTTCCATTTAAATTTTTCGATTTTGTACCGTTTGTGTTTCTTGGGGTATTCTCCCTTTTTGATCAGCTCTTCATATTCCTTGAGGCGCAATTCAATTTCATCGTTATCGAGTTCAAGAATATTTTCGAGCAGGTCGCGGTCGAGGATATATTCGCCTTTAAAAACATCACCATTTCCTGTTTTTTCAATAAACTTAAGAACATCTTTATTGATTTCAATAAATCGTCCGATGGTTTTTTTGAAGGCTCCGAAAGAACTTTCGAATCTTTTCACTATTAACCGGCGCATGATGTCGAACAGGTTACGCTGTTGAATAAGTTCTCTGTTCTTTTCTTTATCTCCAACTGATTTTTCAACCTCAGTGTAAACAATGCCCTCCTCGTATTCAAAAGGCCGGTAGATTGTTCCTCTGAATTTTCCGCCCTCGCCGGGGTCAGCAAAGAATTCGTTGATAACTCTGTCGTAGAATTTCGATTGTTCCGGACTTAATTCATAAAAACCTTCGATTGGATTTTCTACTTCAGAAAGTTCCTGCACTTCCTGCCTGTAATCGGGATTCTTTTGAAGGTCGAGCCTGTTTCTCCTTATGGTAACAGGCTCTATAACATCTCTTATTTGTTTTGCAAGGAATTCGGATTTCCGTTTTACCTTCTTTAAGTCAACTGTTTGTTCATTGAAGAGTATTTTATAGAGTTCAGTAGCCCGATTCTTTTTATATGCATCAGCCGAGGAATGATTTTTCTTTATATATGCAAGATGTTCAAATATTTTATTGAGTTCCCTGAATGTATCAATAAGGTTTGTATCAAGGGTTATTGTAGATTTTTTGGGAATAATAAAAAGGTTGAGCAGCGACAGTACATCCTGAGGCTTATTATTGAAAGGAGTTGCCGTGAGAAGGATTACCCTTCTGTTACGGCAGATATTCTTAAGCAGTTCGTAGTTCTTAGTGTCCTGATTTCGGAAGCGATGGGCTTCATCAACAATCACCAGTTCAAAATCATTTTTATCTTTAATGTATTCGAAAGCTTTTTCCAGGTCGCCTGACGATCTGACTTCCCAATCGTATAATTCGAACTGTTCAAGATATTTTTTCCATCCCTCGGTTTTGTTTTCGTCGCCGATAAGGCCCGGTGGGCAGATGACAATACCGCGCACCCGCAATTGTCTGGCGACAGCACAGGCTATGATAGTTTTTCCAAGTCCTACCACATCGGCAACAAGCACCCCGTTATTTGCTTCAATAACGGCAACGGCCTGTTTAATGGCATCTAACTGATATTTATACTGTTTATAATTGTTTTTTTCGAGTAGTTGAATAATGATGGTGCTTATGTCCTTATGCTGGTAAGTCTCGAGATAACTTTTGAGAACCAGCGCATAAGCTTCAAAGGGAGTCAGTTCCTTTATAAGGGTTTCCTGCTCGAGGACTTCTATCAATTTCTTTTTTATGTCGTCTTTTTCATTTATCAGAACAGCTTTGTCCCATAGACTGTCGAAGTAGTTTTCTGCCTCGTCGAATCCGTAATCGGATATTTCGACATTGAACTCATTTTGAGTGGTTAATCCTGCTTTGGTTAGGTTACTGCTTCCGGTTATAAATAATCTATTTCGGGCAATTTGTTCTTCCCGAAGTTTGAAGAGGTATAATTTTGAATGGTTGGGTTCATAAGTTTTCCTGATAATCATTTTTCCGGATTGTATCAGTCCGATGAAATACCGCGATTGTTCATAAAAATCTCTTGTATCAAAAGAATCGGTGTTTATGGATTTTCTTATTGATTCAAAAAAAACTTCAATCTTCTCTTCGTCGGAGATGTTTTCAGAATAATCTGTCTCGACGAGCCGGGAATTAATTACATCTACTCGTATGCCTGCCAGCACTTTAAGTAAAAAATCAGGATTTGTTTTCATTCCTTCATAGAGCTCGCGGAGTCCGGAAAAATAAAAAAAGCCTGCAAGAAATTTCAGTTCGTTACTCTGTCTGACAAGCTGTGAGATTCTTTCCTGGAGGTTTTTTGTGCCGCTGTTTGTGATAAAATTATGGGCTTTCATTATATCCTGTTTATCATTATAATAATCCAACTAAAATAAAGAAAATCTTTTTTCTTTTATTCTCCTTTTCCGGTATTCCGATACATTCCAATGCTAAATTTAAGTATATTTGGATATTATATCAATGAATTATCTTCATGGAGTGTCGGCCTGGATGTGGTGCTTGTTGCATTGCTCTTTCGATTTCATCTGCGGTACCGGGTATGCCTGATGGCAAGGCTGCGGGGGTGAGGTGTATTCATCTGCTTGAAGATTACAGATGCGCCCTGTATGAGAGTCCGTTAAGACCTAAAGTGTGCACTGATTTCAAGCCTGAGCCTGAGTTTTGCGGCGACAGCCGTGAGGAGGCAATGCGAATCCTTTCTTCCCTCGAAGGTGAAAGGCGTTCATCTGATACTCACTGAAAATATATTTACCGGAAGTTATTTTGTGGCCTGTTCGGAAGGATAACGGAACAGCGGCTCCATTTTCATCCCTCTTAGCTTTATTGCTTCAACTTCGGCGGTGGTCAGCGGAGTGAGCTGGTCCTTCAGGTTGAGTGCAATTTTGAAGAGTTCTCCTTCACCTGGAGTCATCAGGTCGGTGATGGGATGGGAGAGGGCAAAGCGAAGTCCGGTTTTAATGTCTTCGGGCGTAGTGAACGGCTCATACCAGCACTTTTTGTATCTCGACCTGTCGGCACCCTGCGGCCACGGACCTTTTGCCATCGCCTTCAGACATATAATGCCCATACCTTTCTTATGCGCAAGGTCGAGTATCTGAGGTCCGAAATTACCGGCATTCCAGCTTGCAATGTTCAGAGGAAACATTATTGTGTCGAAGTCATAGGCATTCATCAATGCTATTCCTGCTTCGGCTGAGTGAACCGACATGCCCAGAAAGCGCACCAGTCCCTGTTTTTTTGCCTCAACAAACGTCTCGAGCGCCCCGCCTGGGCCAAGGATGGTGTTTACTTCGCTCATAGTCGTCACTGAATGATGCTGATAAAGGTCGAAATGGTCGGTCCTCAGGTTTTTTAGTGACTGTTCCAGCTCTTTTCGTGACTCAACTTTTGTCCGTTTTTGTGTCTTACACGAAAGGAAGACATTTTTTCTGTAAGGTTCGAGTGCAGGGCCAAGCATCACCTCGGCATTACCGTAGGAAGGTGCCACATCGAAATGGTTGACACCGGTTTCGATAGCCATCCTAACATAATCTGAGGCTTCCGCAGAGGTAACATCTCTTACTATGATACCGCCGAAACCTATTACAGAAAGCATCTCTCCGGTACGTCCCAGAGAACGTTTTTCCATTTTGCCCTGAAGGCTTATTTCCCTTACGATAGAAGAAAGATCGGCAGGGAAAAGGCTCAGAGCCGGAGCGGCAAGTGCAGCAGCCTTTAAAAAATTACGACGTTTCATAAAACCTTATTTTCCAGTAAAGTTAGTATTATTTTTTATTATTGTAATTGTCTATTTTTAATAAGAACTTTCTCATTTATGTTTTATAAGTTATTTTTTATTATATATTGCACGCAAGTAATTTATGAAAAAAACAGGTATTTTAGCGGAAACTGAAAAATTATGAATATTGCATTGATTGGATATGGCCGTATGGGCCATGAAATTAAGAAGATGGCTGTTAAGCTTGGTCATCGTGTGACGGTGAAGATAGATGTAAATAATCTTGAGGATTTGAATCCCGAAAAGCTGGCTGATGTAGATGTGGTTATAGAGTTCACCACACCCGATTCGGCTTTCAGAAATATTGCAAAGTGTCTTGAAATGTCGAAACCAGTGGTTTCGGGAACAACCGGTTGGCTGAAACATTATGATGAAGCAGTGAAGCTATGTTTAAAGCATGAAACATCGTTTATCCATTCTTCGAACTTTAGTATAGGGGTCAATATACTTTATCGTGTCAACTCCGAACTCGCACGTTTGATGGCAGGGCAGAAAGAATATAAGCCTTTCATAGAAGAAATACATCATATAAATAAGCTTGATGCGCCAAGCGGCACAGCAATTGTCCTTGCAGAAGAGATAAGGAAACATCATCCTTCGTATGAAGGCTGGTGTCCGGCTGACGAACCGATGAATAATTGCATACCGATAAAGTCGGTCAGGAGAGGGAAAATACCCGGCACTCATATTGTTGTATGGGATTCGGATATAGATACCATATCTTTGAAACATAAAGCGAAAGGCAGAAAAGGTTTTGCACTTGGAGCAATTATTGCTGCTGAATATATAAAGTCGAGAAAAGGAGTATTTACTTTAGCAGACGTACTTGGATTTAGATAATAATTTTTATTTTTGTGGACTTTAAAAAGCTTTATTTTGAAAATATTTTCGAGTAAATATTTCTGGTTTTCCATTGCGTCAATCATTTACATTCTTTTTGTTATCTGGATAGGTAATTACTGGCTTCTGCTTGGCCTTGTCGTTATCTTTGACATTTATATAACGAAAAAAGTCAACTGGACTTTCTGGAAGAAGCGTAATGGAAAGAACAGCGCTCTGGTTGAATGGATTGATGCTCTGATTTTTGCAATTATAGCGGTAACAATAATCAATATATTTTTTTTCCAGAACTACAGGATTCCTACAGGTTCGATGGAAAAATCGTTGCTCATAGGCGATCATCTTTTTGTGAGCAAGGTTGAATATGGCCCACGGATGCCGAATACGCCGATAGCTTTCCCGTTCACCCAGCATACAATACCTATTTTGAAAACCAAATCATGGTCCGACGTTGTTCATTGGCCGTATAAGCGGCTTGCAGGTTTAAGGAAGGTTAAAAACAATGATCCTATTGTATTCAATTTTCCTGCAGGCGACACTGTAGTTCTTGAAGACCAGTCAACTGCTTATTATGAGATTGTCAGACGTATAGCAAGGGAAATGATGGAGAGTGGAAGCTATTCATCAGATACTGTGAAGTCATTGGAGCATTATATTGACAGGGCAAGAAAAGAGGTACGGCAGAGATATAATATTGTTTACCGGCCGGTTGACAGGAGGGATAACTATGTGAAGAGATGCATCGGAATACATGGCGATACAATTTATATAGAAGATGCGGTGGTTTACATAAACGGAAAGAAGATACAGGAATTAAAAACTCAGCAAATAACTTATGCTGTTCAGACAAATGGCACAACTATCAATCCCAAAGCTTTTGAAAGGCTTAATATCTCTAAATCAGACTATCAGTATTTTATAGGTTCAGCATATATTATGCCGCTAACGAAAGAAAATGCCGAGAAAATAAGTAAATTTTCCAACGTGGTGAGTGTTCAACCTGTTATATCGAGAAAGGGTGAATTTGCGCCTTATATATTTCCATACAAATCTT
>JAGPFZ010000082.1 GCA_018056245.1 Bacteroidales bacterium
ATGAAGGTGATGATAAAGGCAATAATTCCCACGTAGCGCCCTGTCATATCAAACCATTCGTAAAGTTTCAAAGCTGTCCAGTCTGAAAATTTTATAGCAGCCCATATTCCAAGAATAAGTGCGGCCAGAGAGGCAACTTCTCTGATAAAGCCATTGATGAAGCCATAAATAACAGCTATTACCATTATTATCAGAATGATTATATCAATGTAATTCATTAGTTTATTAAATTAAAAGTGAAGGTATAAAACTATGGAGAAATATCAAAAACATAAAAAAATAAAAAGATAACATTGAACAGGTTAAAGAAAAAACAAAAAAATATATTGATTCATAATGTATATTGCAATGATAAAAAAAGGCATAATTTTGCCATTTTAAATAACGGTCCTATAGTTCAATGGATAGAACGGCGGTTTCCTAAACCGTAAATCCAGGTTCGATTCCTGGTAGGACTACAATATAATCCAAAGGGATATATGTAGATCCAGGTTCCCTGCCTGCCTCCCTTTACAAGTACGGCAGGCAAGCCTGCCTGCCTTTGCCAGTACGGCTGGCAAGCCTGCCTGCCTTTACAAGTACGGCAGGCAAGCCTGGCTGACTGTGTCAGCACGGATGGTAAAAAGGCTGGTTCACTCTCCTCCCATTTTTATGCCATTTGCCAAAGGAATATATTTATTACTTTTGGTAAATTAATAAGTTCAACTTTAGCCGAAAGAATTATCTTAATCTTATTAATTCATAAACTTCAGAAAAGACAAAAGGTAAAAGACAAAAGGTTCAAAACATTGTGGAAAACAATCTTGATATAAAAACACTGGAGAACTGGCTCTGGGAAGCCGCCTGCAAAATACGCGGACCTATTGACGCCCCAAAGTATAAGGATTATATTCTTCCGCTCATCTTCTTAAAGAGACTTTCGGATGTGTTTGAGGATGAACTTAATAGGTTATCGCAGGAGTATGGTTCTAGAAAAATTGTTGAAGATCTGTTGATGAAAGATCATACGCTTGTACGTTTCTATCTTCCCAAAGATACTCGTTGGGAAGCTATTGCAAAACACCCAACTAATGTAGGAGAGTACCTTACCACTGCCGTTCGCTACATTGCACGCGAAAATCCCAAACTTCAGGGCGTGGTGGACACAGTGGATTTTAATGCCACAACCTCGGGACAAAGAATCATAAGCGATAATGCATTGAAAGAACTTATAAGTGTCCTGAGCAAATACCGCCTTGGTTTAAATGATGTTGATGCCGACATACTAGGGAGAGCCTATGAATACCTGCTGCGAAAATTTGCCGAAGGGTCTGGTCAAAGCGCAGGCGAGTTTTATACACCATCAGAGGTTGCTATATTGATGTCGCGCATTCTTGATCCCGAACAGGGAAAAACGGTGTACGATCCCTGCTGTGGTTCTGGAGGTTTACTCATCAAATGCTTTTTGCGCTTCAAAGAAAAATATGGTTCCGATCCTGGCATTGAACCTCTTAGGTTCTACGGACAGGAAGTATTACCTTCTACCTTTGCTATGGCAAAGATGAATGCTTTTATCCACGATATGGAGGCAACAATAGCACTCGGTGATACGATGAACCGACCTGCATTTCTTACAACGCAGGGTTCGCTCGAAAAATTTGATATTGTCACCGCTAATCCCATGTGGAATCAGGATTTTTCGCAAGCCGTGTATGAGAATGATCCTTACAACCGATTCGGTTACGGCTATCCTCCTTCCAACAGTGCCGACTGGGGCTGGATTCAGCACATGTTCGCCTCGCTTAACGACAAGGGGAAAATGGCTGTGGTGCTCGATACTGGCGCCGTTTCCCGTGGAAGTGGCAATGCAGGCAGTAACCGCGAGCGGGATATCCGAAAGCAGTTTGTAGAAAACGATTTTGTAGAGTCTGTGCTGCTACTGCCCGAAAACCTGTTCTATAATACAACAGCGCCAGGGATAATCATGGTTATTAACAAATCGAAACCGGAGGAGAGGAAAGGAAAGATACTGCTTATCAATGCTTCGAAGCTCTTTATGAAAGGCAGACCGAAAAACTTTTTACCCGATGAAAGCATTAAACAAATTGCAGATAGTTATCTCAACTGGGAAGAAGTAGAAGGTATCAGTAAGATTATTACAAATGAAGAAGCAGCCCGAAACGATTACAACTTGAGCCCGAGCCGTTATGTGGCTCAAAATGGTGAGGATGATACCCTTGACCTTGAGGATGCTATCGTACAGCTTAAAGAAGCAGAAGAAGAACAAAATGAAGCGGACAAAAAAATGAAAGCGATTTTAAAAGAAATGGGAGTATGGAAAGGTCACTAAAAACGATAAAAGTAAAATATAAATTCCCTTATTTTACTTTTGCAACGTAAAGTAAAATATAAGTTTTTTTGTTTTACTTTTGTAGTGTAAAGTAAAATATAAATTACCAATATTAAGAAGCATTATGGATATAAGAGACTTTAAAGCTGGGAGAATGATAGATGGTGCGGGATATAAGTATTTTCTCCCGGAAAAGATAAATCATTCCTTTGTATGGACAGATGAAACTATTAATAAACTTCTGGAAGAAGCGTCGCTAAAAATTGGAGAATTAAACGCTTTTTCGAGGTTTGTACCTGATACCGATATGTTTATATTAATGCATATTTCTAAGGAAGCTGTTGTATCAAGCCGAATAGAAGGGACTAAAACAAATATTGAAGAAGCATTTATTGAAGAAAAAGAAATAGATCCTGAAAAGCGGGATGATTGGAAAAAGGTTACTAATTATGTTAAAGCAATGAACAATGCGATTGAGGATTTAAAAAGTCTTCCTCTCTCTAACAGATTGATACGGGATACTCACAAGATATTACTTTCAGGCGGAAGAGGTGAATATAAAAATCCCGGAGAATTTAGAAAATCTCAAAACTGGATTGGTGGAACCAGTATTAATAATGCAGTTTTTGTCCCTCCAGCATGGAACGAATTGCCGGACTTATTGAGTGATTTTGAAATGTTTTTGCATAATAACGAAATTAAAACACCGCATTTAATTAAAGTTGCTATTGCTCACTATCAGTTTGAGACTATCCATCCTTTCCTGGATGGCAATGGAAGAATCGGGAGGCTTTTTATTACTTTATATCTGGTGGCAAATGAAGTTCTTGAAAAGCCTTTACTTTATCTTTCAGATTTTTTCGAAAAAAATAGAACGTTGTATTATGATAACTTAATGAAGGTTCGTCTTGAGAATGATCTGGGACAGTGGTTAAAATTCTTTTTAACGGGGATTATTCAAACTGCTTCCATTGCCCTTGATACATTAAAACAGGTGACAGAGCTTAAAGCTAACATAGAAAAAGAAAAAATTATGTCAATGGGCAAACGTTCCAAAACCGCATTGGAATTGCTGCATTATCTCTTTAAGAAACCGGTAGTTAATGTCAGGGAAGTTCAAGAAAAAACAAACCTTTCAGCTAAAGCAGCAAACGATCTGGTAAAAGAATTTTTAAACAAGGGTATTTTAAGGGAAATAACTGGATTTCAGAGAAACAGAATATTTGTTTTTGATAAATATATGAATCTGTTCAATAAATAATTTTGAAAATAAACTTATGAATGAGCAGCAGAACCTAGAATTCAAATCTTAAGGAATTGGGAGTATGGAAAAAGTAGAAAATCACAACATAGAGTTCAAAAAGTCTTGGCATGATGAATACTTAAAAACTGTTGCTGCATTCGCAAATACAGATGGTGGTATCATTTATATAGGTTGCAATGACAAGGGTGAAGTGCTTGGATTGGAAAAATCCGAAATTAAAAAATTATTGGAGGATTTGCCAAACAAAATCAAAAATAAATTAGGAATAACTCCTTTCGTACGGGAAGAAATCCAGAACGGGGAAAGTTTATTGAATATTGAGATTTCTCGTTCCTCTTTTCCTATTTCTTATGATGGAAAATTTTATGTTAGAACAGGCAGTACCACACAAGAGCTTTCTGGAATAGAACTGTCTTCATTCCTTCTTGAGAAAACAGGAGATTCATGGGACGAACTACCAACAAGTGAAAATATAGGTCAACTTGAGGAAGTACTTGATATCGAAAGCATAGAAAAATTCAAGGTGCTTGCCCGCCAGCGGCTTCCTCTCATCGAGCAGGATACCACAAAAAGCATCCTGCAAAAACTTAACCTGATCACAAAAGATGGACGCCTTACCAGAGCTTGTATTGTACTTTTTGGCAGAAATCCACAAAAATATTTTATTTCAGCTTATTCAAAGGTGGG
>JAGPFZ010000006.1 GCA_018056245.1 Bacteroidales bacterium
ATACCACAAAAAGCATCCTGCAAAAACTTAACCTGATCACAAAAGATGGACGCCTTACCAGAGCTTGTATTGTACTTTTTGGCAGAAATCCACAAAAATATTTTATTTCAGCTTATTCAAAGGTGGGAAGGTTTAAAAACAACACAATAATTCTCGATACGGTTGAAGCAAAGGGAAATTTATTTCAGCAGCTTAATGGCATTCTCGAAGCTGTAAAAAAGAACATAAATGTCAGGTTTGATACTTCTGTAAAAGAGCTTTCTCTTGAAGGCGTGGCAAGAAGGGAAATATGGGATTACCCGCTCGATGCACTGCGAGAAGCTGCAATCAATGCATTGGTTCATAGGGATTATCTTGATACTTCCTCATCCATTGAGGTGCGGATATATGATGACCAGATAATACTATCGAATCCGGGGAAATTAATGCCTCCATTGACTATTGAACAGCTAAAGGAAAAGCATTCGGGAAGGCAAAGAAATCCGCTCATTGCAGCGGTATTTTATTATGCCAATCTCATTGAATCATGGGGCTCGGGAACACTAAAGATGATTAACCTGTGTAAAGAACAAAACCTGCCTGAACCCGAATTTGTGGAAAGAAAAGAAGGATTAGGGGAATTTACTGTCGTTTTTCATAAAGACATTTTTAATGAGGAAGAATTAAGAAAAAGAGGATTAAACGAAAGGCAGATCAAGGCAGTAAGGTATGTGAAAGAAAAAGGAAAGATTACCAATAGGGAGTATCAGGAGATTTCTAAAATTTCTGAAAGGACTGCAACCAGGGACTTACTTGATTTGGTTGTCAAAAAAATTTTTGTGCAAATAGGTAGTACGGGAAAAGGAACGAATTACATATTAAAGACGCCATGAAGACGCCAAAGACGCCACAAAGAAGTCATGAAGACGCCAGGGAAAAGTAAAAATGATAATTAGAAAATGATCAGGTAATGGAAGTAATGAATAGGTAATGATTTGTCAACAAATATATTTAGATAAAAGAGCCAATGGGCTAAAATGGCTACTAATTGGCTAATAAAGATCGAATTTAGCGAATTTGGTACAACATGATGTGGAACTTATTATGGCGCACTAAAGGCGCAAAAGACGCAGGAAAGGAGCACTAAAGATGCAAAAGAAAACGTTGAAAACCACAAAAGAGCAAAAGATCAATAAAAAGAGTAAAATTAAAAGAGTGAAAAATGAAATTTTAGCAATAAACTTATGAATAAGCAGCAGAACATAGAATTCAAAACACAATTATGTAAACTAAAGAAAGAAGGAATAATCAAGCGCATAGGTCCTGCCAAAGGTGGGCACTGGGAGGTAAAGAATGAGAAGAGAAAATTTAACTATTTGAAAAAGCAATATATAATTCAGTATATTGATTATAGGGGTTAATAGAGGAAGAAATAAAGATAATTGAAAGAAATAATGAAATACAATCCAGATAAACACCATTGCCGTTCCATCCGTTTGCAGGGATATGATTATTCCCAACCAGGAATATATTTTATTACCCTTTGCACACAAAACCGCGAATGTTTATTTGGAGGAATTTTAAATGGTGAAATGCGGTTAAATGAATTTGGGAAAATAGCACACCAATGTTGGTTGGAAATACCCCAACATTTTCCGCACGTACAATTGGATGAATTTGTGGTTATGCCAAATCATATTCATGGGATAATCGTATTGAATAATTTTGTTGTAGGGGTTCAAAATATTGAACCCCTACAACAAAATATTGAACCCCTACAACAAAATATTGAACCCCAACCCACCCAAAACGCATACCAACACATTATACCGAGGTCAATTGGTTCCATTATTCGTGGATTTAAAATTGGTGTTACCAAAAAATTTCGGCAAAACACCGATATTTACGTTGTGTGGCAACGAAATTATTACGAACACATGATTCGAAATGAGATTGAATTAAATCGAATAAGGCAATATATAATTGATAATTCTAAAAAATGGAAAACAGATGAAAATTATATTTGATATTCCTCTTATTTTTTGCACCTCCCAGCATATTGTTTCGCAAATCGAGGCGCCGGGCTACAAAACATTTTTGCAAAAAAGAAAAAGCCTTCAGCATCGTTATATAGATATTAAAATTAAACTAAGGATACCATCATTATGAAACCACCCACCAACGACATAATCCCACAAGGCTTCAAAATGACCGAACTCGAAGCACTGCCTGAAGAGTGGGAAGTGGTAAAATTGGGACAGGTCGCTGATATTTCATCGGGAGGTAGTGCTCCTCAAGGAGATAAATATTTCAATGGAGATAAGCCTTTTGTACGTGTTAGTCATATTGATAATCAAAATTATTCTATAAACAAATATGATTTAATAAATGATAATGCCATTAATGATTATAGATTAAAATTATTTCCAAAAGGAACTATTGTTTTCCCTAAAAGTGGTGCTACAGTTTATTTAGAGAAAAGAGCAATGCTACCAATAGATGCTTATGTTGTAAGCCATCTATGCACAGTAATATCCAATAAAGAAAAAGCAATTCAACATTTTCTTTTTTATGTACTGATAAGTTTAAAACTAGCAAAAGAAAAAGCAGATGGATATCCAACGTTAAATATTTCAGAAGTTAAACAAATTCCAATCCCCCTCCCCCCACTTCTCGAGCAGCAAAAAATAGCAGCTGTTCTCTCTGCGGTGCAGGAGGCAAAGGAGAAAACTGAAGCTGTGATAGCCGCCACAAAAGCACTCAAAAAAACGATGATGAAGCACCTCTTTACCTACGGACCCGTTTCACCAGAAGAAGCTGAAACCGTACCACTCAAAGAAACCGAAATCGGACCCGTACCGGAGGATTGGGAAGTGGTGAGATTAGAAAATATATTTAGAATAACAAGTGGTAAAGCCAGACCTAAAATATTAAAAGAATCACCAGCTGAGCCATATATTTTTCCAGTCTTTGGCGGCAATGGTATTATAGGATATTCCAATGAATTTTTAATTGAATACCCCACTATAATACTTGGGAGAGTTGGTGAATATTGTGGTTCTGCTCATATTTCACAAGGAAAATGTTGGGTATCTGATAATGCATTATATGTGAATTATTTTAAAAGGAAAATTGATTTAAAATTTTTACTAAACGCTTTAGAAATTCTTAACTTGAATAAATTAAAGAATAGAGGTGGACAACCATTGATATCTCAATCTGTAGTTTATTCTCAATCAATTCCTCTCCCTCCATTTCCTACCCAGCAAAAGATTGCATCCATTCTTTCGGCCATTGATGCTAAAATAGAAGCGGAGGAAAATAAAAAGAAGGCGCTCGAGGAATTGTTCAAAAGCCTTTTGCATAACCTTATGACCGCAAACATCAGAGTCAATCAAATGGAGACCGTGTCATGAGCTCACTGGGTGGTGAAAGATATTCGGTTCAAAAGCCTGTCATTGACTATGTGCAGGAACAATCGGCAGAATATACTTCGTCCGACGGCTCCAGAATCTTACTCAGGCTTGGCTGGGAATATGTAAAACCCGACGACGCCCTGAGACTGAGAGGCGGCAATGCCGGCATAGTGTTCAGGGAAATCTTCGTCAACCAGTTGCAACGACTCAATCCCGACTTCATGGATAACCTGATGGCTGAAGATATTATCAAAAGACTCGGTAACATACTGCCTGACATCGAAGGTAACTTCACCGCATGGGAATACCTGAAGGGGATTAAAACAGTATTCGTTCCCGGCGATAAGCGCGAGAGAAACGTAACCTTCCTCGATACAGTAGATGTCAACAGAAACACCTTTCATGTCACTGACGAGTTTGTGTTTACCAGCGGCAACAAAACCATCCGGCCTGACATAGTCTTTCTCATCAACGGTCTGCCTGTTTTGTTCGTCGAGACGAAAGCCGCACATAAGATAGGGGGGATAAGCGAGGCTCTGGAGCAGGTGAAGAGATATCACAGAGAAGGCCCTGAACTGATGGCCGTTATGCAGATATATGCATTGACTCATATCCTGAAATATTACTACGGTGCAACATGGAACACATCGGAAAAACTTCTGTTCAACTGGAAGGAAGAATCAGCCGGCGACTTCGAAAATCTGGTAAAGACGTTTTTCGACAGGGAGAGGGTTATAAAGCTGCTTGCTGATTTCATAATGTTCACTCGGCAGGACGATGAGCTAAGGAAAGTTGTTTTGCGGCCTCATCAGATGAGGGCGGTGAGTAAGATAATGGAGAGGGCACAGGATACGGAAAAAAAGAGAGGCCTTGTATGGCATACACAGGGCTCAGGTAAAACCTACACGATGATTGTTGCCGCCCGTAAGATAATGGAAAATCCATTGTTCGAAAATCCAACGGTTATCATGCTCGTTGACAGAAACGAGCTCGAGAGCCAGCTCTTCGGAAACATAAAGTCTCTTGGTATCGAGGATGTTGAGGTCATCGAGAGTAAGGAGCATCTGCAAAAAGTTCTTTCGGGCGACAGACGGGGTCTGATTATCACCATGATACATAAGTTCGAAGGCATTTCGGCAAACATAAACCTCCGGAGGAATATCTTTGTTATGGTTGACGAGGCTCACAGAACCACCGGCGGGAAACTGGGCAATTACCTGATGGGCGCCCTGCCAAATGCCACATATATAGGCTTCACCGGCACTCCGATAGATAAGACGCAATACGGTAAAGGAACATTTGTCACGTTTGGCCGCGACGACCCGCCCTATGGCTACCTCGACAAATACAGCATTTCGGAATCAATAGAGGACGGTACAACAGTCCCACTGTATTATACTCTTGCCCCGAATAACCTGCAAGTGGAGAAAGAGCTGCTCGAAAAGGAGTTCCTTGACGTTGCAGAAGCTCAGGGGATAAGCGATGTGGAAGTGCTCAACAAAGTGTTGGAGAAAGCCGTTACCCTGCGGAATATGCTTAAGAACAGGGAGAGGGTCGAAAAGGTTACAGAATATATTGTTGACCATTACAGGGATAACATCGAGCCGATGGGATACAAAGCTTTCCTTGTAGCAGTTGACAGGGAAGCCTGCGCTATCTACAAGAAAGAGCTCGATAAACATTTGCCGCCGGAATATTCGAAAGTCGTTTACAGCCCGTTTTACAACGACCCGCCCGAACTTGCCCGGTACCATCTTTCGGAAACGGATGAGAAAAGAATAAGGAAAGCGTTCAAGAAACCCGATGAGCTCCCGAAGATATTGATTGTTACTGAGAAGCTGCTTACCGGTTTCGATGCGCCCATACTTTATTGCATGTATCTTGACAAGCCAATGAGAGATCACGTGCTGTTGCAGGCTATCGCCAGAGTGAACAGACCCTATGAAGATGATAAGGGAAGAAGTAAGTCGTCGGGTTTTGTTCTTGACTTCGTCGGCATCTTCGACAATCTCGAAAAAGCACTGGCTTTCGATTCTCACGACATAGAAGGGATAATCCGCGATGTGAAAGTGTTGAAAGAGAGATTCGAACGAGAGATGATAACGGCAAAAGAGAAATATCTTAACCTTATCGCAGAGAAAAAGCGTGATAAGGCTGTTGAGGCGGTGCTGGAACACTTCAGGGACGAACAGGAAAGACAGGAATTTTACAAATGGTTCAAAAAACTATCTGACATCTATGAGATTATCTCACCGGATAATTTTCTGCGGCCTTATATAGATGATTACGAAGCACTTTCGAGGATGTATAAAATCGTCAGGGAGAATTATGAGCGTGGAATCGTCCTTGACAGTGAGCTTACCGGAAAGACTGCGATGCTTGTGAGGGAATATACGAAGGTTGATGTTATCGGACCGACACTGGATGTTTATGAGATAGATGAGAATACACTTAAGAGGATAGAAGAAAGCAAAGCTTCAGACACTGAAAAGATATTCAATCTGATAAAAAGCATCGAAAGAACTGTTGGAACGCGAAGCAGAGAGTCGCCCTATCTGATTTCCATTGCCGAGAAAGCTGAACTGCTGGTAAAGCTGTACGAGAACAGGCAGAAGAACACGCTCGAGACATTAGAGGAGATGAAGAAGATAATAAAGGAAATCAATTCTTCTCAGGCCGAACAGATTGAAAAAGATATGCCTGCCGAGGTTTTTACCATTTACTGGATGTTGAAGGAAAGAGACTTTGAAGATGCTGAGACGATGGCAAATCAGATGCGGGATGTAATTCTGAACTACCCGCACTGGCAAAGTAGTGAGAGATATGAAAGGGAGATAAGGAGAGAGCTCTATAAGGTTATTATCAGTTCAGGTATGGAGGATATGGACAAACTTGTGGAAATCGTTCAACAAATAATGAAGATACTAAAGGGCGTACGGCATGACAACACCTGAGAAATTCAAGGAAGATGTTAGGAATCTGGCCAGGGAGGTGGGCGTTGAGCCGGTGGGAATCCATATTCAGGAAATGAAAAGGAAATGGGCAAGCTGTTCGGGTCGTGGCAGGCTGACATTCGACAGAAAGCTGCTCGATGAACCGGAAGAGATGAGGTTTAAGGTCATTCTGCATGAGCTGCTTCATTTGAAATATCCGAATCACGGTAAGATGTTCCGGTCGTTACTGGATACTTATCTGGAAAAATATCGTTCTGCGCATTTTTAAGATTTTTTTACCACGAAGTTCACAGATTTGCACGGAGAAAATCCGTGTTACCCGGTGTTCTCAGTGGTGAAATATTCTTGTTTTGGGCATTTTAGTTTACGTACAATAAAAGAATTTGTTAATCAATTATTTTGATTCCCAGTAAGGGAAACAATATCAATGTATTACAATCCATAGCATGAACTCACCCCCCGGCCCCCTCTCTAATACTTAGAGAGGGGGAGTAAGGTACAGAATATCATTTAAATAACACTTATAACTATCAAAAATTAGAATGTCTTATAATTCCGGATTTTATTATTTTCCGTTAAACATTGAAAGAATGGATAGCAGTAAATATATTAACTTTAAAGCAGGTGTCCCCCTCTTTGCGAAGCAGAGAGGGGGATTAAGGGGGTGAGTGCATGGAAAGCCCAGAGGTGAGTTTTAAATCAAAGATGATTCATTCATTCTATTCAAGCATAAATAAAGGAATAATGTAAAGAAATATTAATATGATTTTCCAGATGGGCAGATTTCTGAAACTGAATTTTAAGGGAGAGTCTATGGTTATATCAGGAGCAGATTTATAATTATTTTTTGGATAAAGAAGCACAACAAGAAATACAACAATCAAAAAAGGGATTAACAAGAAATTGATTATTACGCTATAGATCAAAAGGAAAGCAGTTAAAGATATGATTTTAAGTCTATATTTATTCCGGTCAATGCCAATTAAATAATAGCTGATTAGAATAACTCCTGAGGCTATAATAAAATAGCATATTTTGTCCATAAAGATATTGCCGAATCCCCCGGTAAGTATACTGATTATTCCACAGGAGAGTGCAACAATAACAATATAGAATTGATTGTTTAGAATCTGATCTTCCATAAGATAAAATTAAAATTAAGTTATAATTTTCATTCATCATTTTAAAACTTTAAAGTAAAGTCTTTGCCAAAACAAAGACTTTATTAAATTAATCAAATTTAATGTAATAAATAATTTTATTTCATTTAAAAGGTACTAAAACAAATCTATGATACCACATCCGCCTCCTACAATTCCAAATGATATTGAATGTGCAAGAACTAATCCTCCTGCTAATGTAGCAGGATTAGTTGCTAATGCAGCTACCATTAAAACCGCAGCAGAAACTCCAAAAATAGCACCTATTTTTCCGCATCTAGATCCTCCATTAATTGATTCCAATTCATTTAAATCTAATGTTTTCATAATTACTTAATTTTAATTATTACCTACTCTTTTCAGGCTTTTCGGTTTTCACCTGCATCACAAAAAAATTGTTTTGCAATTACAAATATGAAAAGTCTCAGTCCACTATTTTCGGACTCTTTATAATTTATGCGAGACTTGTTATAGAAAATCCAAATACAATTATATATCCGGCAATATCCAGCTCACTTTCCGAGGCAATCAGGTAAGTCAAAGCTACCAGAAAAAATAATATTCCGATAAATTTCTGGATAGTTTTCCAAGATTTATTGTCAAGGTAAAGTGTTTTCATAGATTTGTTTATTAAATAGTTATTAATAAGTTATTTCCTTGGCTTATTACAGTTCTATTCAATTATTAAAGTTCTGTATTTTGGATATCGGACGGAGTATTTCAATTCAATATCTTTTTTCTCAGTTGGTTTTAGCTGGAAATCCCATTTTATTATTCCTGTTTCGGGGTTGAGTTTTCCATTAGATATGTTGACCGGAATTACCTCTATCTCTTCAAGAGTGGAAACAGGTATCTGGTCAAAAAGAAAAACATTTATGTTTTTTTGCTTATTGTTTTTAACTGTTATTAACCACGTCTTTGTTTCTTCTTTTTTATTGCCGAGGAATTGTCTTGTAGTAAATTGCTTTTGAATGTCGCGTTTAACGGTAACCCCTTTGTCTTTTCCAAGTGAAATTGTCAGAGTATCGGTCATAAACCTCACATCAAGCAATGTTTTTCCGGTATAAGTGTCTTCGAAGAAAACATTGGCTTCACCTTCCAGAAAATTATATTGCTCCCAGTCTGCAATTTGTGCAATAATGTATGCATTCTTGTCAATTTTTGGAGTGCAATAATATTGATAGCTTGCAGGAAGGGAATAATTATCAATATCTATTGTCAGATTTTTTCCATCTGATGGAATTGTGTATGGAGTTTTTATATCGAATTCCACACTTGTTTGATTTGGAACCTGTTCGGTTTCGACAATTATGCTTTTTTGTTGAGCTGGTTCGGGAGTTTGGGTTGTTTTACTTTTCGAGAGATTAACTCCGGCCATTCTTCCCTGTAAAGACTTCTCTGCAACGCCGTATCCCATCACAACAACTTCATCTAATGACACGGAATCCTCTTCGAGCATGAAATCCATCTGCTGGCTTGTGACAGGAGCTTCCTGCTGTTTATATCCAATGAAGGAGACCAGTAGCACTCCGCCGTTCTGAGGAACAGAAAGCGAATATGCACCGTTTACATCTGAAACTGTACCGATAGAAGTTCCCTTTATCATTATGCTTGCACCAACTATTGGTTCTTTGGTCTTACTGTCGTAGATGTGTCCGGAAACCTGTGAGATGTTATTGTAATATGAAGGAGGGCGTGTGTTATAGTTTAGAAAATATGGCTGAAGCTCCCTGTAATTATTGGAAGTATTCGGGTCGGATGAAGACAATCTCAATTTAATATTTTTCCAGTTTTCGTTTGTGTTTTGATGCACGTTTGCTTTATAGATTAATTCTGCAGGGAGATCTATATTCTTTACTCTGATATCGTAAGATGGAGTCCAGCCTGCATTTGAAACGAAATATCTTAATTCGAAAGTTGCTTTTATGGACAATTTGGAGTCAACATTTACAATTATTTCTCCGGAAGGGAACTCTTTTTTATTTGCCAGAACGGCAAGTTGATTTTCAGTTTTTTCGAGTTCTTTTATTAATTGTTCGATACTGTTTTGACGGTCTATCTGCTTAAGTTTAATTGCGGTTATTTTTTCGATGAAATAGGCATCGGCTTCTTTAAGAGAAGTCAAACTTGTACCTGTATTAGCTCCTCCTATTGAGCTGTTAGCTTTTAGAAAAGCCATTTCCTCGTTTAAAACATCGAGATGGGCATTTTCGATTTTTATTTTCTTTTCAATTTCCTCTTTGGTTTTCATGAGGTCTTCGTATTCTTTCGATCTGGTTTGCTGAGTCAAGAAATTCTGTTGAAAATTAACCGAGAGCACTGTAAATTCGCCTTTTGCATTGATATTTACACTTTTTGAATCAATGAAAGGAGACAGGTCAACAAATTTAAGGGATGTTCTGCCTGTGGGAAGATCAACAGTTTTTGATCTTGTAACCTGTGCGCCGCTAAGGTAAACGGTTACATCACTTATCTCTGATTTTATTTCGATTTCTTGTGTGGGTTGGCCAAACAGTATAAGAGTAGGGCAGAGAAACAGTATTGCAATTGAAACTGATGTTTTCATATCTGATGGTATTGTATATTATCATATATTTTCGAACATCCGGCATTATGTGAGTTTTGCTCTGCCTGTCGTTTCGGGGCAGGTTTCCTATATGCACCGGATTGTAAAGCTAAATTATTTTCATCAATCATAAAATTTTGTCCCGGACGCTTTTGGTCAAACTATTATCAGCCAGCAGGCAGACGACTTTCTTTATTTTTCAGGAAGCCAGTTCTTTTATAAGCCCGTTCATAAATTCTGCGGCCAGACGTGCATTCTTTTCTGCAAATTCGATACCGACAGTCTGACCATTCACAACAGGCAGAGTATGGCAGAGCTCATAACTCATATAGCCCTGATAACCAATATCATTCATGGCCTTAATGAAATATTTGTAAAAGTCTTCGCCAATAACTTTGCCATCAGAACTTCTTTCATATTCGCCTCCGAAATGTGACAGCACCTGCAAATCGCCTACTGCCCTGGCGGCCTTTTGAATGCCTTCTTCACTCTTGTCTTCCATGATAGGTGCATCGAACGATACCTTAAGATTCGGTGAATTAACTTCTTTAACCATTTTCAACACTTCGGGATAATCTCGGATTACCGGTTTGTGATTCTGGAGAGCAAGTACCACTCCGGCATCTTCAGCATATTTTGCACACTCGGCCATCCCTTCACGGCACCAAGCCCATGTCTCCTCTTCCGAGAATTTTGCATGAGTGTAGTTCCATATATCTCGTGCAATATCATATTGGGCTATCTGAGGATGTTTTGTAATGCCCGGCCAGGCAAGAAACAACCTGAGTGTTTTTGCACCTAAGTCCGATGTCATCCTGATAAGCTCTTTCACATAAGCTATCTGGCACTCCCTGTGTTCTGGTATCGGACTGCTGAAATCATTGTTGGCAGCGACACCGAAAATTTCAATGCCTTCCCCACTGGCATAGCTGCTAAACTCCTTGCATTTTTTCGTTGGCCAGTCGAGCGGATTGCCGTGTGGCCTTTTACCGTCTATTTCAATTCCTGTGTAACCGTACTCTCTGGCTTTTTTTACCATTTCTTCCAGAGGCATGGCTTCCCCGCGATACCAGACACCAAGGAACGTTATACTGTATAATCCGACCTTTATATCGGATTTATTAGGTGAGTTGCAAGATAACGCACTGGCACCTGCCATTAATCCGGCAGTGGCAGCAAAGGATGTTGCAACGAACTGCCTGCGGTTGATCTGATTGTTGTTTTTCATAGGGCTCCGCCTGATTTTTATAACATAACGTGCGACTTATATTATATACAAATATATTTTTATTTCTGGAAAGAATTAAATAATAAAGACATATATAATTTATTCGGGCCGGAATACTACATCAACAATATCGGCTTTTCCAAAGAAGCTATTTGCGACGTTACGTATATCTTTTACAGTGAGCTTTTTTAAAATCCTGTCGAAGTTAGCCGGGTCGTTCACATCAACGCCGGAATAGTAGTATGAATAAAGCAAGTTGCTCCAGTAATTATTGTGCTGCTTCGCTTCTTCTCTGATTTTAAGCATATTGCTTACAGCTTTTTGCAGATTATCTTCTGTCGGCCCGTATTTAATAAGCCGGTCAATCTCATCATAAACGACTTTTTTGAGAGTATCAGCTTTCTCAGGGTCACAATCGAACATAATAAGACCTGCAGCATTCTGATATGGAAAGAGCTGTGAGGTCAGACTTACCGATACTCCGTATGTTCCGCCCGCCTCCTCCCTTATTTTTTCCGTGAAAACAAGGTCAAGAATGCCGTTTATAACTTTCAGACAAACATTGTTGTAAGGTGTATATAAGAATTCTGTCGAATGACTGATGAATACGGTTGCTTTGGGTACAGCAAGCGGTATTGTAATGTCTCGGATAAATTTTCCTTCCGGCGGCCTTATATTACGGTCTATGAAGCTCTCTCTGGCGGGAGATGAAGGCAGTGAGCCAATGTATTTCATGGAAAGAGATTTTGCTTCAGCTTCGTCAATATTTCCCACAATGAAAAAAGTAAAATCTGCCGCATTGGCAAACCTTTCTTTGTAAACCTTTTCAATCATTCCGAAGTTCACTTTTTCCAGCATAGAATTATTAAGGATCAGAGCTCTCGGATTATAGTCGGCAAGAAAGAGCGACATGGAGTCCTGCATTATTTTTGACGGTTCTTTTGCCATGCTTGCAAGAAATGCTGAATATCTCGACATTATTGCCTTATGAGCAGCCGAGTCGAATCGTGGATTTACGAACCTGAGGTAAAGAAGCTGCATCATTGTTTCGAAATCTTTTGGTATGGAGGAGCCGTTTATAGCTTCGGTTATCTGGCCAAGTGAAACGGATAGTGTTACGTTTTTGCCTGCAAGCACTTTCTGAAGTGTCACATTATCGAACTTGCCAAGTCCGTACGCTGGAATAACCGATGGCAGCATAGTAGCAGATGGCAGGCAGGGGAGCTCATAAAGCGACGTTCCTCCCAGACTGTATGCCGTAAGCAGGACATTATCTTTTTCATAACCGGTTTTTTTGTAAACAACTCTTGCACCATTTCCAAGTGTCCATTCTACTGCATCAAATTGTCTGAGGGATTTTGTTTTAATCACAGGAGAACCTTTTAATTCACCGTCAACAAGCGATTCTGTGATCACGTTATCCTGATATGCCTGAATATCGGTGGCTGAAATTTTTGCAATAATTTTTTTTGCTTCTTCTTCAGAAATATGTTTTATTCCTTGCTGTTCCTGACCCTGAACAACAATAACACTGTTTTCGGTCTTCATCATGCTTCTGAAGAAGTCCGAAATCTCTTCAGCAGTGATAGACGGGACTGTTGTTTTTGTAAATTCATAATTGAAATCAACCGATACTAGCGGTTCGCCGTAAAGGAAATTTTCCAGGATATCGTTTATAAAATCATCATTCGATATTTTATCTTTTTGTTTGTAAAAATTTTCGCTGGATGTCAGCAGGTTAGCTTTTGCTCTTTCGAGCTCGCTGTTAGTAAATCCATACCTCCGGGCTCTTTCGGCCTCTTTCCATATTGCCTCAAGTGCCTTATCCTCTTCGTTAGGTTTTGCATCAGCGCTTACAACAAGAGCATCAATACCTCTCACGAGGTCGGAAAAACCTATCGTACCTGATATGAACGGAGGAGTATCTTTCTGAAGCAGCTCATTTATCCTTACAGCCATCATGTTGTTCATCAGCCTTATGATAAGCTTTCGTCTCATATAGGAAAGATCTTTTGCCTCAGGTTCCACAGCTTTATGTTTTATGAACACGGAGACTGAATTCTGAGGAGCTTCCTTATCCGTAGCAATAACATAAAGCATCTCTTTATGCCAGGGTATTTCGAACTCCGGCCTTGGTTTTGGATTATTTACCGTATTGAGTTTCGAAAACAACTCTGTTACTTTATCTTCCATGAGACCGGCATCAAAATCACCTACTATTGCAATGGCCTGCAGGTCGGGACGATACCAGTCATCGTAAAATTTTATAATATCATCAGGTGTGAATTTCTTTATTAAATCGAGTTCGCCGATAATATCTCTTACCTCGTATTTTGAACCTTTAAATATAACAGGCAGATATTTCTGCATCATTCTGAAAGAGGCATCTCTGCGCGTCCTCCATTCCTCGATAATGACACCTCTCTCAGCATTTGTTTCCTTAGCTGTAATACTAATAAAATCCGACCAGTCGTATAATATCATAAGGCAGGTATCAATTATGCCCGGCGAATCAACCGGTACATCACTAAGGTTATAGACGGTTTCTTCGTAACCTGTGTAAGCATTTATATTGTAGCCAAAAGCCACTCCATGTTTTTCGAGCGAGTTTATGATACTCCTGCCAGGGAATCTTTCAGTGCCGTTAAAGGCCATGTGTTCGATAAAATGTGCAATTCCGTCCTGATCGTCTTCTTCGAGGAGAGCACCGACATTCTGAATGAAATAAAAGCTTGCTCTTTTACGGGGCTCTTCGTTATGTTTTATGTAATAGGTCAGACCGTTTGAAAGTTTCCCTGTCTTGATTTCAGGATCAACAGGAGGTAGTGATGAAGAGCCGGCTTGCGAATTCAGTTGCGGGGAGAGAAAAATAATCCCTGTCAGTGATAAAATAAGTCTTAATATTTTCATTAATAAATATTTTGAAGCTATTTCAAAAAAGCCCGTGCAGCTCCGCATCAATCTTGTCAATGACCTCGCTCAGATGGTCAGGGTTATTGGGGAAATCATAATGATCGGCTTCAATAATAAGAAGTTTGCCCAGATCGTAGGTTTCAGCCCATGCCTCATATCTTTCATTCAGGCTTTTGAGATAATCTATTCTTATGGAGCTTTCGTACTCTCTGCCGCGTTTCTGTATCTGGCTCACAAGGGTAGGAACGGAAGCCCTGAGGTAAAGAATCAGGTCAGGCGCCTGTATGAGCGAACTCATAAGTTTAAACAGACTTAGATAATTTTCATAATCGCGGGTCGACATAAGGCCCATTGCATGGAGATTTGGTGCAAAGATATAGGCATCCTCGTAAATAGTTCTGTCCTGGATTACAGTTTTGTCCGATTTTCTTATTTCGATTATCTTGCGGAACCTTGAATTCAGAAAATAAATCTGCAGGTTAAACGACCATCTCAGCATATCCTCGTAGAAATCGTTCAGATAAGGGTTTTCGTCTGCGTCCTCATAATGAGGTATCCAACCGTAATGTTTGGCCAGAAGGCCGGTGAGGGTGGTTTTCCCTGCCCCTATATTGCCTGCGATAGCAATGTGCATGATTAGTATGTTTGGTTTAACAGGTTTGTAAAATTACTAAAATAGAGATACTTTTTATGAAAAACGGAATAAAAAATCATCCAGTCTTTATTCCTGCAATAAGATAAATGTCCTCAATATATTCCCTGCTGTTGGATAATCGCGGAACTTTATTCTGTCCGCCGAGTTTATTTTTCTCTTTCAGCCATTTATAGAATGTGCCGCGAGGCAGAGCTCTTACAACAGGCATTGCAAGATTCAGATCTTTGTAGCGTTTTGCTTCGTAATCGGAATTAACCGATTTTAGAGCTTCATCCAGTTTTAAAGTAAACAAGTTCATGTCGGCCGGTTCTTTTTCGAATTCTATCAGCCATTCATGGCATCCTTTCGAGTTGGTTCCGGGGAAAACAGGTCCGGCAGTAAATTCAAGTACGACTGCACCTGTAGCCTTGCAGGCGCATTCAATTGCTTTTTCGGCATTATCAATTATCACTTCTTCGCCAAAAACATTGATGAAATGTTTTGTTCTGCCTGTTATTACGAATTTATGCGGGAAGAGTGATGTAAACTGCACAGTATCGCCTATCAGGTATCTCCATAGTCCGCCGTTGGTTGATATCACCATTGCATAATTAACGCCTTTTGAAACCTCGCCTATTCTATATGCTTTCGGTGAGTAAGAATTTATTTCTGCAACCGGAATGAATTCATAAAACACGCCAGAGTCGAGTATAAGCAACATATCGTTTGTTGAGTAATCGTCCTGTATTCCGAAAAATCCCTCAGAAGCATTGAATGTCTCCATATACCTGAAACTTTCATTTTTGATAAGATGTCTGAACTGTTCTCTGTATGGCACAAAGCTTACTCCGCCATGAAAAAAAACCTCGAGGCCTGGCCACACATCCATCAGATTCGTTTTGCCTGTCCATTCAAGTATCTGTTTGATAAGCACAAGAAACCATGATGGCACGCCCGACAGGCTTGTAACGTTCTTTTTGACAGTAATTTTAGTTATAAGTTCGAGCTTCTTCTCGAAGTCCTCCATAAGAGCAATCTCTTTCGACGGTGTTCTGAAAAAATCGAACCATCGCGGAGTGTTCTGGATAAGTATTGCGGAAAGGTCGCCGTAAAGGGATTTATTGCTTAGTTTGTTTATTTTATGGCTTCCGCCGAGTATAAGCCCTTTTCCGCTGAAAAGTTTCGAATCGGGATTGGACGAGAGGTACAATGCAATCACGTCGGTTGCTCCCCTGTAATGGCACTCTCTTAATGATTCACGCGTAACAGGTATGAATTTGCTTCTAGCAGCGGTCGTGCCTGATGATTTTGCGAACCATTTAACTTCGCCAGGCCATAAAACATCTTTCTCTCCGTTTCTTATCCTTTCAATATAAGGCAATAAATCCTCGTAGGTGCTTACAGGAACTCTCTCTCTGAACTGATCCACATTTATTATGGAAGAATAACCGTGAGAAATTCCCCACTCTGTTGTTGCCGAACGCCTTATAAGATTTTTGAAAACAATATCCTGAGCTTCAGCAGGATTTTTTCTGAAGAAGTCTATCTGAGCAAGCCTTTTTCTGTTATACCTGTTTATAATCGAGGTGATGGTTGGCATTATCTTTTTTACTTAGCAGAACAAATATCGTTAAAAACGGTTATGATTTAATTTTTATTTTAAAATTGTAATATATAGATTATTAACATTTTAAAAATAATTTAAAGTATTAAATATGAAAGTATTGCGTGTCTTTCAGTTAATTCGAAATACTTCGCCCAGTACATCGAGTGAGTTGATTCTTTTCAGTGAAGGGAAGTGAAATGAATAATATTTCAGAAGAGCTTGGAGAACTTCATTTCTCAATTTTCCGTTGAGCGACATATACTTGATATCATCCCACGACGAGCCGAATAATCCAGCAAGTACATCTGAAACTTCACTTCCGGCGTAATTACCGTGTGAGGGGGGAAGCGAGACAAAGCATCCGTTCATGAAATCGAACAGAGTCTGCTCGTGGTTTGTCCTGCGGGCCGGTTCAACGCCTAAATAGCTACATAGCCCGGCCAGAAATGCTATATGGAAATTAGGAATCCCTTTGTCGAGATCGTTGAAATACTTAACAGAATCAAAAATATAAGTATATAAATCTTTTTGAGGACTTTCCTCTCTAAGAATTGAAGAAAGGACTTCGCCCATGAATAATGCAACGGTACTTTTGGTAATGTTGTTGTAAATTCCTGCAGGAGAATACTTAAGTGAAAATTCTTTTAGTATCTGAATTTCTCTCGATTCTTTATAGTAAATAACAAAATCAACTATTGTAAGTGGTAGTAAATAAGCTTTATATATTCCGGATTTCTTATTTCCAGCACTTTTTAACATGAGGGAAAGTCGGCCGAAGCTCTCAGTGAAAACATGCAATATGATGGAAGAATCAGTATATTTGAACTGACGAAGCACTATGCCGGCAGTTTTATCTATCATGATAAAAGAGTTTGTCAAAATTAGCTATTTATGATGTAAAATGATTGATAGATATAGATATATCAGCTTAAAATTTTTTATATTTACATTTTAACTTTTCATGATATATGACTCAGACCGACAGTGAAGAACTTGTAAGGAGAATAGCAAGGCTTGCCAGACAAAACCAGGAGCTTGAAGAGCAACTAAAGAAGCTCATGAAAGAAAATGAAAAGCTTAATCGTGAGCTTGAAAAATATAAAACTCAGACAGAAAAAATTTCTCCGGAACTCATCAAACAAGAAGCCGAAAAAAAGAAACAAACGCTAAAGTTTAATATGGCGACCGTTCTTTTTGCAGATATCCACGGATTTTCGAGACTTATAGAAGGAATGAACTCTGTCTCGGTTATGGATGAACTTGATGAGATACTTTTTGAATTTGATCGTATAGCCAGAGATTATAAGATTGAGAAGATCAAAACAATAGGTGATACATACATGTGTGCCGGAGGTATCCCGGTAAAGAATATCACAAATCCCATAGATGTGGTGATGGCTGCAATGGCAATGAGGAATCTGCTTGAGGATTTCGAAAAAAAACGTAGAGGGATTGAAAACAGAATTTGGGATCTTAAGATTGGCATTCATACAGGGCCGGTAACTGCAACAGTGACGGGGAAGAAGAAAGTCAGTTATGATATAAAGGGTGATACGGTAAATACTGCAAGTCGTATTCAGGCTGTATCGGATAACGGTAAAATTCTTATTTCGGTTATGACATACGAGCTCGTCAAGGAATTTTTCGATTGTGTCTATTTCGGGAAACTGCCTGTGCGATACAAGGGCGACCTGCAGACCTACGAAGTTAAAGGGCTAAAAAAGGAATTTACTCTGAACAGCGACGGAAGGACTCCCAACGATGCATTCAGGACAAAGTTTGCATTGATTCAGTTTAACGACATACAGGAAATTATACTTGATAAACTTGAGAAAGAACTGCCATCTTATCTTTATTATCATAATGTAAAACATACGGTTGATGTTGTTACTGAGGTTGAGTTGATGGGTTGGGCCGAAGGATGCACCGATGAGGAGATTCTGCTTTTGAAAACTGCGGCTCTTTTTCATGATACAGGTCATACTATTGCATACGATAACCATGAATATTATAGCACTTTGCTCGCAAGAGAGATGCTTCCGAAATATAATTATACACCGGAGCAGATAGACAGGATATGTGAGATAATTATGGCAACGAAGCTTCCACCAAATCCTAAGAATCTGCTCGAAGAAATTATATGCGATTCCGATCTCGATTATCTTGGAAGAAGCGATTTTATACCTGTCTCGAATACCCTCTATGAAGAACTTAAAGCACAGGATAAGATAGGAACACTCAACGACTGGAATAAGATGCAGGTAAAATTCATTTCAGGTCATCAATATTTCACAAAAACTGCAAGAAGTCTGAGAGAGGTAAATAAACAGGAACAAATTGAAAGGTTGCAGAATTTGATTACGGTATAATTATTTGATAACCAATACTTTTGTTGCCATTGCCTCTGTTCCGTCCTCATTTGCAACAAATATGAGGTAAACGCCTGTTGAAACTCTTTCACCACGATAGTTAAGGAGATTCCATGTTGCCTGACCTCCGTCAGAGGTACATCTATAAACGAGGTTGCCGCTTATATCGGTAATACGAACGCTCGAGTTACGCATCAGACCTGTAATGGTAAGGTTACCAGTATATGTTTCCCTTACCGGATTCGGGAAGGCATACACTTTACTGAAACGTTCTGCTCCTTTTGTGGCATCGCCTCTTACAGATATAACCCCTTTGGCAGTTCCCAGCCACACCACTCCTGTTTTACCGTCAACAGCCACACTTATAACGGTATTGGATAACAAAGGGCTGTTCTCCTCGTTGTAGTTAATAATTTTCTCAGTCCCGTCGGCTGAAAGCAGATAAGCGCCTGAGTTGAAAGTACCGAGCCACTTACGGTTTGCACCATCAACGGCTATGGAAGTGATTATTTCCGTGCCGAGCATATAATCGGCAAGGCCTGAACCATCGTTCCTCGGCACCTTAATTCTGAAAGCTTTCGGCTCCTCATTGAATATTCCCGAGGTATTGGAGTATATCACAGGGCCCTGGTCGGTACCCACCCAGATATTACCGTCAAGGTCTTCAGCTATGCTGTAAACCAATGAAATCACCTTGTTATCGGTGTCTTTTACAAGCATCTGACGGTACCGGTCATCATTTGAGTTTTCGGGAGTGTTGTTGTCGTCGAAGATAAATAATCCGTATCCTCTTGGAAGCACTATCCACTTTTGTCCTGTAGATGTTACGATTATATCGCCAATGGTTGGAGCATCAATAGTAAAAGGGAAGGTAATCCAGGTATTATCGGATTTTAATACTTTTACACTCCCCGGAACTCCTGTCTGTGTAATCCATAAATTTCTGTCGCGGTCCATCGCAAGACCACATATCCTTGAATAAGGCTTTCCGGGAATAATAGTCTGCAATGGAGAATTGGAATCGTCATATTTTTTGATAAGAATATTATTTTTGTATTCAAGAATTCCTGCACCCCATGTTGAAACCCAGAAATGATTATTATCTGCAGGATCGGGGAGTACTCTCATAGGATCATATATTCCGGGTGGCATTAACGAAACCCAGTTATTATTTTCATAAACAAATACCTGAAAAGGTCGCATGAGATTATTCCACGCATTGTCGGTTCCCCCTCCGCTTACGTATGCCTTGCCATTCGAAGCTGAGATATATATTACATTATTACTGGATGGACCGGGCAAAGAGAGTTTGACAAAATCTCTCATATTTTCCATTCTTACCAGACCAATACTTTTATCAGCAATCCATATATCGTTTCCATCGGCTACAGCATGAGCCATATCGGGTTTGCCCTGATTGTACGAATCAATTGTATTGGTTAATATACCTGCAGTGTTATATATTCTTACCTTTGAAGCTGAGGTAACTGTAAAACCATCGGAGAATGTATCGAGCGACAGGTTGTTCAGATACTGTTCTGTTGAAAACACTTCTGCTTCCTGAGGGTTTGTAAGAACGAAAATTATGTCTGGATCAGGAGGTCCCGAATGGCTATTTACAAAAATATGATTATTAGTATAAATTACTGAATTGAAAACTGCTGTTGGATTTGGGAAGGTGTTTACTTTGTTCCAATTACCATAGTATGACAAACCCGGGGTTGAAACTGGGGCATAAAATAATCCGGAGCTGGTAGCTGCATAAACGTTGCTTTCGTCGAATGCAATATCATATATTTCGGTTGATTCACTTCCTGGTTTCCATGTGTCGTAAATCTCCTTTTTCATCAGGTCGATTACCACAATGCCGATTGATCCGGTCAGATAAGCATAATTACCTTTTGTCCTTATTCTGAAAATTTCTTTATTTCCCGGAATATATTTCCTCTTTATATCGGGTATATTGTAAATTGTTTGATTTGTCATTATGTCGACATTTGTGCTCTGGTATGCTATTATAAGTGAATTTGTTTCAGCCGACCATGCTATAGTACTGATTCCTGTCTCGCTAAGTCCCTGTACTCTGGATGCTTTTCTAAGTTCATTGTATTCCTTATTATAGATCATTAAGGAACTGCCGGTTGAGGCATATATTTCTTTTAAACCTGCAGCAATGGTCAGGGCTGTGTTATATGAAAGATGATCCTGCCACGAGCCGACTGGCCCCTGTGCTTCAGCAAATGAAGCGATAAGAAACAATGGAAAAGATAAGAAATAGCGCTTCATAATAATTAAACTGACAAATTATTTGGTTTATTACTACAGGTCAATGTTGAAGCAGAAAATCTTTTAGTTTCATGAATGCGAGGGCGCGGTGTGAAATCTTGTTTTTATCGTCAAGGCTCATTTCAGCGAAAGTTTGATTATACCCATAAGGCAGGAATATCGGGTCGTATCCAAAGCCTCCGCTTCCGCGTCTCTCTTTGATGATTATTCCATTTACGTTTCCTTCGAACAGAAATTCTTTGTTGTCTTTTATAAGAGCAATAACGGTTCTGAACATTGCTTCCCTGTCATTTTCATCCTTCATTAATTTCAGCACTTTTTCTATATTTCTGTCGAAATTCTTTTCCTCTCCTGCAAATCTTGCCGAATACACACCTGGTTTTCCTCCCAGAGCCTTAACCTCGAGTCCTGTGTCATCGGCAAAGACATCCATGCCTGTAAGGTTATGAATATATCTTGCTTTTGCCATTGCATTTTCTTCGAGTGTATCAAAATCTTCCGGAATATTGTCAGATATTTTAAGATCTTCAAGGCTGATAAGTTTTATGCTATTGCCTAGCAAAGCGCTTATTTCCTTGAATTTATGTTTGTTGCCGGTTGCAAAAACAAGTTCCATGATGAGATTATTTGGTCTTAAAAGTAATCAAATTTGGGTCATCTTTTTGTCCCGTTTTTATTAAGTATTACATTTGAAGTATATTTCAGTCGGGGATGAACATAATGATACCGGTTGTTTTAAAGATATTATTTTTTGCTGTATTTCATGCATTGGTGTCGTTTGAGAAAAATGATTTGGCTCAAGAGTATCCTGTAGGAGATTATGTATTTGTAAAGAGAATTTTTATTGGACATGATTCGATAATAGATATTGTTCAGGGAAACGATCTTAATGAGATATTGAGAGGAAGGAAGATAGTTCTTGGGAAAAGGAACAATAACATTTCATTTCAAGTTTCTGCACCTGATACCGGATTTTTAAGCTTCATGCTTATAAATTTTGACAGGGAATGGTCGAGGTGGCAAAAGGAAGGGATAAAAGATTACACAAACCTCCCGGCAGGCAGTTATTCTTTCATAGCCCGGTACATGGTTCCGAACGGGACGGCAATAATAAGCAACCCCATTGATTTCAGGGTTCTTCCGGCCTGGTATTATTCTAATCTGGCAATACTATGTTATGTGATGATATTCATTCTTCTTGCGTGGACGATATATGAGCAGCTTAAATATAGATTTGCACGTACACAGTATATGCTGGAGCAGATTATAAACACGAGAACTGAAGAGCTTATCCTCGAGAAGGAAAAAACCGAAACCCTTCTTCAGAATGTTCTTCCAAGAAGCACAGCAGATGAACTTATGTCGAAGGGAAAGGCAACCAAAACCAAATATAATTTTGTTACTGTACTTTTTTCAGACATACAGGGTTTTACAAAAATTGCGGAGGAGACAAACCCTGAAGTGCTTATAGATGAGCTCGATAAATTCTTTTTTTATTTTGATTCGGTTGTTGAGAAATATGGGATTGAAAAAATAAAAACCATCGGTGATGCTTACATGTGTGTCGGAGGGTTACCTGAAAAAAATCGTACTAATCCGATTGAAGTGATACTTGCCGCTCTTGAGATACAGGAATACATGAACAGTATTAAATCGTCTTCGGACTTTAGTGGAATGAAATTATGGGATATAAGAATAGGGATTCATACTGGAACAGTTATTGCGGGTGTAGTTGGGCAGAAGAAGCTTTCGTACGATATATGGGGTGATACGGTCAATACTGCAAGCAGGATGGAATCGTCAAGTGAGCCAGGAAAAATTAACATATCAGGTACCACTTACGAGTTTGTAAAAGATTTTTTTATATGTAAATACAGAGGAAAGATGCCTGTAAAATACAAAGGAGAGATAGATATGTATTTTGTCGAAGGTATTCTTGAAGAACTGCGCGACGAAAACAACAAGCCCAACAGGAAGTTTATTTCAAAGATGAAAAAACTGAAACTGCTTGATATAGAAGAATATGTTCTGAAATATTTCGACGAGGAGGCATCGCCAAATCTTTATTTTCACAATTCTTCTTATGTGAGAAATATCTGCAGTCAAGCCGATCTGCTGGCGAATGCCAGCCAGATGTCGGATGAAGAATATATACCTCTTAAACTGGCTTCAGTTTTTCTTATCACAGGATATATAACAGACTATGATCAGCCGGCGGAAGCATCATGCAATTTTATGCGTGAAGTATTGTCGCGCTATAGTTTGCTTCAGGAGGATGCTGATGCAGCCGGAAAGCTTATAATGAAATCATTCGGCAATATCATCGAAACGGAATCCGATAGAATTCTTCACGATGCAAAATACGATTACCTTGGAAGGGTTGATTATATAAAACTTACCGACAGGTTGTTTAGAGAAGAGAGTGAATATGGTAAGGTGAAGAACAGGGAAGAATGGGTAAATACTCAGCGAAAATTACTTGTTGAGCATGAGTTTCTGACAACAGGTGCAAAACTTATCCGTAGTGTATCGGTTGAAGAACAATTAGCTTTGATTCTTGAATACGAAAAAGAGAAAAAATAAAAAATTATTTGTTAGTTTTTCATTATAGAGTATTTTTAGAGTTTTTTAATTTCAATTTTATGGAAAATATTGACTGGAAAAATCTGCCGTTCGGTTATCTGAAGACAGATTATAATGTAAGAAGTTATTTCAAAAATGGTAAATGGAGCCCTCTTGAGGTCACGGACTCGGAATATATAAATCTTCACATGGCTTCTACGTGCCTCCATTATGGGCAGGAGGTTTTTGAAGGCTTAAAGGCATATATGGGGAAGGATGGCCGTATAAGGCTTTTCAGGTGGGAAGAAAATGCTAAAAGGCTTATTATGTCGGCAAAAGGAATAGTGATGGAACCGGTGCCAGTAGAACTTTTCAAGGAGGCAATTTTTAAAGCTGTGACTCTTAATAAAAAATATATTCCACCTTACGGTAGTGGTGCAACTCTATACATCAGACCGCTTCTTTTAGGTACAGGGGCCGAGGTGGGCGTAAAACCTTCAGAAGAGTATCTATTCATTGTTTTCGTAACTCCTGTTGGACCATATTTTAAAACTGGCATAAAACCGGTTGATATGCTGATAATACGCGATTTCGACCGTGCGGCGCCTAAAGGAACAGGAGCATTTAAAGTAGGAGGCAACTATGCAGCCAGCTTGCGTGCGCTCATAGCTGCTCATGAGGGAGGATATGCAAATACAATTTTTCTCGATGCTGCCGAGAAAAAATATATAGATGAGTGCGGCCCTGCTAATTTCTTCGGAATAAAAAATAATACTTATGTAACCCCAAAATCGGAATCTATACTCAATTCGATAACAAATATGAGCTTGATACAACTGGCTGAAGATATGGGGATGAAAACAGAACGCCGGAAAATTCCGGTTGAAGAACTGGCAGAATTTGAAGAAGCAGGTGCATGCGGCACTGCTGCTGTGATAAGTCCGATAGCAAGAATATTCGACCCTCCCATGAATAAGGTTTATGAATACTGCAAAGACAACAGGCCAGGCCCTGTAAGCATGAAGCTTTATAATAAGCTGGTCGGTATTCAGTATGGCGATGAGCCTGACCCCTATGGCTGGATTACATTCGTGGAATAACAGGAAAGATGCTCCTTTTGTTTATTCAATAGTATTTTGTTGTTAATTGAATAGATTAAACTTACATATTTCCGGAATGTTGACTATTTTTACAGCCAAAATCGCGGAATGTGAAAAAAAAGGAGCAAGTACTTTCAAAAACTAGAATCACAGGCTCATACGTAACTCTGGTGATAAGTATTTCTCTTGTACTTTTTCTTCTTGGGTTGCTCGGTCTTTTGCTTATTAATGCACATGGATTATCCCAATATTTCAAGGAAAGTATCTCTTTTTCTGTTATTGTCAATGAAGATGCCCGTGAGGCTGATATCAGAATGCTTCAGAAAGACCTTGATGCAAAAAGTTACGTCAAGTCAACCGAATATATATCGAAAGAACAGGCAGCAGAAAATCTAAAGGAAGACCTTGGAGAAGATTTTATTAATTTCCTTGGTTATAATCCTTTAACTCCTACAATAGATGTTTACCTTTTTGCTGATTATACTCATCCCGACAGCGTTGCTAAAATTGAAAAATATATTCTTGAATACCCGATTGTAAAAGAGGTTTATTATCAGGAATCACTTCTTCACCTTATTAATGAGAATGTGGAAAAGATAAGCCTTTTTCTTCTTGTTATGAGCTTATTCTTATTCCTGATAGCTCTTACAATTATAAACAACACGATAAGGCTTTCTATTTACTCAAAACGATTTATTATTAAAACGATGCAGCTTGTTGGCGCTACAAGGGCTTTCATACGTAAACCGTTTCTAATCAGGAGCGCAATTCACGGACTTTTAGCAGCACTTATTGCGATGATTCTTATCCTTAGTTTGATATACTTTATCGAGAAGGAATTCGTCAGCCTGTTTTCATTTCAAAATTTCAATATGCTAATAGCACTTGCTGCAGCAATAATAGTGCTCGGTATTTTTTTATCGGTAGTATCATCATATTTCTCAGTAAACAAGTATCTAAGTATTCCCGAGGATAAACTTTATATTTAAAATATGAAAAAAAAAGAAATAGAAAAAAATAAACGGAATTTTGCTATTCCACCTGAAAACTATAAACTTATTGCGATCGGTTTTGCGATAATTGTTATAGGATTTCTTCTTATGCTGGGGGGCAGATCGGAAAGTCCCGACCAGTTTAGCGAAAAAATATTCAGTTTCCGTCGCATCACACTTGCACCAATTATAGTAGTTGCAGGTTTTGTTTTCGAAATATGGGCGATTATGAGAAAGCCCAGACAGGAAAAAGAATAACATAATCACTTTTTAAATTATGGATATTTTTGAAGCTATCATCCTTGGAATTATCCAGGGTCTTACTGAATTTTTGCCTGTCAGCAGTTCGGGGCATCTCGAAATAGCAAAAGCGTTTTTCGGAATAAATCCTGAAAGCAGTTTTTCTTTTACCATTGCTGTTCATGGCGCCACTGTTTTATCAACAATTGTAGTATTCTGGCGCGATATAGTAAATCTGCTGAAAGGTTTTTTTAAATTTCGTATGAATGAAGAAACATCCTACATTTTGAAAATCCTTGTATCTATGATACCTGTCGGAATTACTGGGATACTGTTTAAAGACCGTGTTGAAGCATTATTCAGCGGCAACATTGTTTTTGTAGGTTCAATGCTTCTTGTCACTTCTGCTTTACTTCTGATAGGGCATTTTGTTAAGAACAGAAACAAAGAAATTAGATTCTGGGATGCCTTAATCATTGGAATTGCTCAGGCGATTGCGGTGATTCCTGGTATATCACGTTCCGGGGCAACAATATCGGCAGGGCTGCTGCTGGGAAACAGAAAGGATGAAATAGCCAGATTTTCATTTTTGATGGTTCTTATACCGGTGATAGGAGCAAATCTTCTCGAAATAGTTAATGGGGATTTCGCTTCAGGTTCGGCAGGAGCAGGCATTATTTTTGCAGGATTCATTTCAGCATTCGTGTCGGGATGCATAGCGTGCAGGTGGATGATATCTCTTGTGAAGCGTAGCAAAATGATATGGTTCTCCGCATACTTGGCAGTGGCTGGAATCGTTTCAATTATCGCCGGATAGATAAATGTTAGAGGATAAAACAAAAAATCCATTAGTTGAAGGAGAAGTACTTCTGTTTGACAAGCCTTTATACTGGACTTCATTCGACCTTGTGAATAAAGTCAGGATAATGATACGTGAATCATTTGGCCTCGAAAAAATAAAGGTTGGGCATGCCGGAACACTCGATCCACTTGCAAGTGGTCTGATAATTATATGTACCGGGAAAGCCACAAAAAGGCTCGATGAATACAGCAGGTTCGATAAGGAATATATTGCAGAGATTTATCTTGGAAGCACAACTCCGTCATTTGACCTTGAAACCGAAGTTGATGCAACATATCCAACAGGACATATAACTCAAAGGCTGGTCAGAGAGACTCTAGAAAAGTTTATAGGGGAACAGGAGCAGATACCACCGGTTTATTCCGCAAAGCTTATCGGAGGGAAAAGGGCATACGAGTTCGCAAGAAAAGGGATAGAGGCGGAGATTAAGCCGAATAAAGTGACCTTCAGGGAAATTGAGCTGCTCAGCTTCGATATGCCGGTTATCAGAGTAAGGATTGTGTGCAGTAAGGGAACATATATAAGAGCTTTTGCAAGAGACTTTGGAAAAGCAACAGGAAGCGGGGCTTATCTCTCATCACTTACGAGAACCGCAACAGGTCCCTTCAGTCTGAAAGACGCCATGAACATTGAAAAGTTCGAAATTTTTCTTGAAAAAATGAAACAAATATGAAAATTTTTCGTAAAAAGGTTTTAATATATTTTATAAATATTTATTAATAAAATACTGAAGTTTAATAAACTAAAAATTACATTATTATGAAATTATCACAATTTAGGTATTCCTTGCCGCAGGAGCTTATTGCACTTTATCCTGCTGAAAAAAGAGATGAGTCGAGGTTAATGGTGGTTGACAGAAAAACAGGGAAATTTGAACATAAAATATTTAAAGAGATAGTTGATTATTTTAATGAACATGATGTACTGGTTTTCAATAACACAAAAGTTTTTCCTGCCCGACTGCGTGGAAATAAAGAAAAAACAGGGGCTGAAATTGAAGTCTTCCTTCTTCGCGAATTAAATACTGAGCAGAGGCTATGGGATGTGCTGGTTGACCCTGCCCGCAAAATACGGATAGGTAATAAACTATATTTTGGAGAAGACGATTTGCTCGTTGCAGAAGTAATAGACAATACGACTTCGAGGGGGAGAACTTTAAGATTTCTTTTCGACGGTTCGTATGAAGAGTTCAAAAAAACCTTGTACAGTCTTGGAGAGACGCCTTTGCCAAAGTTTATTAACCGTAAGGTTGAACCTGAAGATAGTGAAAGATACCAGACAATTTTTGCAAAACATGAAGGAGCTGTTGCTGCCCCGACCGCAGGCTTACATTTCAGCCGTGAACTTCTTAAACGACTTGAAATAGCAGGTGTTGAATTTGCCGAGATAACACTCCATGTGGGGCTCGGCAACTTCAGAAGTGTAGATGTTGAAGATCTTACGAAACATAAGGTGGATTCCGAAAGAATAATCATTCCGGAAGAAACAGCCCGAATAATCAACATGGCAAAAGAACGGAAAAAGAAAGTCTGCGCTGTTGGTACAACAGTTGTCAAAACACTTGAAAGTTCAGTCTCAACCGACGGCTTCCTGAAACCTTTCGACGGCTGGACTAATAAGTTCATTTTTCCGCCTTACGAGTTCAAAATTCCCGACATGATGATAAGCAATTTTCAACTCCCTTATTCGACTCTTCTGATGATGGTTGCAGCATTTGCTGGATATGACCTCTGTTTCGAGGCCTACCGTACCGCAGTAAAGGAAAAGTATAGATTCGGACCATACGGCGATGCTATGCTGATTATTTAGTACGAGGGGAAAAACGATTTATAGTTTGTTAAATCCTAATAAGCTTATAAGAGACCCAAAAGGTCTCTTTTATTTTTATCATTTGAAAATAACCAGTCATTTATGAAAACATGCAGACTGTCAAAAAAGTTTGTATGACTTGAAAAAATAATACTATATTTAAACAATGCTTTTATAGCTGTATATTGCAACCATAAAGGAATATAGGTAGTCTTAAAATATAAATTATATAGATCCGTTTGAAGAAATTTTAAAAACGGATTAAAACATAATCAAATGATTTTGCCGGTTTTACTAAATAAAAACCGAAAGGTAAGATTTTTTTTATGGAGAAACTGAATATATATCCGACAGCCTTTAAAATTCAATTGCTAAGGGGATAAAATTTTTGTTTTCTCCTATTTTTTATTGTAAAAAAAGCTGGAATAAAGTATAAAGTATAAGGAGATTTAATATGAAAACGGTGCATAACATGACAACGGTTCCTTTCAAAAAAAGTTGCAGCACTTTTAAAAGGGTTCTTTTCAGGAGATTAATTACGGCCACTTTTGTGTCTATAATGTTGTCGGCCTTTACCGGCCTTCAGTTACACGGACAGGGAGTCGGTATAAGTGAAACCTCAATCACTCCTGACGCTTCGTCAATCCTTGAGTTGAGATCTACCGAACGGGGTTTACTCATCCCGAGGATGACTACCACGGAGAGGCTTGCAATAAGTGCTCCTGCAACAGGGCTGATTGTTTATGATACCGATACGAAATCGTTCTGGTATTATGACCTCTTCTGGAAGAGGATTCCGGGAAGTCTGTCAGGAGGTTCCAATCAACTTCTCGGTATGGATAATGCCGGAACGACGTACGAATTCAAAACTATTCAAGGGACAGATAACCAGGTATATGTAGACCATACTCCGGGGTTAATTACCCTAAGGTTACCTCAGGACATACATACGGGTGCGGAGCCTGTATTTGCGGGACTTACGTTGAGTGGACTTACGCCGTTATCGGGAGTTTACACTGATGTGTCGAATAAGCTGACATCATCACCGCCTTTGAGTGGTACGATAGGTTACTGGAGTCGTACCGGTACGTTGTTAGCGCCTGCGAATGTTGGGGATAATGTAAGCACGAGAGGGGATATATACACCACTGACGGTGGAGCAATAACTTCTGACGGTTTGCTTACCGGTCAGGCTGGAGCAACAATAACGGGAGCTACGAATATCACCGGTGCTATGACTGTATCGGGTGGAACAATAAGTTTGAATGCCAATTCCGATTATGCGACGAACATCAACACCGGGAGCTCGACCGGTAATGTTACTATTGGCAACGCATCAAGTTCGTTGTATTTGCCGAAGTTTAACATGCCCGGGGTATTGCATAATGATGCGACTGGTTTAATAAGTTCAAGTCGGATATTTAATGATGACATTGAAGATGGAACGATAGATTTGACAACAAAGGTCGTGGGTATTTTACCAATAGTCAATGGAGGTACGAACTCAGGTACACCGTTAGCGGGTCAGTCTATTATGATATCGAATGGCAGTGCTATAGTTCAGGGAGAATCAGGTACGACAGCTACGGTGTTACATGGTAACCCACTGGGTGCTCCATATTATGCTGCCGTAAGTCTGACGTCAGATATTACCGGAACGCTGCCTGTAGCTAACGGAGGCACAGGACTTAATTCGATAACACAGAACAATTTGATATATGGCAACGGCACCGGGGCGGTTAATATGCTTGCACCGAGTGGCACTGCAGGGTCATTATTGACCGAGGGTACGACTGGGTCTCCGGCATGGAGCACATTGAACACATTGCCGTCCACCTCTGGTATTCTTCAGGTACAGAATGGCGGTACAGGGTATAACAATACATTTTCTAATGGCGATTTGTTAATTGGTAATTCACATGGTACACTGTCGCGTAATACTTTGACGGGGACAGATAACCAGGTATATATTACAAATGGTGATGGCAGTATCAAGTTGTCGTTACCTCAGGACATACATAATGGGGCAACGCCTGAGTTTATCAGTGTCAAGTTAAGTGGTTTGGGTGCGAGTTCGGGGGTATATACTGATGCAGATAAAATATTGACGACTGTTCCACCGTCGTCGGGCACACTTGGTTACTGGACAAGAGATGATGCATTTAATACTTTATCGCCTTCAAATATTGGGGATGCGATAACAACAAGTGGCAACATATACACCACAGGAACTGGAGCTATGACGTCAGCTGGTTTGCTTACCGGTCAGGCTGGAGCAACAATAACGGGAGCTACGAATATCACCGGTGCTATGACTGTATCGGGTGGAACAATAAGTTTGAATGCCAATTCCGATTATGCGACGAACATCAACACCGGGAGCTCGACCGGTAATGTTACTATTGGCAACGCATCAAGTTCGTTGTATTTGCCGAAGTTTAACATGCCCGGGGTATTGCATAATGATGCGACTGGTTTAATAAGTTCAAGTCGGATATTTAATGATGACATTGAAGATGGAACGATAGATTTGACAACAAAGGTCGTGGGTATTTTACCAATAGTCAATGGAGGTACGAACTCAGGTACACCGTTAGCGGGTCAGTCTATTATGATATCGAATGGCAGTGCTATAGTTCAGGGAGAATCAGGTACGACAGCTACGGTGTTACATGGTAACCCACTGGGTGCTCCATATTATGCTGCCGTAAGTCTGACGTCAGATATTACCGGAACGCTGCCTGTAGCTAACGGAGGCACAGGACTTAATTCGATAACACAGAACAATTTGATATATGGCAACGGCACCGGGGCGGTTAATATGCTTGCACCGAGTGGCACTGCAGGGTCATTATTGACCGAGGGTACGACTGGGTCTCCGGCATGGAGCACATTGAACACATTGCCGTCCACCTCTGGTATTCTTCAGGTACAGAATGGCGGTACAGGGTATAACAATACATTTTCTAATGGCGATTTGTTAATTGGTAATTCACATGGTACACTGTCGCGTAATACTTTGACTGGGACAGCTAATCAGGTAAATGTAGCGAATGGTGATGGCAGTATCACGTTGTCGTTACCTCAGGACATACATACGGGTGCGGAGCCTGTATTTGCGGGACTTACGTTGAGTGGACTTACGCCGTTATCGGGAGTTTACACTGATGTGTCGAATAAGCTGACATCATCACCGCCTTTGAGTGGTACGATAGGTTACTGGAGTCGTACCGGTACGTTGTTAGCGCCTGCGAATGTTGGGGATAATGTAAGCACGAGAGGGGATATATACACCACTGACGGTGGAGCAATAACTTCTGACGGTTTGCTTACCGGTCAGGCTGGTGCAACAATAACCGGAGCTACGAGTGTCACCGGTGCTATGACTGTATCGGGTGGAGTTATAAGTTTGAATGAGAATTCTAATTCTAACACAAACATAAATACCGGCACATCATCGGGTAATGTAATAATTGGCAATGCATTAAGTTCACTTTACCTGCCTAAGTTTACCACGGCGGGGGTATTGCATAATGATGGAAGTGGTTTAATAAGTTCAAGTCGGATATTTAATGATGACATTGAAGATGGAACGATAGATTTGACAACAAAGGTCGTGGGTATTTTACCTATAGTCAATGGAGGTACGAACTCAGGTACACCGTTAGCGGGACAGTCTATTATGATATCGAATGGCAGTGCTATAGTTCAGGGAGAATCAGGTACGACGGCTACGGTGTTACATGGTAACCCACTGGGTGCTCCATATTATGCTGCCGTAAGTCTGACGTCAGATATTACCGGAACGCTGCCTGTAGCTAACGGAGGCACAGGACTTAATTCGATAACACAGAACAATTTGATATATGGCAACGGCACCGGGGCGGTTAATATGCTTGCACCGAGTGGCACTGCAGGGTCATTATTGACCGAGGGTACGACTGGGTCTCCGGCATGGAGCACATTGAACACATTGCCGTCCACCTCTGGTATTCTTCAGGTACAGAATGGCGGTACAGGGTATAACAATACATTTTCTAATGGCGATTTGTTAATTGGTAATTCACATGGTACACTGTCGCGTAATACTTTGACTGGGACAGCTAATCAGGTAAATGTAGCGAATGGTGATGGCAGTATCACGTTGTCGTTACCTCAGGACATACATACGGGTGCGGAGCCTGTATTTGCGGGACTTACGTTGAGTGGACTTACGCCGTTATCGGGAGTTTACACTGATGTGTCGAATAAGCTGACATCATCACCGCCTTTGAGTGGTACGATAGGTTACTGGAGTCGTACCGGTACGTTGTTAACGCCTGCGAATGTTGGGGATAATGTAAGCACGAGAGGGGATATATACACCACTGACGGTGGAGCAATAACTTCTGACGGTTTGCTTACCGGTCAGGCTGGGGCAACGATCACAGGAGCGATGACCGTATCGGGCGGAATAATAAGTTTGAATGCCAATTCCGATTATGCGACAAACATCAACACCGGGAGCTCGACCGGTAATGTTACTATTGGCAACGCATTAAGTTCACTTTACCTGCCTAAGTTTACCACGGCGGGGATATTACATAATGATGGAAGTGGGCTGGTTAGTTCGGGCCTCATTGTTAATGCTGACGTTAGCAACACCGCAGGAATAGAATTATCAAAGCTGGCATATGGAACTAATGCACAGATTATTGTTGGATCAGCTTCAGGAGTACCGACTTATGTTGATATGAGTGGAGATGCTACGATAAGTAACACCGGAGCACTGACGCTTGCGAGTACAGGAGTAACGGCAGGGAGTTATGGAGATGCAACGCATGTAGGTAAATTTACGGTTGATGAGAAGGGTAGGATAATGTTTGCGGAGAATGTTTTGATAACAGGCACCTCGCCCGTAGGTTCAACACTTACGAATGGATATATCTGGCTTGGTAATGCTTCGAACCAGGCGGCAGAGGCTGTAATGAGCGGAGATGCGACGATAACAAATACAGGAGTATTGACGATAGCAGATAATGCAATCACCACGGACAAAATAGTTGATGGGACAATAATAACTGCAGACCTTGCAGACAACTCTGTGACGAGTGCAAAGATCGTTAATGGAACGATAATTTCGGTTGACTTGGCAGATAATTCAGTTACCTCGGCAAAAATTGTGAATGGAGATGTACAGACAGATGATTTAGCCGACATGAGTGTGACGACAGATAAGATAGCTGCCGATGCAGTGACAACATCGAAGATACTGGATGCCAATGTAACGACATCAAAGCTAGCAGACGGATCGGTGATAAATACAAAGCTTGCAGCCGATGCAGTAACCAGCGACAAGATTGCTAATGAGAGTATTCTTTCTGAGGATATCAAGGATGGAGATGTACAGACAGTTGATTTAGCCAACCTGAGTGTGACAACCGGTAAGATAGCAGATGATGCGGTAATAACCTCGAAGATACTTGATGCCAATGTAACTACAGGTAAGCTTGCCGATGGATCGGTGACAAATTTAAAGTTGGGAGCCGATGCAGTAACCAGCGACAAAATTGCTAATGAGAGTATTCTTTCTGAGGATATCAAGGATGGAGATGTACAGACAGATGATTTAGCCGACATGAGTGTGACGACAGATAAGATAGCTGCCGATGCAGTGATAACATCGAAGATACTGGATGCCAATGTAACGACATCAAAGCTAGCAGACGGATCGGTAACAAATGCAAAGCTTGGACTGGATGCAGTGTTGACTGGCAATATCAAGGATGGAGAGGTACAGACGGCAGATATTGCGAATTCAAATGTGACGCTTACGAAGCTTGCCAATGGAGGCAACAATCAGGTTTTGACGACGACGGGGACAGGATTACCTCAGTGGGAGGATAAGAGTATCTTCACGTCATCGACATTGACTAACACACATATATTGGTAGGTAATGCTTCTAATGTAGCAACGGATGTACCGCTTAGCGGAGATGCGACGATAACAAATACAGGAGTATTGACGATAGCAGATAATGCAATCACCACGAATAAAATAGTTGATGGGACAATAATAACTGCAGACCTTGCAGACAACTCTGTGACGAGTGCAAAGATCGTTGATGGAACGATAATTTCGGTTGACTTGGCAGATAATTCAGTTACCTCGGCAAAAATTGTGGATGAAGATGTACAGACAGTTGATTTAGCCAACATGAGTGTGACGACAGATAAGATAGCTGCCGATGCAGTGACAACATCGAAGATACTGGATGCCAATGTAACGACATCAAAGCTAGCAGACGGATCGGTAACAAATGCAAAGCTTGGACTGGATGCGGTATTGACTGGCAATATCAAGGATGGAGAGGTAAAGACGGCAGATATTGCAGATGAAAATGTGACGCTTACGAAGCTTGCCAATGGAGGCAACAATCAGGTTTTGACGACGACGGGGACAGGATTACCTCAGTGGGAGGATAAGAGCATCTTCACGTCATCGACATTGACTAACACACATATATTGGTAGGTAATGCTTCTAATGTAGCAACGGATGTACCGCTTAGCGGAGATGCGACGATAACAAATACAGGAGTATTGACGATAGCAGATAATGCAATCACCACGAATAAAATAGTTGATGGGACAATAATAACTGCAGACCTTGCAGACAACTCTGTGACGAGTGCAAAGATCGTTGATGGAACGATAATTTCGGTTGACTTGGCAGATAATTCAGTTACCTCGGCAAAAATTGTGAATGGAGATGTACAGACAGTTGATTTAGCCAACCTGAGTGTGACGACAGATAAGATAGCTGCCGATGCAGTGACAACATCGAAGATACTGGATGCCAATGTAACTACAGGTAAGCTTGCCGATGGATCGGTGACAAATGCAAAGCTTGGACTGGATGCAGTGTTGACTGGCAATATCAAGGATGGAGAGGTAAAGACGGCAGATATTGCAGATGAAAATGTGACGCTTACGAAGCTTGCCAATGGAGGTAACAATCAGGTTTTGACGACGACGGTGACAGGAGTACCTCAGTGGGAGGATAAGAGCATCTTCACGTCATCGACATTGACTAACACACATATATTGGTAGGTAATGCTTCTGATGTAGCAACGGATGTACCGCTTAGCGGAGATGCGACGATAACAAATACAGGGGTGGTTACGGTAGGCAGGATCAATGGGTCGCTGCTTGGGAACACGATACCGACAGACGGGAACCTACTTATCGCAGACGGCAGTCAGTGGAAGTCAGTTTCTATCAATGGGGATGTAACGATAAGCAGTATGGGAGCGACGACGATCGGGCCAGGCAAGGTTGTGACGGGGATGATAGCCGACGAGTCGGTGACAATAGATAAACTTGCAAATGCGAGTGTGACGACAGATAAGATAGCTGCCAATGCAGTGACAACATCGAAGATACTGGATGCCAATGTAACTACAGGTAAGCTTGCCGATGGATCGGTGACAAATACAAAGCTTGCAGCCGATGCAGTAACCAGCGACAAGATTGCTAATGAGAGTATTCTTTCTGAGGATATCAAGGATGGAGAGGTACAGACGGCAGATATTGCAGATGAAAATGTCACGGCTGCTAAACTTACGGCAGGGGCAGGTACTGCAGGGCGTGTAGGTGTTGCAGATGCTTCAGGTGCAATAACCTATGGTAATATACCTGCAGGTAGCATTATAGGAAATAATCTAACATCGAGTGATTTAACTGTAACTGGTGGTACAGGTGCGACCCTTACCAATGTTAGTCTGGCAATAGCCGATGGTGCTGTTACCAGCATTAAGATAGCTGACGGTACAATTGTTGATGCAGATGTAAATGCAGAAGCAGGGATAGTTGACACAAAGCTTGCAACAATATCGACGGAAGGGAAAGTAGCCAACTCTGCAACAACGGCCACTGCTTTAAATACATCCAATACAATAGTTCTGAGGGATGTAAGTGGTGACTTCAGTGCAGGAATGATATCAGCGAACCTTACAGGAAATGTAACAGGTAATGCTTTAACAGCCACTCTGGCAACGACAGCGAATAATCTTTCCGGAGGATTAGGTGGATCATTGCCATATCAATCTGCAGCAAATACAACGGCAATGCTGGCAAATGGTTCTGCCGGACAGGTGCTTACCTCAGCCGGAGGAAACAATCCGCCAACATGGACGACACCGACACACGGGACAGTAACGAGTGTAACAGGAACAGCCAACCGAATTACGGTAGGTGGAACGGCAGCGGATCCGATAATAGATATAGCAGCTAACTATGCAGGACAGAATACGATAACAACACTGGGAACAGTTACAACAGGTACCTGGAATGCAGGAGTTATACCTGGAGAATTTGGAGGTACAGGAGTTGCCAATACAGGGAAGACGATAACCCTTGGAGGCAATTTTGCAACCAGCGGAGCCAATGATTTAACGCTGACAACAACAGGTGCGACTAACGTAACGTTACCGTTAAGTGGTACATTATACGGGACCCTTGCCAGCAGTGTGAGCTCGGCACAGCTTGCAACTACGCTGACTGATGAGACAGGAAGCGGTTCGGCAGTATTTGCGACGAGTCCTGCGCTTATTACGCCGGACATAGGCAATGCGACGGCAGCAAGTGTAAATAAAGTAGCTATAACGGCACCAGCAACTGGATCGACATTGACCATAGAAGACGGGAAGACATTAACAGTAACGGACAATGCTACAATATCAGGAGGTGCGCATTCAGGGACCAATACCGGAGATGAAACTACAGTAACAATTAAAGCTAAACTTGGTTTTGCAAGTTCAACAACTGATGGTTATCTTACTTCAACCGACTGGAATACCTTCAATAATAAGCAGTCAGCACTTGGTTATACATCAGAAAATGTTGCAAATAAGGTTACAGTTTTTTCATCACCAACCGATGTTCAGTATCCGAGTGCAAAGCTGGTAAATGATCAACTGGCACAAAAGGTGGATGCTAATTCTTCCATTACAGGGGCAACTAAAACAAAAATAACCTATGACTCAAAAGGACTGGTAACTGCCGGAGCTGATGCAGTGCTTGCATCTGCTGACTTTGCGAACCAAGGCACCACTACCACTGTATTACATGGAAACGGCTCAGGCAATCCATCCTGGAGCAAGATAGTAAATGCTGACATTGATGAGGCAGCGGGAATTGCAGATACAAAGCTGGCTACTATAAGCACAGGCGGGAAAGTAGCCAATTCTGCAACAACGGCCACATCATCGAATGATCTAAACACTATTGTTTTAAGAGATGGGAGCGGCAATTTTAGTGCAGGTACAATAACCGCAAATCTAACAGGTAATGTTACAGGTAATGTTTCAGGAACAGCTAACAATGTTACAGGAACAGTAGCAATTGCGAATGGCGGTACTGGCGCAACAACAAAAACATCCGCTTTTGATGCCCTTTCACCTATGAACGCAGAGGGAGATATTATTTATGGGGGTTCCGACGGGACAGGAACAAGATTGGCAAGAGGTACAAATGGCCAGGTTCTTGGTCTTACAGCAGGAGTGCCACAATGGCAGGATGCTGGTGCAGGCGATATGATACTTGCAAATGCACAGACAGTTACTGGCGTAAAGACATTTTCTGCACTACCGGTATTTTCAACATTAACACAAGGTTCAATACCTTTTATTGGAGCAGGTAAAGCATTATCTGAGGATAATGCAAACTTATTCTGGGATGATGCAAATAACATGCTCGGTATAGGAACAAATGCTCCGACCGCGCCTTTGGATGTTCTGGGAAATGTTGCTGTTTCTGCGAGCGGCAGTAACACTACTTCTCCGCGAACGATAGGGATTACAAACTGGAATTCAGGAAACGCTGCCCGTATCCTGTTCGGCGATCCATGGAACGCTTGGCAAAATGGCTATGGACTGAGAATGCAACTAACGGCTTACTGGGGTATTGATGTAACAGGTCACCGAGAAATTGATAAACCAATCGGGTTTGTAACAGGAACAAGCAGCGATGCTGCAATGAATGTTATCGGCACCCAGACCGACGATCCAATACTGACCGTTACATCTCCGGCTGAACTTACCGGAAATATGCAGGAATGGAGAAATTCTTCAGGCAAGCCTTTGGCCGCAATAAGTTCGTCGGGAGGGGCAACGATAAGCGGCGCTTTTAACTATGGTGTTGATAATGGTTCAACTGACTCCTATGTAATTTCACTTTCTCCGGCAGCAGCAGCCTATAATACAGGTATGGTGATAATATTCAAAGCAAATACAGGCAATACAACAAATGCAAGTATTAATGTAAATTCACTTGGGCAAAAGAGTATATTGAGAAGAAACGGATCACCCCTTGTAACAGGTGACATTCAAGCCAATAGCATTTATATTCTTGTATATGATGGAGCAAACTTCCGTTTGATAATGTAATAATTGAATAGTATTATAAATATAAAGTAATAAAAATGAAAAAATTCTTGATTATATTCTTTCTAACAATACCTTTTGCTATTCATTCACAGCAAAAGACTACAACGGCCCAGACAAAACAAAGCACAATTGTCAAGCTAAAAGATTCTTCCGATTCTTCCCAGTACATCCTTGGCGCCTATATCGGCCAGTATCTGAAAGCCAACAATCTAAAAATTTTAAATCCTGCACTTTTTAACAGGGGTCTGGATGATGTCCTTTCAGATAAGCCTTTGCTTGTTCATGCTGACAGCATACCGAAAATGGTAAATGCCTACCTGAGCAAGGCCATGACCGAACGTAATAAAATGCTCGAACAACAGCTTTTCAGTGCGGTAAAGAGCCAGCCGGGCGTTGGCGTTATGCCGAACGGCGTTTGCTATGTCATCGCAAAGGCGGGCAACGGACCACGTCCAATGGCTAACGATACCTTAACAATACATGTGAAAGGCTACCTCCCCGACGGCACCCTGTTCGAAGATACTTACTCGAGAAACATCCCACTGAAAACAACACCGGCAACACTTATCGCCGGACTGAAGGAAGCGGTACAGATAATGCCGGAAGGCTCGGTGTGGAGGATATATGTGCCGTCAGCTCTGGCTTACGGAGAAAAAGGCGTGCAGGGAATCATCCCTCCCTTCTCAACTCTGATTTTCGATGTGGAATTACTGAGTGTTAAAAGATAAAAATTATGTGTATAAAACGTTCATGTCCCGACCTCCCTTTTTGCCCCTCCCGGCCTCCCCAAAGTGGTGAGGAGAAACAAGATACCAGAGAAATAAGTCCCCCATTTGGGACCTGCCTGCATTACCTTCGTGAAGCCTTGGCGGAGCAAGGCCGAAGCACTAGCAGAGGCAGGGATTTAGGGGGCAAAATAAAGTGAGAAGCCCTCAGGGCTAAAAGAACAAATACGACGATTCCGGTCAGCTTGCCTGTCCGGTAAAACAGATTGATTGAATAGTAAACGCAACATATTGCAACAAAAGAGGAAAGCAAAAGTTACCTTCAACAACAGGTTTTTGATTCTGTCGTGTTTCATGCTGATTGCCATATCGTCAGAAACATTGTCGCAGGTAATAACAAATAACGGAGCTTCAATATCTCTTACAAACAGCATAGTTGTGAGTTCGAAAGATGCCATAAATACTGCCGGGCTTCTTCTTAATAACGGTGTGCTCAATCTTTCGGGAAGTTTTACTAATACTGCAACTACAAACGGCGGCAGCGGTATCTTCAGGATTGGAATCAACTGGATAAATACAGGAGGAATATTTAATCCAGATGCCAGCACTGTGATCTTTAACGGTTCGGTCAATCAGATGATTATAAGAACTGGCGGCGAGACTTTCTTCAATCTTTCACTCGAAAATACAGGTTTGCCCGGCTCGGAAAAGTTGACACTTGCAAACGATGTTACTGTACTGAATGTATTATCTATGACAACCGGTAACATTGATGCCGGAGCAAACAGGCTTTTCCTTCAGAACCCGGCCGCTTCGGCACTTAACTATAATTCGGTGAGCGGAAGCAGGATTTTCGGCAAGTTCGAACGAGGGGTGAGCCAGACGGCAAATTATCTTTTCCCGTTGGGAACTGTTGGAAACTACAATCCTGCTAATCTTATCTTTAAAAATATCAATACACCCGGAACAATACTATCACAATTTCTCACTCCATCCTCAATAGATTCGATCGGTCTTCCTCTTCCGGACCCGCCTGACGAAGTGGCGCGTGTGTTCCAGGACGGATTATGGAGTTTTACTTCGAACGGTTTTTCGAGCAATGATTTCGATGTTCAGCTTGATGGAAAAGGATTCACCACCTTCCCTATACAGGATATTACAAGAGTGATAAAACGTACGACAGGAAGTAACTGGACTCTCGACGGAACTCATAACCCTGCAAGCGGCACTACGGTTTTCAGAGAAAGTCTTACAGGAGATATTTCAACACTTGGCACAGAATTCACTCTTGCACAGAGCAGGCCAAGGATTATAAAGCAGCCTCGTGATACAATCGTATGCGAAACGTCGTACGCACAATTTACAATTGTTGCCACTTCTACGAGAACACTTACATATACATGGTATAAAGAGCCGGGGATAAAACTGACAGGCGTTCGTTACCATATTGCAAGTGACGGGACACTTACGATTATCAGTACCATATTGGCAGATGAAGGCGATTATTACTGCATCGTATCCGATGATTACGGCAATTCCACAAGAAGCAGGTCGGCTCATCTGGGAGTGAACAAACGTCCGATTGCAACTGCAACACCTTCGGCACAGGATCATACATGCTCGAATGTTGCATTCACAGATATTGTACTTGGTGAAACTCATGGCGTTCCGGGTACCACTTATCTGTGGACGCGTACTCAACCGGCAGGCATTATAACTACAATGCCGGAAAGCGGCACCGTTTTGAATATCGGCGATTTTCTGGAAGGAACATTTATCAATGAAACGGATGCTCCCATAACCGTTACATTTACAATTATACCTGTCGGGCCTTCACCTACTTATTGCACCGGTGAAACCATCTATGCAACTGTTACTGTGAATCCAACTCCGAGAGTGATTCCTGTAAGTGCAAAAGATAATATCTGTGATTTAAGGAATAAAGATGAGTCACTTAACAACACTCAGATAACTCTCACTACGCCTACTGTAACCACCATGGGTGTGATACGATTCGATTATTACGTGACCTTAAGCGGTTCACCTGGAGACCTGGACGGGAACAGCTCTCCTGCAAGCGACCTGCCGCCCGGACATGTAATCAATTATACTTACCAGAATAATACTGACACAATACAGAAGGTTACATACTCTATAACTCCTAAAGTGAACGGACTATCATGTCCGGTCGGACCAACCGTTGATTATACGGTGAATGTTCATGCTTTGCCATTGCCGCGCGTGGAACCGCCGCCAAGTATTGATGTTCTTCAGCCTTTAACGTGTACGGGAGATATCGGACTTGCAGTATTGAAAGCAGTGATATCGGAAGGAGCAGATCCTTATAATATCATCTGGAGAGGTCCGATGGGTTATTACATGGAAGACCAGGTGATTATTGAAAATCTCTCGAGCGGAAAATATGTCGTACAGGTTACCGACAACAACGGATGCATGAGAAAAGACTCGATATCTATAGTACCAGTTCTTGCAAGCGGATATATAAACGCAACGATAATACCACCCGGAAACTATCATGTAACATGTATCGGCGATTCGGACGGCTCGATTATGGTTTCCGCAATAGACGGCATAACCCCGCCGTATGAGTTCTGGGTAGTAAGAAATAACACCGATACGATAATGACTGGATTCTTTTCCGATAATCTTAACCTTTCTGACCCGACGACATACAGATTAATTACAGGTTTACCTGCCGGTGTTTATACACTTTATATAAAAGATAAAAATGGCTGCATGGAAGAAAATCCGAAATCGGTAACCTTAAGGCCTCCACCGCCTGTGACAGTTACTTTCGGAAAGAGTTTATATCCAGGAAATTATAATATTTCATGCCGCGGATATTATGACGGTTCAGCATGGGTAAATACGATTACAGGCGGACGTGGCGGATATGAATACAGGTGGTACACGTATGACGGCTCCATAACTGGGCCAATCAACACTTACAGAATTGACAACATAACCGCCGGTACTTATTATCTCGAGGTAACCGATATCCTCGGGTGCAAAAGCACTCATAGCGTTACGATAAATGAACCTGAGGGTATATATCTGTCAGGTTATCAACTTTCGTTCAGCCGAGATTCATTATTTAATATTTCATGTAACGAAGAAAACAACGGTTCAATAAATATTACGGTAGCCGGCGGCTCGGGCTCGTATAATTTCAACTGGACAGGGCCTGATGGTTTCACTGCAAGTACTGAGGATCTGAATAACCTTCGGGCCGGAACTTATACTGCTACTATAACCGATGTTTCCAATGCCACATGTATTCTCATGCCCCAACCTATGTTTACTCTGACCGAACCAGATGTCCTGAAGATAGATGTTACAAAATCAATATCGTTTGATGGCAATTATAATATCAATTGTAATGGTGGAACAGGAACAATAGACCTTAATGTTACAGGCGGTAGTCAGGGAAATTATAAATATATCTGGAGTACAAACGATGGTTCGGGACTAGTTCAGGGTATGGAAGATCAATACTCACTTACGGCCGGAACATATAATATAGTAGTTACAGATTCTAACCTTTGTATTACTGCTACAGATATTACACTCACTCAGCCTCAGCCACTAACCCTCTCTATTGTACCCAATCATATTACATGCGAAGCTCCGGGATTTGATAACGGCTCGATTGACCTGACAGTGACAGGAGGCGTTCCACCCTATAGCTTTATTTGGTCGAACGGTGAAGTAACAGAAGATGTTAATAATCTTACAGAGGGCAACTATGAGGTAACTGTAACTGATGCAAACGGCTGTCAGGCAACCGGTTCAGTAAGGGTAAACCTTCCGCCACCTGTAGCATTTATTTCTGTTGTGTCGGATTATAACGGATATAATGTAAGCTGTTCAGGATACAACAACGGCTTTATTTCAATTAATCCGATCAGCGGAGAAGCGCCGTTCATATATAACTGGCAGGGACCTGACGGATTTACTTCCTCATCAAAGGATATTTCCGGACTTAAGGCAGGCCAGTACCGGCTTTTAATAACCGATGTAAATTTCTGTACTGCAACTGAAGTCTTTGATCTCACAGAGCCAGGGAAACTTGGAATGAATATAACTCTTTCGCAGAGCAACGATGGTAATTATAATATAAATTGTGCAGGTGAAAGCACAGGTTCCATTAATATCGAAGCAGTGAATAATGCAGGAGCTGCAAGTTATCTGTGGCCCGACGGATTCATGGGTAAATCACGTTCAGAACTTTCGGCAGGCACATATCGGGTGATTGTAGTAGATCAGAATGGTTGTCATGCCGATACAGCACTTACTCTTACTGAACCTGACTCAATCAAAATAACCTTCAATGTCACCCAGGCATTTTGTCCCGATAGCAACGATGGTGGGATAAGTGTTAACGTGGAAGGTGGCATTGCCGGCGGAGGTTATACTTTCAGATGGTCCGATAATTCCAGCGGTCAAACAATATCCGGCCTTTCAAAAGGAAGATACAGGATAAGGGTTACCGATTCAAACGGGTGTTCTGTATCGGATTCAATAGAAATAGAGCCTATTAATGAATCGTGTCTTATTATCCCAAATGCATTCTCGCCAAATGATGATAATATCAATGATGTATGGAATATAGGAATGATACATCTGTACCCACAGATTGAAATTAAAGTATTCAACAGGTGGGGAGAACTTTTATGGAAGTCGGAGAAGGGGTATCCACAGCCATGGGACGGTAGAAGTAAAGGAGTATTGCTGCCGATTGATTCATACCATTATATTATAGACCTTCATAACGGCAGTAAACCGATAATTGGTAATGTGACAATTGTGAGATAATGATTATTTTTATACTGTTTTGAAAAAGATACCTGCCATATTAATTATTGCAATTGCAGGGACGAGTTTTGCAACTGCCCAGCAGTTGCCACTTTACAGCCAATATCTCTATAATAAGTTTCTCATTAATCCTTCAGTGGCAGGAAGTGACGGATACACAAGTTTTAATTTAACTGCACGTGAACAATGGGTTGGCTACTCCGGTGCCCCAAGAACGTATTCATTGAGCTGGCAGACAAGGTTTCTGAAAAGAAGTTATATCCTCAAACAAGTCAGTCCGAGGCGGCAGGTCTTCAGGCCAAAATCCGACGGCAAAGTAGGAATGGGTGGCTTTATTTTCAGCGATAAGAACGGTCTGGTAAGGAGAACGGGTTTTCAGATATCTTATGCATACCATACATGGTTGCGACAGGAGACACAGCTTTCAATGGGACTTGCCATGACCGGATATCAATTCAAGATTGATGAAAGAGATTTGAGTTTTGAAGATTCTGATGATCCGTGGATAAATAATGATTTGCGGAAAGGAGTGTTCATACCGGATGCTGCATTCGGCTTGCATTTACTCAATCCCCGGTACACTTTCGGTTTTTCGGCCGACCAGCTTTTTGGTGCAGCGGCAAAACTGGGAAGCGAAGCATATAAGAAATTCGAAATGAAGCGCCACTATTATGTTTTCGGTTCATATACATTTACCGATATGAGGTATCATGAGCTCCAGCCGTCGGTACTGATAAAGATGTCGGAGCAATTGGAGCCCCAATTGGATATAGGCGTTACATACATATACAACCAGTCGCTCTGGGCAGGCATCGCATACCGGACCTGCGGCGTGTTAATTACAAACATAGGAGTGAAATATCAGAATTTATGGATAGGATATGCATTCGATTTTTCCTTCCAGGAGATTCAGAGGCTTACTTATGGTTCTCATGAGCTGACTATTGCCCTAAGATTTGGCGATAGTTCAAGGCGATACCGCTGGCTCGACAGGTACTAAATGATTTACATATAAACAAATACTTCTTCGTTATGAAAGGGGCTCAGAGCTCAGAGCTCAGAGCTCAGAGCACGGGGTTCAGGGCACAGGGTACAGAATATTTGATTATACTTCTATAGCATATTTTATCCTTTGTATTATTTAGTCGTCAAATAAAAGCTTTGGAGGGAATAAATGATTGGATTCATTTATTTGTCGCTCTTATCACATAAATCAATGAACTGCTTTTGTATTTGTCGAAAAGTGAAAGGAATGAAAACGCTATCGCTTTAAAGATTCCTTTAATAAAGGGAAGGCGTGAGCCTTTATTTTTCTCGCTTAGATAGGATATATAGAATACATCGGCAGGCAGGCGCTTAACCTTCGTCACTTCGAATCCCGCTTTCGACGCAATGAACGTAAATGAGATGGAGTTGAAATGCCACAGATGGCGCGGTACGTCGCGAGCTGCCCAGAATCTTCCGTAATGGAGACTGTCGTATGATAAGCTGTTCGGAAGAGCAATAAGTGCCTGCCGTTCAGGTTTAAGCAGCCGGCGTATTTCAGCTAATGTTTTCAACGGATCATAAAGATGTTCCAGAACGTGCCACATTGTTATGCAATCAAAAGAATTATCCGGAAAGCTCTCGAGCATCTCAGGGCTAAATGCTTTAATTCCATATTTCTTAACAGAATATTCTCTTGCCTTTTCATTTATCTCGATACCTGTTGCATCCCATCCGGCTTTTTTCATATAGCCTGCAAATGAGCCTGTTCCACTCCCGATATCAAGTATTCGTCCGCTGTTTATTCCTGTTATTATTTTCAAAGAAGATTTCTTCCTTCCCAACATTATTTTTCTGGTAATATAATATAGCTTATCCGTAAATGAAGTGCCGGAATCAGAATGTGAAAGATAATTATCTGATTTATAATACTCTTGTAACTCTTCTTCTGAAGGGTGATTCTGTGTAAATTCAAAACTGCACTGCGGACATGAAAAGATTTCGAAGCTCTCCCCGCTGACCAGATAATCCCGGCATGTAAACAGATACCTGATTCCCGGGTTTTCGCAGAGAGGGCATTCTTTATAATTAACCTTCATCAATCACTTTTTCTTTGCCGGATAGAAAATATATCCGCATAAGAGTATTATAAATAATACAGAACTTGCAAGTGATATTTTTTCACCGGTATAATATACTGACGGCCTGAATGTGAATGTAATTTCATGGCTTCCGGGCGGTATAATCATTGCTCTCAAAACATAATTTGCACGGATTATTGACGATTCCCGGCCGTCAATATATGCTTTCCAACCGGCAGGGTAATATATCTCAGAGAAAACAGCAAGTCGGGTTTCAGCATTGTAAGCTTTGTACTTCAATTCGTTGGCTTTATACGAGACAAGGCTGATACTGTCCACCTGAGAATTTCTGAAAGAAGCAGAAGGGACGAACGTGCTGAACTGGCGGTCAATCACTGCTTCTTTTAATGGTTCGATCTTGCCTGTCATTCGCAGTTCCTCATTGGCATTTGTGACAAAAATGGCACTATCAACAAACCATGCGTTGCCCTGTGCAAACTGATTTTTTAATGGAGGCATTTCTGAATTAATAATGAAATATTTTGTATTCAACATATTAAGTCCAGGCATATCTCTCATAACCGGCTCGATTTGAGATAATGAAGTTATTTGTTGAAGGGTTTTTGTGAAATTCATTATTTCAGGATATAGCACTGAATCAATCAGCTCATTATATCTTTTCAACTTTGCGCCATGGTAGCCCCCAACCGAAAAATGATAGAGGGATGTAGTAGCATCATTAAATGGAGATACTGTGAGGTTGAGTACCCTGAAAACCGATTTATCCTTAAGTATAAGGGAATCGGCAACAGAAGGGGCGGATATTTTTTGTATTGAAGAAGGTGATACAAATTTATCAGCGTTAATATATCTTTTATTCACCGGGAACATATCAATAAGAAATAAAATGCCGAGAAGAATTGCAAAGTATTCTTTTTTGATTTTCCCTTTAAGAAAATATGTAAGAAGTATTGCAGCAAGAACAATAAAAACGAGTGAACGGAAGGCATCGGCTCTTAGAAGCTCCATTCTGTCTTTTTTCATTGCACTTGTAAGCCATGCGGGCATTTGGCTATTGCGTTCTGCAGGCGACAGAAATGAACCTGCAAGACCCGGGAAGACAAGAAAAATCAAAGCAATTCCGCCGCTTATACCCAGTGCAATTTTCAAAGCCTTATAAATTTCTTCTTTTGTAACCGATTTGTCAGTTATTTTTTTCACACCAAGAATTGCCAGAAGCGGCATACAGAATTCGGCAATTACAAGTATCATAGTTACTGCCCTGAATTTGTTATATCCCGGGAAATAGTTAAAAAAGAGGTTTGTAAGAGGCATAAAATTTTTCCCCCATGCCAGCATGACCGACAGGAGTGTTGCTGCAGCAAGCCACCATTTTATTGGGCCTTTTACAATTATTAATCCGATAATAAATAGAAATACAACAATAGCACCAACATATACGGGTCCGTCGGTCCATGGCTGTGTTCCCCAGTAACTGTGAAAACTTCCTGAATATTGTGATGCATTGTTTGCTCTTAATGCTCGCACTGTTTCAGAGTGAGAATCAAAAGGTCTATTGGCTCCTCCCTTGAAATTCGGAATGAGAAGAGTGAGCGTTTCATCTATTCCGTAGCTCCATTGAGTTGCATATTCTTTATTTAGACCTTTTGCTCCGGCTGATTCCGGAAGGTCAAGATCTGATTTTCCTCTTATTGAGTATTTACCATATTCATAAGTTGTCAGAAGTGAAGCCGAATTCATCCCGGCCGCGAGTATGACAGGGATAATAAGAACGGCAGATTTTTCGAAAAAAGCCGATATCTGCTTCTTGCGGGCCGAATAAATGAATTCACAGACAATAAAAGTTAAAACGCATAAAAGAGTGTAATACAATATCTGCGGATGATTTTGCATAATTTGCAAGCAAAGGAAAAAAGCCAGGATAAGGCTTCCTTTCAGGATATCCTTCCGGTAACTATATAACACGCTACCGATAACCGGAGCCATATAGGCAATGGTAAATGCCTTTGTGTTATGGCCTGCTCCCAGGATGATGAAGAAATATGAAGAAAAACCGTAAGCCAGAGCTCCTGCAATAGCTGTCCGATAATCTACTTTGAACAGAAGGAGCAACAGGTAAAAGCCTGCCATAGTCAGGAATACAGGTGCGATAGGAAGTTTGAAAATTTTGAGCGCCGAATCAACATATTGCATGAGGTTGCCATGATATTTGACACTTATAAGATATGCCGGCATTCCCCCGAACATTACGTTTGTCCAGAGTGGCTCCTCACCATATTTCTCTCTGTGTTCTCTTATTTCCCTTGCAGAGTTATAAGCAACCGTACCATCGTTGGTATGAAGCACTTTTCCTTCCAGTACCGGGTAAAAATAGATAACGGTGACAAGAAGAAATATTACAAGAGCCGTAATATGCGGCAAAGTTTTTTTAATTAAACTTTTTATCTGCATCGTATAAATCTGATAAAGATTAATTATTATGGCAAAAGTATGTATTTATACATTTATTTATAGAATGAATAGTATAATATTAATTTAAATGAGTTTAACATAGAGAAGAGAGATATTCGACAAATTCAGGGAAAAGTTTATCTGCTCTGCATTTTTCCTCCCACGTTTGTCTTGCAGCACTCCTGTATTCGAGGTAGTTATCGTTTCCGACAAGTTCTTCAATTTTTTTGGCCAGGTACGCAGGTTCAAAATTCAAAGGAATAATTATGCCGTTTTTTTCCGATACAATCTCAGCAGTTCCCCCTGCATCTGTAGCAATAACAGGTATTCCGAAAGAAAGAGCCTCCATTATAGAAACTGGCACTCCTTCGGAACTGCTTACATTAACTAAAACATCAATCATTGTATTTCTGAAATAATTAATAAGTTCATCATGGCTTACTGCGCCGGGTAATTTATACGACACATTTACAGGAAGTTTCGATGCAAGGCTTTCAACTTTTTTCCGGTATTTACCATCACCGAAGTGTATCCATTCAGCTTTGATGGAGAGATGCTTTAATGCCATGGCAATAAGTTCCACCCGCTTGACGGGTACTATATTCGAGCAGGAGATGATTCTTATGCTCTCTCTTTTTTTATAAGGACTTATTCCGTAATCTTTTGTTCCGATTCTTGAAAGAAAAATTTTTCCAAAAGAAATATTATACTTTTCCATCATATAATTTTTGCCGGTTTCGGAAACAGTAACGATTGAATCTGTTCTTTCGAGCTGTTTTTTTCTCCATGGGATGTAATTATTATTTGTGTGCTCGTACAGGTCGGTTCCGTGAAATCTTACTGTTTTTTTTGGTTTTAATTCTTCTGGAATAAAAGGTATTATCTGGCTCCAGCGAAGGCCCCAATAAAAATATAGTATATCATTATTATTGAAAAAAGAAAATAAGTTTTGCCTTTTTATTTGCGACATGAGTGTTCTTATGACAAGTAGATGAGTAAACCATATCCGGAATTTTGTAAATGATTTCCATACTTTGGAATTCAAGCCTTCCGATAGAAAAGGTGTAATTTTATAAGTGTTAAATATACCTTTAAATAGAAGCTCCGGACTTCTTTTTGCTTTTTTTAGCGGAGGGCTTAAAAGCCCGGCATTTTTTGGGATGGCTCTAACATTTTTATCAGTTCCTTTTTCAAAAGGGATTATTGCAACTTTTTCGAATGACTTACACAGGTATTCAATCTCACTTTCGAGAAAAGCTTCAGATTTGCCGTAAGGATATCTGTCGGTAAATAGTATTAATGTCCTTTTCATATTAAGCCTTGCTTTTTTTCTTAAGGTAAAAGCAAGCCCAGTCGCCCTGATTAATCTTATTGAGTCGTTTTGCTTCTTTGTCGAATTTTTTTATTTCTTTTTTTGTAAAAATATTGTCAGAAGTTTCCAACGGTAGGTTCCTTAAATATTTTTCACTATCAGTGAATTGCAGACGTGTTGAATCGTACACTACCGAGTCAATAATAAATCCTGATTTTTCTGCGAGAATTTCCATGCTTTGAGTAGTGTAAAGAAATAAATGTCTGGGGGCTTCTAAGCCTGCCCAGTAATCTTTGTATTTATGCCATGCAAAAGAATCTGCCACAGGAATTCTTATCAGAACACAGCCTTCAGGCTTTAGAAGTCTTTTAATATGATAAAGTATGAAGTAAGGGTCGGGCATATGTTCGAATGAATGATGTAGCATGATAAAATCATATTTGCAGTTAACTGCCGAAATGTCTATTTTTTTTATTGATACACCTTCGGGGTAATTGATATCATTTTTAATATAGGGATCAATGCCGGTCAGGTTCCTGAAACCACTTCTGTAAAGCGATAGAAGTTTTCTGCCTGATCCGGAGCCTATATCAAGTATGGATGAATCGAAATTAATTTCCCGTTTTCTTATCCAGGGAAAAGGATTTTCAAAAAAAAGTGAAAGTATAAAACCGGTTATATTAAAGTATCCCATATAATATCTGATTAAGCTTTTTTTTAGGAAAGCATTAAACCAGTTTAATTTTGATGGGAACACAGGTTGCTGAAATGAATAGTATTCTTCAGGGTAATATTTATCCATATTTTCTGGGATCTCTTTTATTTGGATGCAATGGCACCGCGAACAGATAAAATAGTTAAATTCTTCACCTGTTGCGAATCGCCTTTCTTTGGCTATAAAAGGTTCATTGTCTTTTTCATTTCCGCATATTTTACATTTCATCTGCTGTTCATGTGCAGAATAGTCTTTTTCCGTCATTTTAGTCCGTCTATAATTTCCATGATTGACATAAAACATATTTTTCTGTCGTAATATTTCATAGCATATTCTCTTCCTGTTCTTCCCATTGTTTTTCTTAGTTCAGAATCAAGAAGTAAAATTCTTAATGAATTAATCCATTCTTCTTCACTCCCGGCAAGAAATCCATTTTCACCGTGCCGGATTATAATATTATTAATTCCAACAGGGCTCGCAACACAAGGAATTCCTGCAGCCATATACAGATATAGTTTATATCCGCCCTTTGCCCTGGTAAACTCATCATCAGGCAGAGGCATTATTCCAATATCCATTTCGTTAAGGTTGTCACATTCTTTTTCAAAGGACCATGGCCTTATTGAACAATTTACGCCACTGATATTAAATGAAGAATTTGCACCAACAATAAGTAATTTAAATGTAAATTCCTTTGCAAGTCTCTGTAATGCTGATTCAATTGTTTTAATATATTTTACAGTCCATTCCGATCCTGTCCAGCCAACAACAGGTATTTCGTTTTGGATTTTATTTTCCTGCGGGAAAATCCTTTCAGTTTCGATAGGTGAAGGGATTACAGTTGCCCTTTTGTTAAACTGCATAACAAATTTGTTAAGATAATCAGAACTTACTACAATTGAGTCAGCATATTTAATCATTAAAGCCGTTTTTTCAGCGTTTCTGTGCTGATCCCCCTGAAGATATAAAGCATCGTCGAAATCATAAATTATATAAGTTCTTCTTTTTACTTTTGAAAGCATCCATTCGGAGATAAACGTACGTTGAGTGAAAATAATATCCCATTTACGGGAAAGGATAAAAAAAGCTTTTTTAAGCCACAAGAATCTTTTGACAAGAGGGAAAGTAAAATATTTACTAAACAAAGAGTTTGGTTTTAAAGGTACTCTCGGAATATGGCTGACAGTTATACCCGATTTTTTAAACATCGGTATATATAAAATTGCCCTTACCCTGGCGCTTGCCTGATCAAAACTTCCGTCGGTAAGCATCAGCATCTTTTTTGTTTGCTTCTTATCATTTTTATTTTTCCTGGCCATAAAGTCTGGTAATAACACGGATAAGTAATATTTTTCTTAAAAAGAAAGTTTTAATCTTATATTTTAAGTTTTAGCCATTTGATAATGTCATTAGTTCTTTCTGTGATATCTTCCGAGATGCCGGAAAAATATATAGGAAGAAAGTAAAGTATTGCAATAGTACAACAGCGAATAAAAATATCGGCAATCAGATTGTCCATAACCGGGATTAAAGAAGTCAGGAACCATGAAGCTCCGCCAATTAAAATAACGAATAGAAACTTTTTGTTATAGGGTTGAAGGCCAAATTTAATATAAAGGAAGAGATATCTCATAACATTCAGGAGCGTAAGTGCTCCGGCGCTTCCTATAGCAGCGCCTGTTATTCCGAACCGGGGAATTAAAATAATGTTTGCAGCAACTATTAAAACAACCAGTAACATAAGGAAAAATGACTGAACCTTATAATAGATAGAGGTGCCAAAAATTGAACTATTTGCACCTGTGGCCATGTCAATCAGATTACCAAGTGCTATAAAGAAAATAACCCATTTGCCTGGTAAATATTCAGGACCTATTATCTTGAAAATATTGTCTATGTTTGCCAATATCCCAATAAAAAGCAGTAATCCAATAATAAAAAGGGTCATGCAGCTTTTATTGTAAATGTTTTTTATAGTATTAAGATCGTTATTTTTCCATGCATCTGCCGAGACTATTCCGGTTATTCTGGAAATTGAGCGTGCTGGCATACTTATTACTGCCCCGAAGAAAAAGCAAATTGAATAGATTCCGGCATAATCGAGTCCGATCATGCTATTGACCATTATCACGTCAATATTTTGAATTGCGAGTAATGAAAAACCATTTAGAATGCTAAAAAGCGATACTGTAACGACCGACTTTTTAAGATTCTTGTTTAGGAATTGGAAATCAGGCTTAAGTGAAAACTGTTTTTCTCTAATAAGAAAAAAAACAATAAAAACGGTTGGCGCACATAAAGCAACAATGTAAAGAATTACGAATTGATGAAAAGAAATAATATCAAAGAAAAAAAGACCGATGAATATTATTATCAGGATTCTTTGAAAAACTTCTTTCAAAAATGTTCCTTGAACGCTATTATACAATGCAGTGTTATAATTGTCGAGAATAGAGAAAAATATTTGAAAAAAGACCAGAATGATTAAATAGTTAAAATAACTTGCTACAAGCGGTGATTTTTGAATATTCGTGCTGAGCATATATGGTTTTAATACTATTAAGAGGATAGTAGTAAGTATAAATCCTGCAAGGCCTGTAAGCATGGCCAGTGCAAGGAATCCGTTATGTTTTCTTTTTTCGTTTCTGAACCATGGGAATAATCGGATAGTAGCCCCGTTAATGCCAAGAGTGCCGAGTATCGCAATAAGAGAAGAGTATGCAACAATTATCTTCAGAAGCCCTATCTGTTCCGTAGTGTAAATCCGGGGGAAAAGAATCCCTGTAGTGATAAATCCAAGAATCAGACCCGTATAAACATATATTGTCCCTTTTGCAGATTGTTTAAATACAATTCCCAATTGTAACTATTTTGATTTAGGTTTAATTTAAAGCAAATTTATGAAAAGCTTTATATATTTAGAATCAGGACATTTTATTGAGAATATTTGCAATTTCCCCGGCAAGTTTTTTTCTTGAGTAAAGAATAGTTTTTTCTTTTACAGGGCAAAGCTTGTTTTTTATGATTTGAAGTATAGCTTTTTCGATATCATTTGCATCATAACCAGGGATTGAACCTCCATCTGTCTTTTCGATTATTTCAGCCGCATCGCCATCTTTTGGCCCGATTAGAATAACAGGCCGGCCCGATGCCAGATATTCGAACAGCTTCCCTGTGACAATTGATTTATTGCTCTCGTGGTCAGGGATAATCAGTAATAATGCAGAAGAAGAAACCATATATTTTATTGCTTCAGGATGGCTTGCATAAGGAATAAACTCTACTATGTTTTCGGGAACATAAGATAAAAGAAGCTTTTTTTGTTCCGGAGATACCACGCCGACAAATCTGAGTCTCACTGCCATACCTGAATCGGTCAGTTTTCTTACTGCTTCAGCAAATCCGGTAAGAGGATATGCCTGCGAAAGAGTTCCGGTATATGTTATTGTAAAAATATCAGGTTCAACAGGCTGGATTCCTTTGAAATCTTCTTCGTCGTACCCATTGGCTACAACAAAAATTTTATCATTTATTCCTGAGGCTTTTGATGAAAGGATTTTTTTTAGCGTTTGCCCTACAGTTATTATTTTATCGGCATTAACCAGCACTGTTTTTTCATAATGCCTGTCGAGAAGCCTTGCAGCGAATGTGTGATAAAACTCCCTGTAATAGTAAATATCAGTCCAGGGATCTCTGAAGTCGGCAATCCACAATATATCAGGGAATTTCTTTTTTAGCTTCAGACCTATAAGATGGGTTGAATGTGGAGGGCCGCTTGTAATTATCCTGGTTACGTTTTCGTTACTAATTATTTCACAAGCTTTTTTAAAAGCGAATCTGTTCCAACCTCTGCGTGGATCAGGAATAAAAAAATTTCCTCTGATAAATCTCATCAGCCATTGTACAGGACCTTTCTTGCCTTGATTGGCAAAACCAGCAGTAGGGATTCTGGAGTTATCTTTAGAAGCAAGCCTGAAATAATTGATTGCCGGTGTTTTAAACACTTTTGATTTCTCTAAGACATCTTTCAGAAGGGATTCATCCGTTGCAGGGTATTGGGCATACAGTGGGTCAACGGTTAGTATAAGTGACTTCCATCCGTAATCGGGCAGATATTTGGAGAACTTGAGCCATCTCTGAACCCCTGCGCCTGCTCCTGGCGGCCAGTAATAAGTAATAATTAAAACACTGTTCATATTAAAGTTTTTCGAGCAGTGTCCTTATGCTGACTTTTTCCGATATAATATTTCTCAGAGCGTTTATTGGTACTCTTTCCTGTTCCATGCTGTCGCGGTATCTTATGGTTACTGTCCGGTCATCACGAGTCTGGTGATCCACTGTAATACAATATGGTGTGCCGATAGCATCCTGTCTGCGGTAGCGGCGGCCAATCGAGTCTTTGTCGTCGTACTGACAGTTGAAATCGAACATTAGGTCGTCAACTACCTTTTCAGCGATTTCCGGCAGTCCGTCTTTCCTAACAAGTGGGAGCACTGCAAGTTTAACAGGAGCAAGATATGAGGGAAGACGCAATACTACTCTACTGTCATTCTCACCGTCCACTTTCTTGAGCTCTTCCTCAGCATACGACGCTGAAATAACCTGCAGAAACATTCTATCGAGTCCGATTGAGGTTTCAACTACATAAGGTATATACGATTCTTTTTTTTCAGGGTCGAAATATTGCATCTTTTTTCCACTGTATTGCTGATGCTGTTTCAAATCGAAATCGGTTCGTGAGTGTATCCCCTCCACTTCCTTGAATCCGAACGGGAATTTATATTCAATATCACAGGCTGCATTGGCATAATGTGCAAGTTTTTCGTGATCGTGGAACCGATAATTTTCAGCTCCGAAGCCAAGAGCCTGATGCCATTTCATTCTTTTTTCCTTCCAGTAGCCGAACCATTCGAATTCTGTTCCGGGCACAACAAAAAATTGCATCTCCATCTGTTCGAATTCTTTCATACGAAAGATAAACTGACGGGCTACAATTTCATTACGGAAAGCCTTTCCTGTTTGAGCTATTCCAAAAGGAATCTTCATTCTTCCGCTCTTCTGTACATTGAGGAAATTTACATAAATGCCCTGTGCAGTTTCAGGCCTTAAATAGATCTTTATTGCATCGTCGGGCGAAGAACCCATTTCGGTTGAAAACATAAGATTGAACTGCCTTACATCGGTCCAGTTTTTGGTACCTGAAACGGGACATACAATGTCGTTGTCGAGAATAATCTGTTTGAGTTCTGTCAGTTCGTTATTAATCATTGCTTTTTTATAACGATCATGTATTTCATTAATGTTCGCCTGATATGCCAGCACTCTCTGGTTAGTGCTTCTGAACTTGTTTTCATCAAAAGCTGCTCCAAATTTTTCTCTGGCTTTCTCGATCTCTTTTAAAATTTTTTCCTCAAGCTTTTCAATATGCTCTTCAATAAGCGTATCAGCTCTATATCTTTTCTTTGAGTCCTTGTTGTCAATTAACGGGTCATTAAAAGCGTCAATATGACCCGAAGCTTTCCATGTTGTGGGATGCATGAAAATTGCCGCATCTAATCCAACAATATTACGATGAAGAAGAACCATGCTGTCCCACCAATATTTCCTTATATTGTTTTTAAGTTCAACACCATACTGTCCGTAATCATATACTGCACTTAATCCGTCATAAATCTCACTTGAAGGAAACACATATCCGTATTCTTTACAGTGCGAAACAAGTTTTTTAAAAGCATCTTCCAGAGCCATCGTCTTTTGCGATAATCGTTTAACAGGAGGGCAAAAGTAATTTAAAATTTCAGTTTTTTCAAATTTGCTTTTTATTGCAACATTTCAATTAGGTTGAACAATAATTTTTTTAATCTATTCGTATCTTTACATTCCAAATGTTTAAAAGGCAATGAAGAAAAGGACTGATTTTCTTGTAATAGGTTCAGGTATTGGTGGCCTGATGTTTGCCATAAAAGCATCCAAATATGGGAAAGTAACTGTTGTAACAAAATCATCTATTGAAGAATCAAATACAAAGTATGCGCAGGGTGGGATGGCAGCCGTTGTAAGTGAAACTGACAGTTTTGAAAAACATGTAAAGGATACGCTGATAGCTGGAGACGGTTATTGCAATGAGGAAATTGTTAGAATGGTGGTAAGAGAAGCACCCGAGAGAATAAAAGACCTCATTGAACTTGGCGTTGATTTTGACAAAAGGCCTGATGGAAAATTCGATCTTTCAAAAGAAGGTGGTCATTCTGATTATAGGATATTGCATCATAAGGACAATACAGGAGAAGCAGTTGAGAATACCCTTGTGGCAAATGTGAGGAGAAATCCTAATATTGAAATATTAGAAAATCATTTTGCAATAGAAATTCTCACCCAGCATCATTTAGGAGAAGAGGTGAAAAGAGGAAGAAATGACATTAAATGTTATGGCGCTTATGTATTAGATCTTAATAACTCGAGTGTTATAACTTTTCTTTCGAAAGTAACTATTATGGCTACCGGTGGTGTCGGGAATGTTTATCTTACTACTACTAATCCTGAAACTGCAACGGGCGATGGAATAACAATGGTTTACAGGGCAAAAGGAGTTGTGGAGAATATGGAGTTTATACAATTCCATCCCACATCCCTTTATGATCCGGGTCGTAGGCCATCTTTTTTGATAACTGAAGCTCTGAGAGGTTATGGTGCCGTTTTGAAAAACCTTGCAGGTGAAAAATTCATGAAAAGGTATGATAACCGTGGTTCACTTGCTCCGCGCGACATAGTGGCCAGAGCAATAGATAATGAAATGAAAATGTGGGGTGATGACCATGTATGGCTCGATTGTACTCATCTCGATCCTGAAGGCCTTAAATACCATTTTCCAAATATTTATAAACACTGCCTTGAAAGGGGAATAGATATAACAAAAGACATGATTCCGGTCGTTCCTGCTGCTCACTATTGTTGTGGTGGTATAAAAGTGGATAAAAACGGCAGGAGTTCAATAGATAGACTATATGCTGTAGGAGAATGCTCTTGCACCGGATTGCATGGAGCCAATAGGCTTGCTTCAAATTCTCTCATAGAGGCAGCCGTGTTTGCCCACAGAGCCGCTGAGGATGCGGGTCCGAGAATTACAGGCGTTGATTTTGAAGAACAAGTTCCGGACTGGGATTATAAAGGAACCAAACATCTTGAAGAAATGATCCTTATCACCCAAAGTACAAAGGAGGTACAGATGATAATGAGCAACTATGTCGGCATTGTACGTTCCGACCTTCGTCTCGAACGGGCTCGTAAAAGACTTGGCATTCTCTATGAAGAAACTGAAGATCTCTATAAGAAATCGCTTATTTCAAAAAAAATTTGTGAACTCAGAAACCTTATAAATACCGGATATCTGATAATTAAGATGGCGAAAAACAGACGTGAGAGTGTAGGGCTTCACTATACTATTGACTATCCCAGAAATAAACATTCATTTTCTGAATTTTAGCTTTATGAACCACCTTGAATATGGATTTTCAGGAAAGAACAATTTCTGGCGATATATATTAATGTTTGTGGCAGTGATGGTTGCTGTCAATACTATCGGGGCAATGCCGCTACTGATTGCTATGGCTCTTAAAGCAGCATCCAACCCTTCGGTGTTATCGGGTCTGGAACAAAATCCATCTGATATGGGAATGCTCGGATTAGGTACCAACACAACTCTGATAGTTACTTTTTTCCCTTACATTGTTGGCCTGGTAACATTTATGTTGCTTATAAAACCGTTGAATGGCAGAACTGTTACAGGAACAATAAACGGAACTTCAAAGGTGAGATGGAACAGGATGATTAACTCTGCATTAATATGGTTTATTCTGTCAGCTATATACCTGTTTGTCCAGAAAAGTTTGAGTCCTGAAGATTTTGTTTTGAACAACACAGGTAAAACATTAATACCGGTAATAATTATTTCTTTAACCTTTATCCCTTTTCAGGCTGCGTTTGAGGAGATGCTTTTTCGAGGCTACCTTATGCAGGGCTTTGCAGTACTTGCACGCAACAGGTGGGTTCCTGTTCTGCTTACTTCATTGCTTTTCGGCTTTCTTCATGCATGGAATCCTGAAGTAAAAGAATACGGCTTTTTAACAATGATGCCGCAATACATCCTTTTCGGCTTGGTTTTCGGAATAGCCACAATAATTGACGACGGCATTGAAATAGCACTTGGTGCACACGCCGCAAACAATATCTTTCTGTGCATTATGGTTACAAACCAGAATTCGGCCATTCAAACACCTGCTGTTTTCGAACAGATAGTCATACATCCCTGGAGTGAATTTGCAGGATTGCTCATTTCGACAGTTGTTTTTCTGATAATTCTAAAATATTTGTTTAAATGGGAAAGTTTTAAGGTCTTATTTAGCAAAATCAATAATGACATCCGGAGTAAATAAGTATATTCATTAACAGTTTATGACATATATTGTGAATAATTACTAATAGGATTTTCGTCTGTCCTGTAGTCACCCCATTTTTGTTTTATCTCTTCAATAATAGCTTTTATTTCTTCGACGTTGGTTGAAGTAAGTAATTTAAGCCTGGTATCTCTGAAATGAGGGATGCCTTTAAAATAATTTGAAAAATGACGGCGCATTTCGAAAATAGCTCTCTTCCCTTCTTTATACTTAAGAGAAAGGTCGAGATGCATCAGGGCTATATCGGCTTTTTCAGCAATTGTAGGTTCAGGCAGGAGTTCGCCGGTATCAAGATAATGCCTTATCTCTCTGAAAATCCATGGTCGGCCTGCCGTTGCTCGTCCTATCATTATTCCGTCAACTTCGTAGCGATCGAACATCTCTTTTGCCTTTTGCGGTGAGTTAATATCGCCATTGCCTATTACCGGAATCCTTATTTCGGGATTATTTTTTACTTCTCTTATAAGAGTCCAGTCGGCAGCTCCTTTAAACATCTGCGATCTTGTTCTGCCATGTATTGTAATGGCACTAATTCCGACATCCTGTAATTGCTTTGCTACTTCAATAATATTCTTGGTGTTTTCGTCCCAGCCAAGCCTTGTCTTAACGGTAACAGGAAGATGGACAGCTTTTACAATGGCAGAGGTCATTTCAATCATAAGTGGGATATTTCTAAGCATGCCTGCCCCGGCATAGCGGTTGGCAATCTTTTTTATAGGGCATCCGTAGTTGATATCAATTAATTCAGGAGCCGACCTTTCCGCAATCCTTGCAGCTTCCGCCATTACATCAACAAGATGGCCGTATATCTGAATTCCTATAGGACGTTCTTCATGTAGTAGATATAATTTCCTCATACTTTTTTCTCCTTTTCTTATTAGTCCGTCAGATGAAATAAATTCGGTGAACATAAAGTCAGCTCCGAAATTTTTGCATAATAGCCTGAACGAAGTATCAGTTATATCCTCCATAGGAGCAAGAAATAACGGACGATCGCGTAAAAATAAATTCCCTATATTCACAGATGTACGTCGAAAATAATTAATTATTAGAAATTATAAGAGAATTATTTTGCCTTGTTTATTAATATATAGAAAAGATTTTATGATTCAACTAATTCCCCCTTTCTAAAATAATATACTATACCGTAATCACTGCATTTTTTTCTTTTTATGTCGCCGGAAAGAGAAGAGAAGTAATTTTCGACATCATTCCAGATACTAAGAATTATTTCATCAGCTTCTTTCCTTAACTGGCGGTTCTTTGAAGCAAGTACAGATACTTTTCGATCTGAAATACGATTTGAAGCTAAAGCCTCAAGAAATTTTTCATATCTTACCTTCACAACAGCAATTGTAGGATTCGTTATCGGGCAACCTCCTTTTTTTATTCTGTATGTTTCACCGTCAATTATTCTTTTACCCCAACTAATAAGTTCATTTTCAGTATTTAATGATGGCACACATGCAGTATCCACGGGCAGTCCGTAAAAAGCACGAGTTGTTGCTGGAAGTTCTCCCCTATAAATCGCCATGTTCATAACTCTTATAAAATGAGAAATATATAACCTTGCTTTTCTGACTATCTCATTATAATCCTTGACTTTTTCTTCAGGAGAAGAAAGAAATAGTTTTTGCTGTTTTAGACCGGATTCAAACTGAGGAAGAAGCTTTTCAAGTCGCGGCAAAATTTTCGGAGAAAATGCCAGCTTATGTGGCGGAATTTCACTTCCCATTTTCAGAGCTGCTTTTAAAGCCTTGAGTCTGGCAGTATCAGTATTAGGTAACCGACGGTATGGCATTTGATAAAGTGTTAATAAAATGTTGATAACCTTCGGCGAATATAATAATAGTTTATTAATATTAAACACCATTCGCAAAAATATTAAAAGACAAACTAATTTGTTTCATCCGACAATGCTTAGTACATTAGTCATGTAAAAATTTTAAAAATTTATATATATGTTTAACAGTGAAATTTATTCTACAAGAAGAAGGAAGCTCAGGGAAAATGTTAAATATGGACTGGGTCTTTTTATCGGCAATGTTGATTCCCCGATAAACTATCCTGCAAATTGTTACCATTTCAGGCAGGACAGTGACTTTTTATATTTTTTCGGTCTTGATTTCCCCGGATTGGCTGGTATAATTGATTTTGACTCCGGTGAAGAGATGATTTTTGGCAATGATTTCGATATTGATGATATTATATGGATGGGACCTCAGCCAGAAGTTAAGGAATTGGCAGCGAAGTGTGCGATTAATGAAACAGCTCCTTTGGATAAGCTTCAGGAAACGATTGGAAAGGCAATTAAGCAGAATCGTAAAATTCATTTTCTACCACCTTATAGGGGTGAAACAAAGATAACTCTCGGAGCTCTTCTAAATCAAAATCCCTGTCAGCTAAAGGAGTTAGCTTCGAAAGATCTCATAAAAGCAGTTATTGCATTACGTTCCATCAAGGAACCGATCGAAACGGATGAAATTGATAAAGCAATAGGTATTGCATACGATATGCATGTAACGGCAATGAAAATGTGTAAGCCGGGAATTAAGGAGCAACAAATTTTCGGTGTAATAGAAGGATTGGCCCTTGCACAGGGCGCAGGCACATCATTTCCAACTATTCTGAGTATTAACGGTCAGACTCTTCATAATCATGTCCATAATAATATACTTAGGAATGGACGTATGATGGTTACCGACGCAGGTGCAGAGACAGAACTTCATTATGCTTCTGACATTACACGCACTACACCGGTTGGAGGTGAGTTTACTTCTATTCAAAAGGATATCTATGAAGTAGTGCTTAAAGCTAATATTGAAACAATAAAGATCGCAAAGCCAGGGATATCATATAAAGATATTCATATTTATGCATGCAGGATAATTGCACAGGGATTAAAGGACCTGGGGTTTATGAAAGGAGATGTCGAAGAGGCTGTTGCTGCAGGAGCTCATGCACTTTTCATGCCTCACGGCATAGGCCACATGCTTGGCCTCGATGTCCATGATATGGAAGGATTGGGTGAAAACTATGTAGGTTACAACGACAAAGTACAACGCAGTGATCAGTTCGGATTGTCATTCCTCAGATTTGCTCTCGAATGCAAGCCATATCATGTGTTTACAATCGAACCGGGCTGTTATTTTATACCAGAGCTTATCGAGAGGTGGAAAGCCGAGGGTAAATTCAGGGAATTCATCAACTACGACAAAGTGGATAGGCACAGAGATTTTGGCGGTATTCGTGTTGAGGATAATATTGTCATTACTGATACCGGCCATAGAGTACTTGGGAAACCGATACCGAAAACCATTGCAGAAATAGAAGAGGTTTGTTCATTGATGCAGTGAAGGATAAGAAATTCAAATATTTTATTCTTAATTTACGAAAAAAAGTTTAAATAAAATATGATTTAATTCATAATTCTCTGAATAGCTGATTTCTAAATAGACCAAAGCAATGAAAAAATATTTCAATTTCAACGGTAAAAAGATTTTTTATACCGATAATGGCGCTGGTATTCCAATAGTGCTTATTCACGGTTATCTTGAGACAGGTGAAATATGGGAAGACTTCGGCAGCAAGCTGGCCAACGATTTCAGAGTCCTGACCATCGATCTGCCAGGTCACGGTGATTCCGAGATGTTAGGTACTACCCATTCAATGGAGCTTATGGCTGATGTTGTAAATAGCTTGATTAAAGAGACTGCACTTGAAAAGGCATTTGTTGTAGGACATTCAATGGGTGGATATGTTACGCTGGCATTACTCGAGAAATATTCTTTCTCCCTTTCAGGTTACTGTCTGTTTCATTCGCACCCTTTTGCCGATACGCCCGAGATAATAAAAAAAAGAAAAAATGAAATTGAAATAGTTAAGGCGGGCAATAGGTTTCTGCTTTGTAATGAAAATATAAGACGATTGTATGCAGAAAAGAACCTCGAAAAGTTTTCAAAAGCAGTTGAAAATTCAAAAAGGATAGCTTCAACTATATCTGCCGGAGGAATCATAGCAGTTCTGCGAGGAATGATGGCAAGGCCTTCACGCCAGCATGTCATGGAACAAGGGATAGTGCCATGTCTCTGGATACTTGGAGTATTCGACAATCATATATCCTGCGAGGAGATGAAAACCAGAGTAAAACTTCCTCCAAATGCTGAATTATTCATACTTGAAAATTCCGGACACATGGGATTTATTGAAGAGGAAGAAGTATCGCTTCGTGTGTTGAAAAGTTTTATTAACCGAAATATTATAAATAATCAGAATTAAATCGTTAGCCAGATTGTAATTACATTTATCTAATCCGGCTTTTTGTTAGCAAAATATTTTATCGCATATTGAAGAGTCGTGTCAATTTTTTCCCAGATGGGGTAGAAGCCAGCATTGTCAAGAATGTTTCTGGCGATATAAGCTTTAAGTTGAATCTCTATGACTCTGCCTGAGATTTGTAAACCTTTTTCATCTTTTTTAACGCCTTTTGACTCGGCATATTGCACAAACTTCGGAAGGAGATTTTGATTATCAAGATATTTTTCAAGCTCACGCGGGTCAGAAAATGTTTTGAGAATCTCCCTGTTGTTTTCGGTGTAATCAAGAGCAAATCTGTAGATCAGTGACTCTCTTACAGCGATAAAGTATGGTGATATACCCGAAGTGTCGAGTGGAACGAAAATATCGGGGAAAATACCACCCTCTCCATATAATATTCTTCCACCGGCTGTTGTGAATTTAGGAAGTTTTTTAAGAAAGCTGCTATCCTGAGTAAATAGTTCGGAGCTATTAAGGCGTTCAATGAATTCCTCGTAATATTTTTCGATACCCTGATTATAAGGTTTCTGAATTGATCTGCCTGATGGTGTGTAGTATCTTGCTACAGTCAGTCTCAGGCCTGAGCCGTCTGAAAAAACAAATGGTTCCTGAACAAGACCCTTTCCGAAAGACCTTCTTCCGATTATGGTTCCCCTGTCATTGTCCTGTATTGCACCGGCAAGAATCTCACTGGCAGAAGCAGTATATTCGTCAATTAGCAATACAAGATCACCTTTTTCAAATAGGCCGTTGCCTGTCGATCTGGCTTCTGTTTTCGGGAACGCTCTCCCCTGAGTATAAACAATCAGTTTTCCCTTTTCAAGAAATTGGTTAGCAATTCGTATTGCCGATTCCATTACGCCTCCCGGATTGCCTCTGAGGTCAACGATCAGACTGTTCATCCCTTTTTCCTTCAGGCTATTTAACCCGTTCATGAATTCTTCGAAGGTTGTTACTGCAAAATTGTTTATCTTAATAAATCCTGTTGTTTCATTAACCATGTATGCGATATCAATTGTATGGAGAGGAATTTTACCGCGTGTTATTTCGAATGTCAAAAGATCTTTGACACCCTTGCGCAAAACTTTCAGTTTAACAACTGTCCCTCTCGGACCCTTTAGCATAGCCATTGCAGCTTCATCACTAATTCCTCTTCCGGCGACCAGCGAGTCGTTCACATAAATTATTTTATCTCCAGGCATTAGACCTGCTTTTTCAGATGGACCTCCCGGAATCGTACTGATCACAAGTATTGTGTCGGTAAGTAGATTGAAAGTAATGCCTATGCCGTCGAAATTACCTTGTAAGGGCTCATTTGCTCTTTTCATGTCTTTTGCCGGAATATACGTAGAATGAGGATCTAGTTTTTTCAGCATTGACGTAATTCCGGTTTCTTCAAGGTAATTAATATCAACCGAATCAACATATCTCGTTTGTATAATATTCAGCATAGTTGGAATCTTATCATACTTTGTTCTGATACTTGATTTTGAAATTCCGCCATCATTCCCCGGTAGAAAAATTCCTGCAATTAATCCGATGCAAATTGAAACGGCAATAACTAAAGGGATATAAATATTACGAATTGAATTATTGTACTTCATAAGTATCGTTTTCAAGATTAATATAAACAACCTCTATTCCTGCTCTTTTAAGTAGGTTAATTCCTTCTGGACTGTGGTATTTTTCGCAACAGACGACTCTTTTTATGCCTGATTGTATAATCAGTTTGGCACATTCCATGCATGGAGAACTGGTAACGTAAAGAGTTGAATCTTCACTCGAATTATTCGATTTTGCAACTTTGGTGATAGCATTTGCTTCGGCATGAAGCACATAAGGTTTTGTAATACCGTTCTCATCTTCACACACATTCTCAAAACCTGAAGGTGTACCATTATATCCGTCAGATATAATCATTTTGCCTTTAACAATGAGGGCACCTACCTGCCTGCGCTTGCAGTAGGAGTTTTTTGCCCATATAAGAGCCATTTCAAGATACCTTTTGTCGAAAGCAATCTGCTTTTCACCATAAGGCCTCAGAATAGAATCATCCGACATAATTTTAATTCAGA
>JAGPFZ010000083.1 GCA_018056245.1 Bacteroidales bacterium
TCCATTCCAACTCATTGTTTTGCTCTTTTTTAAAGAACATTTTTCTATCCTCTTCTTTACCCTTCTGTATAAGTTAATTATAAAAGTTTTACTTATATTATCCTTTATTATTTGTCAAGATTTTTTAGCCAATTATTTTCAGATCTTCCAATTATAAAAAAGGTAATGTAACTTGCTGAGATTCAGCTCATTTTCCTTTATATTTAAGGATGTCTTGTCTTTTTAAATGACTAAAACAATCGAACAATACTTTAAATCGGAAAATCTTTGCAAAAAAAACCACTTGCCGAAGAAATGTATGTCTATTTACATAAACTAATCAGAAATTTCAAATGTATTCTTCTTGCTATAGGATGAATAGAAGATCATATACCTATTCTTAGTTTAACCCCAAAGAAATGAGTATGGTAGAAATTATTACAATATTTTAAGCAAATTCAAGTAAATTGTTTAGAGAACACAACAGATAGAATTTTATTGGCAAGATGATTATATGCTGCCTATTCTCTAAGCAAATCCAACAAAGAAAGTGTTAAAAATTGCACAGAACATCAGGAAGACCATCATCACAATATAACAACCAAAGAAGAATTTAATGCACTTTTGAAAAAGCATTGGGATCCCGATAAATTAAAAGAGAAGCAAATGATTTGAAAATAATAAAATGATTATTTCGTAGAGCTTACGCCACCGTCGCTATGATCGTGTCGCCCTTGGGGGCTTTTAGCAAAGGGTAAAGAGCAGAGTGCTTAGAGATTTTTAAATCTATTTTACGAGGGGCTTACGCCACCGTCGCTATGATTGTGACGCCCTTGGGGGCTTTAAAACCCTCTCAATTTTCTTAACCCTCTCAATTTTCTTAACCTTCTTAACATTCTTAACTCTCTCAACCATCTCAACTGTCTCAACCATTTAAACCCTCTCAAACTTTTTTTTACTCAGCAACTTATATTTTCTTGCTAAAAAAAGGGGGCATCTCAATTACATTTTTTGCTTGACAGGTTGTCAACTCTATTTACAGGTGTATTGTAAACAAAATCTCCAAGAGGTATGAAAAAATGGCAGAGAACATAACCCAACAGCTGGATGCATATATAACAAACAAGATAGCGCTTTCCAGAGCAATGGGTTACTTAAGTGACAGTTCAAAGAGTCATATTATTGAGATATTAGGTAAATCGGGTTCAGGTAAAAGCCATTTTGTTCAGCCCTTAATGGAAAGTGTGGCAGATAGATATGCCAGGCGGATATATTTTTCTCCGCATCCTCTTGTATTAAATCATTTTTCTGAACTTATTCAGGTGATTACAGATGTAACGGAAGAAGACCTGTATGGTTATTATCAGGAATTTCGGGAAAATATTAACTCGGTAAACAAATACGACTTTTTCTTTTATATTACAGAGCGTTTGAACGGGATGGAAATGTTTCATCCATTTCTATTGGTGATTGATGATAGTGATGTTCTGGATAATTATACGCGTGATTATTTACAATATTTGGTTCAATATTTACCGGATACGGGAATCCAGATAGTAGTTTTTACTCAAACGCGTTTATTTCCTTTTTCGGAATTGGATAATATTCCCACATTGGAAGTGGAGGAATGTCAGCGGATTTTACAATTAACTTTTCCGGAGAGGGATTTTGCCGGTAGCAGTGAGAGCGAAATATTTCAGAAAATAACTTCTGGGAATTTGATGATTATAGAAAAGGTCTTGAAGGAGATGAAAGCCCAAAAACCAAAGGGAAAGTTTAATTTAAGTCCCTATTTGGAAAAGACCTATGACGCAGAGCAGATATATTATGAAACGCTGGAAACACTCTCTTCCTCACAGCAAGAAATTCTCACTGCGATGTATGTATTGGATGGATTTGAAACGAATACATTAGCTAAAGTTTTGGACAATTCCAAGAATATAAAGAAGGATTTAACTGCCTTATATAATTCGGGTTTGATTTCTAATCCGGAAACGGGATTATGCATTCAAAAGAAGATGGCGTTTGCGGAATGGTTGAATAACAATTTGAATCAGTTCAAAGGCAATTTATTTAATCAGTTAATGGAATATCTGCAAAAGGATAAAAAGCATACCCAGATTTTGGTTTCGCTGCAGATGCTGAATAAAAAATACAATGCCGCTCTTTTTAGTAAAGTTATTTCCGAGCTTACTCAGATAAACGATTCCGAAAGTGTGTTAAGGTTAGAAGAATATGTTTTGGAGCACACAAAAAATCCCAAGGACAAATTAGTTAGCACTCAAAGAATTGCTGAAGCATATTCAGCACTGAATCAAAAAGATAAGGCGATAGATTATTTTCGGCAAGCATTGCATATTTGCACAGAAAACAATATTCCTGCCGAGCAAATAGTTTATAAACTTGCCAGCGATCTCTATGCTGTAAATTCTTCTGCTTTTGCTTTGGAAATCATAAAGCAGTATTCTCCGGCAACGATAGACCCCTATTGGAAGGTAAAAATTCTTCTTTTAAAAGCTGATATTCAAGCAGAAAGCGAAGCATTTAATGAGGCATTCAACACTTTAGATATTGCTAGCCATTCTTCCAACAGCATAACTAATCAACAACAAAGACACAGTGTTCAAGCTGAAGCTAAAAAAATACGCGGGAAAATACATTATTACATAAATGAATGGGAACAGGCAGAAGAGGTTTTCAACGAAGCTGAAACTCTTTATTCCCTTGCCAAAGACCACAGCGGATTAGCTGCTGTTTATAATAATTTGGGTGTTCTGTATATGTTTCAGGGTTTTTGGGAAAAGAGTGAAATTTATTTCCTGAAAAGTTTAGCGCTGGAAAAGCAGTATTTTAACCTAAATGGTATTTCGGTATGCTATAATAATTTAGGCGGTTTAATGGATGATAAAGGTGATCCGGCAAAATCACTTTACTATCTGGAAGAAGCACTAAAAATACAGAAACTTCTGGCTGAGCCCTATAATATTACTAATATTTATAATAACATTGGTGTTACTTTAATGGACCATTGTGATTATGACCGGGCTGAAGATGCTTTAAAAAAGTCATTAGATATAGCTAATGAGTTTGGTTTTCAGCGTAATACGATTGCTTCGTTGAATAATCTTGGTGGTTTATATTTTAAAAAAGGTGACTGGGCAGAATCCATTTCTTACTATGAAAAAGCCATTAAGCTCTCACAGGAAAGCGGTTTTAATGAAGGACTCTTACGCAGTTTTAATAACTTGGGTGAGGTTTATGAAAAACAGGATGAACTGAACCTGGCTTACGATCTATATATTAAAGGTCTGGAATTGCTACCTGCTGTATCCGATGATTATATTAAAGCAGAACTTTATGGCAATCTGGGAAGCGTTTTTACCAAACTGCATAAATTTAAAGATGCTTACCGTTATCTGGTTGAGAGCTTGGATTTCTTTAAGAACATAGCTGCCCGTGATAAAATCATTGAGGGCTATCTGAAACAGGCATATTACTTTATTTTAACTCGCAATATTGAAAGTGCCGATTATTATCTTTCTGAAGCACAAAAACTGGCTATGGAACAACATCTGCCTTTTGAAATAGGGCGTTCTTTATATATGCGTGCTTTGTTAGAAAGAAAAAATCCGCAAGCGGCAATGGACTATCTGAATGAGGCAATTCGTCATTTTGTAGAAGCTGGTAGTAACTATGAGCTTTCCTTAGCCAATTATGAACTTGCCGGTGTGCTTTTAGATATGGAAGAATGGGAACAGGCATTGGAGATTTTGAAAAATAACCGCAAGATAATTGAAAAATACGGCTCCATTAAGTTACTGGAACAAAACGACATCCTGATGCAAAAAATTTCCAGGGAGTATTCTTCCCAACTGGAAGAAGCTAAATTTGAAGAAAATCTGCTGAATCAGTTTTATGAAATTACCCAAAACCTGAATACAATAACCGACTTGGATGTGTTGATTGAACAATCTCTTACCAGTTTAGTGGAGATTGCTAATGCCGATGGCGGAATGCTTTTACTGCATCCTAATCCGAGTTTGCCGGATGCCTGGGAATATAGAATTTATCATAATTTTTCTCCTGAAGATAAGTATCACGACCAATTTCAGAATATTTGTTATG
>JAGPFZ010000084.1 GCA_018056245.1 Bacteroidales bacterium
TTTCTTGGAAGAGCATTAATTGGCAATCCAAAACTTCTTTTACTTGATGAACCGGATAACTTTGTTGATTCGAGTTTTGAAAATGAGTTTTATATAAAGCTTCATGAACTTAACAAACGAATGGCTATTCTGATTGCTTCACACGATATCGGAACGATTTCGACTCATGTGAAATCATTCGCTTGCGTTAACAGACGTCTTTATTATCATCCGTCTCCAGAAATAACTGAAGAGCAACTATCGGCCTATGAGTGTCCTATTCAACTTATTACTCACGGAAGAGTACCTCACACTGTTCTTGGGAAACACGAATGAGTATGGTAGAATCACTTATGCAATATGATTTTATTTTAAGAGGTGTCATCGGCTGTCTTTTTGCAAGTATTACAGCAGGCATTGCCGGAACATATATAGTCTCGAAAAGAATTGTATTCCTTAGTGGCGGCATCACTCATGCCTCTTTTGGTGGAATAGGGATAGGATATTTTGCAGGAATAAATCCTGTTGCCGGAGCTGCAGCCTTCGGAATTCTTTCGGGAATAGGTATAGAATATCTTTCAGGAAAACAAAAAATAAGGGAAGATTCTGCAATTGGAATTTTATGGGCTTTCGGAATGGCTATAGGAATAATTTTTATTTACCTTACACCAGGCTATGCTCCAAACCTCATGAGTTATCTCTTTGGAAGTATTCTCCTGGTAACAAAAACCGACTTGATTTTCCTTGGAATTCTATCAGTAATTCTAATTGCTTATTTTTCAATTTTTTATCGTACAATACTTTATATTTCGTTTGATGAGAACTATGCCAGAACTTACTCACGCTATGTTGATATTTTTAAATACCTCACTACTTCGCTGATAGCTCTGACAATAGTTCTCAATATCAGAATGGCCGGCGTTGTTCTCGTTCTCTCATTACTGACACTTCCTCCAAACATAGCAATGCTTTTTACAAAAAATTATTCATCCGTAATGAAAGGAGCGATAATCTCAGGTTTTATCGGGACGTCAATCGGTTATATATTTTCGTGGTTTACAGGGATCCCTGCAGGCGCAGCAATAGTTTTTGCACTTGTAATAATATGGTTATTTGTAAAAATATTTACTTCTTTAAAAGTGAAAAAATATAAAAAAGATAATTTTTAAAATAAATGCCTATGTATTACGACCTTATCGTTATAGGGAGCGGCCCTGGTGGATATGTCGCAGCTATAAGAGCGGCACAACTAAAGATGCGGGTTGCCGTTGTCGAGAAGTCCGAACTTGGTGGTATATGCCTTAACTGGGGCTGCATTCCAACCAAATCGCTTCTGAAAAGTGCACAAGTATATGATTATGTACAGCATGCATCCGAATATGGAATATCTCTTAAGGGTGAAGCAAAACCTGATTTTCAGGCTATAATTGCGCGAAGCAGAGCTGTAGCACAGAGTATGAGCAGGGGAATAAATTTTCTTTTCAAAAAGAATAACATAGAACATATTAAAGGCTTCGGCAAACTTCTTCGTGCAGGTGAGGTCGAAGTAACATCCGATGCAGGGGAGAAAAAAATATACAAAGCTTCGAAAATTATCCTTGCCACCGGAGCAAGATCGAAAGAATTACCGGGGCTGAAACACGACGGTAAAAAGATAATCGGATACCATGAAGCAATGAGTCTGTCGCGTCAGCCTGATTCGATGATTATTGTAGGCTCAGGGGCTATAGGAAGCGAGTTTGCATACTTCTATCAAACTCTTGGCACAAGCGTAACATTAGTGGAGGTAATGCCTTTCCTTGTGCCTGCCGAAGACGAGGAGGTCTCGAAACAACTTGAAAAATCATTCAGGAAGATGAAAATGAAAATCCTCACCGGATCAACGGTTGAGAAGGCCGATATGTCGGACGATAAATGTACGGTTACGGTAAAAACACCTTCAGGGTACGAGGTTCTGGAGGCAGATATAATCTTTTCTGCGGCAGGCATTACACCAAATATTGAAGGTATCGGGCTCGAAGAAGCAGGAGTGAAGACAGATAAGGGGAAAGTGATAGTTGACGAGTTTTACTGGACGACAGTCAAAGATATTTATGCTATAGGGGATATAGTACCCGGGCCGGCACTTGCGCATGTAGCTTCTGCAGAAGGTATTATATGTGTCGAAAAGATGGCAGGGCTTTCGCCTGAACCTCTCGATTACAACAACATCCCGTCATGTATATACACAAATCCGGAAATAGCTTCGTGCGGCCTCACTGAAAAAGCTGCCATCGAAAAAGGATATGAAATAAAAGTCGGTAGGTTCCCGTTCTCGGCTTCGGGCAAAGCAAATGCAGCAGGTGCAAGAGATGGATTCGTAAAACTGATTTTTGATGCAAAATATGGTGAAATTATAGGAGCTCACCTGATAGGAGCAAATGTCACAGAAATGATTTCGGAAATTGTCGTTGCAAGAAAACTCGAAGCAACCGTTCATGAATTGATAAAATCAGTACATCCTCATCCTACAATGTCGGAAGCAATAATGGAGGCTGCAGCCGCCGCCTACGGAGTATCGGTAAATATCTGATAATTACTGACTGATAGACTTCGCACCCATTAGACGCAACCATCAGGTAAAATTTTTCATCTCTAAAAAAGAGAGTTAGTAGTATTGTAATTTATCAGACAGTTTTTATTAATTTTATATCGTTATCAGATGCCTCTTGAACGATATAAAAGAAATAATAAAAGGTTGTCTTGAAGGTAAAAGGCGTGACCAGGAACTCCTGTACAGAAGGCATGCACCAAAACTCTATGCAGTATGTCTTCAGTACTCGGAAAATGATGAAGAGGCACGCGACATTCTGCAGGACGGATTTATAAAAATATTCCAGAATCTGCAGAATTACAAGTTTGAAGGTTCTTTTGAAGGATGGATGAGAAGGATTGTGGTAAATACTGCGCTTGAAAAATTCAGAGCCAGACATAATCTTTACAGGGTTGATGATATTGATCCTGCCGACGAACCGAAAGCTGAACCTGGGAGTGAAGATTATGCAGGCTTAGAAGCCGCTGATTTACTTTATATTATCAGGGAACTGCCGCCAAAATACAGGATGGTTTTTAACCTGTATGCAATTGAAGGATATTCACATAAGGAGATAAGCCAGATGTTGAATATTTCGGAAGGCACTTCAAAATCAAATCTCTCACGCGCAAGAAGTATCCTTCAGAAAAAAGTAAATTTATATACCGGAATAAGAAAGAGTATCACAAATGGCTGAGAAAAATTCGAATATCGACCTGGTTTTTCGAAACGGACTTCAAGACTATGAAGTTTTACCTCCGGTTGACGAATGGGTAAATATTAGCAGTTCAATACACGCAGGTAAAAACAGAGGATATTCTTTCATGGGAAGCATATCTGTCGTTGTATTGGTATTTGCATTTGCTGGTTCCATTGTATGGATGATTAATTCAAGATTTTCTGAAATAATAAATAATAACAGGGTTTTTACTTTAAATAATACAAATGCTCCTTCAGTTGACAATGAACTGATTTCTTCTGAAGCTGAAACGATGCCGACTACACTTAAGGAAATTATTGTAAATTCGAAAAATAACAAAAATATTCCGGCTCATGATGAACTAAAGACTCTTGATATTTCAAAGACAAGAATCGCTGATATTGAAGACGCAACCAAAGGTATAGCAATAAGACGGAATTCTCTTACTCCTATTACAACTTTTAATATCCCGGATAAAACATCCAATAGAAAAGTTTTTGAAATAAAAAATGTCGCGACAGATATGGAAGAACATGAAAAATGGAAATTTGGAGCGACTATTCAGCCGGCTTATTATTCCAAATTCAGTTTTAACAATGATGATGCCGGAAGAGATTATATAATTGAAGAAAATGTCGCATTCTCATATTCTGGTGGAATATCATTCGGATTTGAACTTGGCAAAAGATTGACGGTTCAGACAGGACTTTCCTTTAACTCTCTGGGTCAGGAAATAAATGGAGTAGCATCGTTTGCAGGTTTTGCAAAATACAACGATTCTAAGAGCGCAAGTGATTTCTCAATTACAACTGCCTCAGGCACAATTAAATCAACAAACAGGGATATTTATT
>JAGPFZ010000085.1 GCA_018056245.1 Bacteroidales bacterium
TCACATCACGACGCAAGGGCCTATGAGGATAAGGGGGATGCTCCGCTCCCCCTTATAACCCCCTCGGTAAGGCATGCATTCATCCCTGCGGCAAGCCGCAGGGTATTCTGCAAAGAGATTTCATAAATTGACCATAAAGAATAATCTTGCCCTCGAGGGAACTCAGACTAATTACGTGTCCAAATTATTCAATTTAATAGACACGTTTTCGCAATGTATCCATGCTGGGAACACGAAATAAAAGCAGAGCGCAGCAGGCAGGTAGCAAAACTGACCTGACTGTGCGTGTATGCCCGAGACGCCGGAGAGGCCTTACAGGAATCTGAGGCTGCAAAGTTGTAAATGGATGGTGAATCTCAGTATTAAGGTCACACGATACGCCGAAGAGAAAGAAACCGTAAGCGTTCGGCTGAAAAAACTGAAAAGGAATGGGTATTTCGATAGCCGTCAAGATTCGGAAAACCAGTTTTGTTGCTGTGACTCATACAGAATCAAGAAGATTGTTGTTCCGGTCTATGTCGGTAAACTAAAAGAGCAATTATGGTTTTATATTCTCGTTTGTTACCTTCTGTGTTTTATTCTGAAAAATTTTACCTTGACACACGCACAATACTGGGAATAATGGGTACAAATTATTCCCGGAGCTGATATGCCCAAAATACATATTTCTCTCAAAGTTGACACTTACGATCTATTAAAACAAAAAGCAAAATCCATCAATTATTCCGTTCAAGACTTTGTCGAGCGGTCAATTGAATTAGCTGTCAGAGAACCACTGGCTTTATTCAGTGCATCCACAGAATATATAAACAATGGAAAAAAAGAGAATTCGCTTTTTACTTTTATTGATTTATTTGCCGGCATTGGCGGCATGCGTACTGCTTTCGAAACAGCGGGCGGACAATGTGTTTTTTCATCTGAATGGGATAAATATTGTCAGAGAACATATTATGAAAATTTTGGCGATATTCCGCATGGTGACATCACTGAAATAAAACCGGAATTGATTCCCGATCATGATATCCTCATTGCAGGATTTCCCTGTCAACCTTTTTCAATAGCCGGCGTTTCCAAAAAAAACAGCCTTGGCAGGAAACATGGCTTTGAAGACAAAACACAGGGTACTCTTTTCTTCAGTATTGCAAAAATACTGGAAATAAAGAGACCTAAGATGTTTTTACTTGAAAACGTTAAAAATTTGAAAAGCCATGATAAGGGAAATACATATCGCGTTATAAAAGAGACACTGGCCGAGTTGAACTACAAATTCAATGACGCAGTACTGGATGCAATAAATTATGTTCCACAGCACAGGGAAAGAATCTACATCATCGGTTACGACGCGAGGCGATTTAATAATGATATATCAATTAAATTTCCATCACCGCCGGAAGGCAAAAAAAAATTGGCGACAATACTGGAAAAAGATGTAGATAAAAAATACATTCTTTCCGATCATTTATGGAATTATCTGCAACAATATGCCGAAAAACACAGAAGCAAAGGTAATGGCTTTGGATTTGGCCTCGTAGACAAAAACAAAACTGCCCGAACATTGAGCGCCCGCTATTACAAAGATGGGTCCGAGATACTCATTAAAAGAGGGAATTATAACCCACGAAGATTGACCCCCCGCGAATGCTCTAGGTTGATGGGATATGATGATACATTCAAGATACCGGTATCAGACACACAGGCTTATAAGCAATTCGGGAATTCTGTTGTTGTTCCTCTTGTTAAGGATATTGCAAAGGAGATGCTCAATCTATACAAGGAACTAAATAATAATCATGGAAATTATTGAAAAATTATTATCTGATTGTTCCAGTACTGCGGGATATTTCTTCAAATACATATCTGCGAATGACGCCGGCAAAACCGGTGCCCATCAAGCTGGTTTTTACATACCACGTAATGTTTGGCCACTTTTCTTCGACAAACCGGGTAAAAAGGGTGAGAATAAAGACATTTGGATAAATATTAAATGGCCCGATGGAACAAGCACACAATCACGATTTATCTGGTACGGAAGGGGCACAAGAGCTGAGTATAGGCTTACAAATGGATTTTCATTTTTAACCAATGATAATGTTGGCGATATTCTAGTATTATCCAAGCAGGATAAAGAAAATTTTAATGGATATTTATTATCGGAAGAAGACGATATCGATTCTTTCTTTGATGCACTGAATTTATCACCAAATAATGCATACCAACTATTAAAACCTGAGTATGTTTTAGAAACAAAACTGGAACAACTTTTTGAAAGTTGGATGCAGTCACTAACAGTAGATTTTCCCGAATCAAAAATCATAAGTGGCAAATCAAGAGATTTCTTGGGTGCTATAGAAAATACGTCTAATATTAAAATCGATGATTTACTTCTGAAATGGATAGATACTGAATTCAGTCTGTTTAGATATATTGAAAATAACCGTTATAAAAATTTTATTGAAAAACCGTTTAGCTCGGTTGAAGAGTTGATCAAAATTGCTAATACCATTCTGAATAGAAGAAAGTCTCGTGCCGGACATTCATTGGAAAATCATTTGTCCCACATTTTTGATACCAGAAGAATACCGTATTCATCTCAAGCAGTAACCGAGCAGAACAAAAAACCTGATTTTATTTTTCCTGATATTAAATTGTATAAAAAAATAGAGTTTCCCGGCAATGAATTAACTTTTTTAGCTGTTAAAACCACATGCAAAGATAGGTGGCGGCAAATTCTGAATGAAGCTGATAAGGTTAAAATTAAATACTTGTTTACATTACAACAGGGTATTTCATTAAAACAATTGCTCGAAATGGATAAGTACGACGTCAAACTCGTCGTGCCTGAGCCATACAGGCATAGCTATCCTAAAGATTTCATCCCTAAAATTCAGAATTTAAATACGTATTTAAATTACCTTGTTTGTAAGCATGTTAAATGAACAATAAAATTAAATACTTTAGAGAAGTATTAATTAGAGAAGGCAAAAAATTTTACAAACCATTCCCTTGGCGTAAGACAAAAAACCTTTTTCATGCCTTAACCGCAGAAGTAATGTTACAGAGGACTAAAGCCGAACAGGTTGAGGGAGTATTTATTGATTTTGTAGAAAAATATGAAAGCCCTGAACAATTCTTATTATGCTGTAGAAGCAACATTTTTAAAAATCTTGGCTTATCATGGCGCTATCGTCTTTATAGAAAGCTTTGTGCTCAGATCGTAGATTTAGGTAAAATACCAACAGATAAAAAAGAATTAACATCATTGCCGGGCATCGGTAATTACATTGCAGCAGCGTACCGTTCTCTTCATCTGGGACAAAAGGATTTTATGATAGATAGTAATGTAATGCGACTTTATGGGCGCTACTTTGGTTTTCAGGTATATCCGGAAACAAGAAGGGAAAAATGGTTTATTGAATTCTCTGAATCAATAACACCGGGCAAGAAATTTAAAGAATATAATTACGCACTGCTGGATTTTACAAGATTCATATGCAAGCCAAAACCATTGTGCAGTGGCTGTTCACTTTTAAAAAAATGTTCTTTTGGTATGGATAAAGGAGCAAAGGGCGGACTATGGCGCAAAGTTTATCTCCGCGCTGGGGAGACAATTGGAAAGTGAATTCGATGCCGGTTGGTCGCGCCGCAGTCTATTTAATATGGTTCGCTTTGCGGAAGTTTTCCAAGACAAAAAATTGTGCACGCGCTGAGTACACAATTGGACTGGTCGCATCTGCGGCAGGTTATTTATCTGGACGACATTCTGAAACAAGATTTCTACGCTGAAATGTGCCGCATGGAACGATGGAGGTATGAACGATTCAGATTTAAAGAGTCTGAAAGATATGGGAAATTCGGATGCAAATCTGTAATCTTACACTTGATCTGTGAAAGCTCAGCAAGTAAACCGAACGGACCATAATGCGCTATCATCCTTTTCAAATTTTCCAGGCCAGTAAATCACCGGCCGGGTTGTACGCGCGCAAGAAATGGCTGGGCGAATCCGAAAATGCCGCGTGGCGGGATGATTTCAATC
>JAGPFZ010000086.1 GCA_018056245.1 Bacteroidales bacterium
AAATCGTTCATAATTACTGTTGCTGAGCTGTTGATACTTGTGGAAACAGTACTCATTCCTGCTGCAAAGACCGATGCAATAAGTAACCCTGTCAGCCCGACAGGCAACTGGTTGAAAATGAAATAAGGAAATACTTTGTCGCCCGTTATACCTGCAGGAAGAAGTTCCGGCCTTGCAGTATAAAAGCTGAAAAGACCTGTGCCGATAAAAACAAAAAGAAGCGATACCGGAATGTAAAGTAATGCTCCTAATAATGCCGATTTTTTTGCTTCTTTTTCCGACCGTGCAGTGAGATACCTCTGGATATAATTCTGGTCAATTCCGAAGTTCTGAAGGTTTATGAATATTCCGTAAATAAGAACCACCCAGAATGTCGAAGTCGTAAAATCGAATTTCATACTGCCGAGACTGAACTTATTATTTGCTGATGCAATACTGAATAACTGACCCGAGCCTTCTGGCATCGAAAAGAGCAGATAGAGCGAACATACTACTGCGCCTGTTATCAGAATAATGCCCTGTATTGCATCTGTCCACATGACAGCCTGTATTCCGCCAAGCACCGAATAAATCATTATACTGATTCCGGTTATCAGTATCACAACCCTCATGTCCCAGCCAAGTGCCGTATTCAGCATCAGAGCAAGAAGGAACAGGATAGTGCCCGTTCTCATGAGTTGAGTAAGCAGATACATTAATGATGCATATATTCTTGCCCATTTACCAAAACGAAGTTCGAGATAAGTATAAGCCGATGGGCTATTGACCGACCTGTAGAGAGGCACAAAAAATTTTACCGCCATGTATGCGGCAAGGGGCAATGACAGACTGAATACAAAAGGGTTCCAGTCGCCCTGATATGCCTGACCCGGAAGCGCAAGATAGCTGATACTGCTTACAAACGTTGCAAGTATAGACATGCCAACAACCCATGAAGGCATGCTTCTGTTTGCCAGAGTGAAAGCTGAGGTTGATTTGTTTTTTCTGTAAAATGAACCTCCGAAAATGATTATACCAACCAGGTAAACAATGAATATGATTAAATCAACTACTCTCATTCAGCCACTTTCAGGTTATCAAGTCCCAATACTATTTCGCCTTCCGCCTTCCGCCATCTGCCTTCTGCCTTCCGCCATCTGCCTTCCGCCTTTTGTCTTTTTCCTTTTATCTTTTGTCTTTTGTCTTTTTCCTTTCGTCTTTTTCCTATTTCCTTTTATCTTTTCCCTTTTATCTTTTGTCTTTTATCTTTTGTCTTGTTTATCCGAACTTATAATGTTTCTTAACAGCTTTGTTTATCTTCCATGTGCATTTCAATCCTTCCGGAAAGACGACGAGGTCTCCTTTACCGAAATGAACCGGTTCACCGTTTTCTGGAGTCACCACAACATCGCCCTCGAGGATATAGCAGGTTTCTTTCTCATCATATTCCCACGGGAACTCCGATTCTTCCTTTGTCCATATAGGCCAGGAACTGACTCCCAGCTTCATCAGTTTTTCCTTATCAGGTTTTTCGACATGTATCATTTTACGCTTTGTTTGGTTACGTCCAAAAATATCAAAACAATTTGATATATCAATTGAGATAAACAGACTTTCGTTATTGACAAATTTTTCCACTTCTCTTCTTGTTTAATTCGTACATATTTCATATAACTCATATAAAAATGGTCAGGACTTAATAAAAACAAGGAACCAGTCTGACTTTAAAGAAAGTAAGATATAGATACCAAATATAAGCGCCGGAGAATTTATAAAACAAGAAGTAAATAGAAAACGGCTAACATAACCAACAACGATTATTGAATTGTAAGTGGATTTAGCGATACCTATAGAAACATTAACACAATAATATAGATACCAAAGTTATCTTAAGAATTATTGAACTATTATAAACTCATGGATTTTGATATTCCGCCAAAAGAAATGTCCGGAGTTTATAAAGAATTTTTTCGCTAGTTAAAACAATTTCATCAAAAAAATTGTTATTTAAAAATCTGATTTAATTGTTAAATAATAAATAAATGAAATTTTAAAATTATTTCTATATTGGCACATTATAATTATTATAATTAATATATTGAACAGAAGTAACGGTAGAGTCCGTGTTTAAGAAAAAAAGGGGAGCAGATGAATATCAAAGTATTGGAAAAGATTAGTTACGGTATGTATATGATAAGTTCCATGAAAAATGACAAACTCAACGGAATGATTGCCAATACTGTTTTCCAGATAACTGCCGAACCTCCTAAAATTGCAGTCTCTGTAAATAATCGTAACCTGACCCATAATTATATCGAAGAGAGCGGGTTGTTCTGTATATCTGTTTTGCCGGTTGATTTTCCCCTGAAATTAATAGGACATTTTGGATTCAAATCGGGAAGGGAAATAAATAAGTTCGAAAATATAAAATACAAGTTGACGAAAAACGGACTTCCTTATCTCGAAAATTCACTTGGTTTCATAGAATGCAAAGTCGTGCGTTCTGTTTCGGAAGGAACTCATACTGTTTTTACAGGAGAAGTAACCGGCTGCGATATCCTGAATCAGGGTGAACCGATGACTTACTTATATTATCATGAAATAATGGGAGGCGGACTCTCCGCCAATGCAACACATTATATAAATTATAAATCAGATATGGAGGAGAAAAAAATGAAAAAATTCAGATGTACAATTTGTAATTATGTTTATGACCCTGAAAAGGGAGATCCTGATGGTGGTATAAAACCCGGTACTCCGTTCGAAGATATACCCGAAGATTGGACTTGCCCTGTATGTGGGGCTGATAAATCATTATTCGAGGAGGAATGAACTATGCCTGTAATGGAAATAAAAAACAATGTCTTTGCTGTCGGCGTAAGAGACTGGGACAGGAGATTGTTTGATGAACTGATTCCGCTTCCGGATGGAACGAGTTATAACTCATACCTTATCAAAGGAAGCCAAAAAATTGCTCTGATCGATGCATCAGACCCGAAAAAAAAGGATGAACTTTTGGACAATCTGAGGGAATCGGGCATCAATAGAATTGACTATCTCATTGCGAATCACGCCGAGCAGGACCATTCCGGCGCAATACCCGATGTGCTCAATCTGTATCCCGCCGCAAAAGTCGTGACAAACGAAAGATGCAAGAATATGCTTATTGATCTCTTGCTTATCAGCGAAGACAGGTTCATAACCATACAGGATGGTGAAACTCTGTCGCTGGGCGACAAGACACTGAAATTCATCATTGCGCCATGGGTTCACTGGCCCGAAACCATGGTTACATATCTGGCAGAGGATAAGATTCTGTTCTCCTGCGATCTCTTTGGTTCTCACCTTGCTGTAAGTGATTTATATGTAAATGACGAATGTAAGGTGTATGAGTCGGCAAAGAGATATTATGCCGAGATAATGATGCCCTTCAGGTCAATTATTAAAAAGAACCTGGAAAAACTGGCAAATTATGAGATAAAGATAATTGCACCAAGCCATGGACCAGTTTACCAAAAACCAGAGTTTATCATTAATGCATATAAAGACTGGATTTCAGATAATGTAAAGAACGAAGTCGTTTTGCCCTTCGTATCAATGCACCATTCAACGAAAAAAATGGTTGATTATCTTATCTCCGCGTTGATAAAGAGAAACATAACGGTGAAGCCTTTTAATTTGACAGAGACAGATATAGGAGAACTTGCAATGTCGCTCGTTGACGCAGCAACAATAGTCATTGGTACACCTACAGTTTTGACAGGCCCTCATCCACAAGTTGTCTATGCTGCATATCTGGCAAATGCACTGAAACCAAAACTGAAATATGCATCGGTTATCGGTTCTTTTGGCTGGGGCGGCAGGACGCTGGATATAATTAAAGGCCTTATTACAAATCTGAATGTCGAACTGATCGAGCCGGTTATGATAAAAGGAT
>JAGPFZ010000087.1 GCA_018056245.1 Bacteroidales bacterium
TTTTTAATATCGAATTCATCGGACTGATGAAAGAGAAACAGGAAAATGGGATAAGGATAAACGACCCGAATAATCCGGGTAGAATATACTTCTGCGGTAAAGGGCTCGATTATCCTTTTCATCTCGATGCCCGACTTATGGAGGAACTTTCGGAGGTAAAGGGAAAAACTCAGGAGCAGATAAAGAGAATGCTTGATAAACTGAACCTTGTTATCGGAAGATATTATCCGTCACTAAAACTTGATTTTAATGAAGTAAAGAAGAGATTTGCCCGCGAGCTGGTCAGGGAAAGACATCTTGCAAAAGCTGTAAGAGTGCTCGTAGAGGAGAATTTCTCCACACCTGAAGACCGCATTGAATTTTTAGGAAAGCTCTATGGTGGAAAGAAGTCAACTTGCGATATGAACAATCCTGCCGCACTTGAAAATGAGATAAGGTCGAACTTGCTTAAGGCTGGCGGACCTGCATTTGTCGAAGAAGATGAAAGCTCATTCCTCAATCCCGTAAAAATTATCAGGATTATCGAAGATGCTGGCGGCATACCGTGCTACCCTGTTCTTCTCGACGACAGCTCAGGCAATTTTACTGAGTTCGAAAAAGATCCTGAGAAACTTCACGATTCTCTTCTTGTGCTTGGGACAAATCTTATTGAACTTATCCCGGGCAGGAATAATCACGAAACACTTAAAAAGTTTGTGGAGTTTTTTTATGAAAAGGGATTTGTGATAATATTTGGCACCGAACACAACACACCCGAACAGTCGCCTTTATCAGTGAAAGCCAGAGGGAACTGTGAGCTTCACCCTCTTCTGAAAGAAATTTCGTGGAAAGGAGCCTGTGTAATAGCTGCTCATCAATACCGGAGAGCGCGTGGTGAAAAAGGATTCCTTTCAGGGAAGAAAACCGATATTGATCAACGAAGCGAATTTGAGGAGACCGGCAGAAATGTAATCGAATATTATTTAAAACAGAGCGGTAATGAAAACTGAACTTGAAGAGCTTATTGAGATTTCACGTTTTTACGGAAGCAATAAAGATTATGTGATTGCAGGAGGCGGAAACACATCATATAAGGATGAGACCACAATGTGGATAAAAGCCAGCGGATATCCGCTTGCAGATCTTACCGAAGAAGGAATAGTGGCGCTTAGCCGGGAAAAACTTCACCTTATTTCCGAAAAAGAATATTCCGATATACCTCTTGTAAGAGAGGAAGAGGTAAAGAACGACCTCTCTGCAGCAGTGCTCGAAGAGTGTAAGGGCAGACGACCTTCAGTTGAGACGTCGTTGCACGACCTGATAAATTACAGATATGTCGTACATCTACATCCTGCCGCTGTCAACGGCGTGCTTTGCAGCCGCAATGGGAAAAACATCATTCAAAAGCTTTTTGGCGATGAGTCGTTATTCGTTCCATATACCGATCCAGGTTATACCCTTTATAGAAGACTTAAAGATGAAATCTTTGCTTACAGAGAAAAATGGGAGAAAGACCCTCAGATAATCTTTCTGGAAAATCATGGTGTTTTTGTCGGTGCCGATACAATAGCAGATATACGTACAATTTATGAAAGAATTATACGTATAATTTCTTCTCTTTACGAGCCTTTACCCGATAGTGAACCGTTACCTTTCAACCCTTTGCTTGTTAAAGTGATTCCTGCTATAAGAATGCTTCTTTCAGATGACTCACCGAAAGTGATCAGGTGGAGAAATAATAAGCTTTTTGAGATGTACGGTAAAAGTCAGGCACAATTTCAAAAGATTTCTCACCCGCTTACTCCTGATACTATTGTTTACTGTAAGTACAGATATCTTTATATAGAACAATCGGTTTCTCCTGAAAGCATACTTGATTCTTTCCGGCGTCAGATAGAGAAATTCAAAGTTGAATATGGCTTCCTTCCTAAGGTGATAGTCATCAAGGATTTTGGTATCCTAGCAGTTGAAGAGAATTATGTATCGGCGGGGCAGGTACTCGATGTTTATGAAGACCTGATCAAAGTAAGTCATTATGCTTCATTCTGCGGAGGCACTAAATTGCTTTCTCCTGAACAGATAGATAATATAGACAAATGGGAAGCTGAAAATTACCGTCGTAAGGTACTGAGCGGAGAAAAGAGTGCTGGCAGGTTTCAGAACAAAATTGCAATAGTAACAGGCGCAGCCCAGGGATTTGGAGCAGGAATAGCCGAAGAACTTTTCCGGCAAAAGATGAATATGATTGTAGCCGACATAAATGCCGAAAACGGTGAAAAATTCGCTGCTTCACTAAATAAAGCCGGTAGTAAAAACTGTGCTGTTTTTGTCAGGACAGATGTGTCCGACGCTGAATCGGTAAGAGAGATGGTATATACATCTGTGAAGGAATTCGGAGGGCTCGACCTGATGATTAGCAATGCCGGGATACTCAAAGCTGGTTCGCTCGAAGAGATGGAGCCCGACACATTTCGAAAGATGACCGAAATAAATTATAACGGTTATTTCCATTGTGCGAAATATGCTTCGGAAGTAATGAAGATCCAGAACTGCGAAAGGCCTGACTATTTTGCCGACATCATCCAGATAAACTCAAAATCGGGATTAAAAGGGAGCAATAAGAACTTTGCTTATGCGGGCAGTAAGTTCGGAGGCATCGGCCTCACCCAGAGCTTTGCTCTCGAACTAGCACCTTACCGGATTAAAGTGAACAGTATATGTCCGGGTAATTTTCTTGAAGGCCCTTTATGGTCCGATCCTGTAACAGGGCTTTTTGTGCAATATCTGAAGACAGGAAAGGTGCCGGGCGCAAAAACGATTGATGACGTAAGGCGTTATTACGAAGGGCAGGTGCCGCTGGGGCGCGGCTGCAGAATTGAAGACGTGGTGAAGGCAATATTTTATGCGATTGACCAGGAATATGAAACCGGGCAGGCCATTCCTGTGACCGGAGGACAAGTGATGTTGAAGTGAGAAGAGGGAGATTGGATGATTGAATAAAAAATATTTTAACCGCAAATTTCGAAAAGACATGATAACTTACCAATTGAGCAAAAGCAGTAAAGTATTTATCTGTTTTATTTTAGGCTACTAAATCATATTAATCTGTGTTTTTTAGCTAAAAGAAAAAATTTATAGTGTATTTTTACAACTTTTTAAGAAAGTTTTAATCCAAAAATATTAATTTAACTTAACGCAATGATATTGAATAAATTATATAAAGAATTCTTTAATAGTGAAAAAGCCGGGGGATTAATTCTGGTCATTATGACAATAATTTCGATGATAATAGCTAATTCTTCTCTGGGCACTACTTATATAAATTTCTGGAATCGTGAATTTGGAAGTCATACAGTTACACAATGGATTAATGACGGACTTATGGCCATATTTTTCCTTCTCATCGGCCTGGAATTGAAGCGAGAGTTATATAAAGGAGAACTCTCGAACCTTAAAAATGCTTTATTACCAATATTTGCTGCTGTTGGCGGGATGATCATTCCAGCTACAATTTACTCATTGTTAAATTTTAGAACAGATTATCGGTCTGGAGCAGGAATACCTATGGCGACAGATATTGCATTTTCACTTGGCATATTATCCCTGTTGGGCAGCCGTGTACCTGCATCATTGAAAATATTTTTGACAGCATTGGCTACAGTTGACGACCTGGGTGCTATTATCGTAATAGCAGTATTTTATACACGTTCTGTATCTTTATTTTATTTATTGATTGTTTTGGGAGTCATCATTTTACTTA
>JAGPFZ010000037.1 GCA_018056245.1 Bacteroidales bacterium
GCTTTCCGCATATCAAAGGCAGATTTACGCATACGTCCCATCTATCACAGGATAAGGAATCGCATAGAAGCTCATATCTGCATTGCTTTTGCGGCCTACTGCATACTCAAGGAACTTGAAAGAGTCCCACAGGAAGAGAAATCGGCCATATCGTTAAAAAGAGCCAGTGAGTTGACACGAAACATGTATCAAATCACTTATACTTTGCCCGAATCAAAGCAAACAAAATCCAAACTTCTCAACATGGATGAAGAGCAGGCTGAACTCTATCGAATTGTTTGTAAAAATTTTTAGGGTGTTGCAATGCGGAAAACAAGAGCACAGAAATGAGCCTTTCTTTATTGCGGCAGGTTTTTATAAACCCCATTGCCCATGGATAACACCTTCAAAATATTTTGATATTTATAATATTGAACAGATTAAACTTCCTGAAATATCACATGAGATAAGAAAGGTTTATCCTCCACTTTCACTTGCATCAACTGATCCGTGGCCCTGGTTTGGGCTTACACTCAGTCAAGCATCTGAATGTAAGCTGGCTTATTATGCTGCAATCTCATTTGTTGATGCGCAAATTGGAAGAGTGCTCGATGCGCTTGATTATCTCGGTTTGTCGGAAAATACTATAGTGATATTCTGGAGCGATCATGGCTATCATCTTGGCGAACATGGATTATGGTTTAAACAGAGCTGTTTTGAGGAGTCTGCAAAAAATCCCCTGATTATTTCTGTTCCTGGAATGAAAAACAGAGGTAAGATTTGCCGGAAAATTGTGGAACTGGTTGATATCTATCCAACACTTGCTGAACTTACAGGATTAAAGGTACCCGATGGGATTGAAGGTTATAGTATAGTACGCCTGCTTGAAAATCCGGAAGCAAAATGGAACAAACCAGCATTTACTCAAGTGCAACGAGGGACTATTCCGGGTCATAGTGTAAGAACTGAAAAATGGATATATACTGAATGGGGATTTGGTGAAAGAGGAGCGGAGCTATACTATGAAATCAATGATCCAATGGAACTAAAGAATCTTGCAGGGGATAACCGATATACTGATGTTGTGAAAGAAATGAAATCATTGTTGAAATCAGTCCATCCGGTACCTGTTCAAGGAGGGAAAGCCCTTCCGGATACAAAACAAAAATTTTGTAATTGAATAAAGCATTTATATTTTTATTTACAAGATAAAAATCATTTGAAAGAGACCTTATTCTTGTAAATCTCTGACCAATCGAAAAAAGGAGTATTAAATACGGAATACCATATCCCAACGCGATATGGAACTGATGTGGAGCTGGCGGGAGTCGAACCCGCGTCCAGACAAGGAGACCATACGCTTTCTACATGCTTATTCCTGCTTTGTTGTCGGGAGCATCCGGGTGCAGGAAAACCCTGATGAACCTTAGTTCCTTATTTTCTCGCCCTCAGGCCGGAACAACCTTCGGGCCAGCCCCGATTTTCACGCGCCTCCTTATCGGGCAGGCTCGCGGCCAGGCCGCCCGGAAGACGTCTCGCTCCGGTACCTGGTACCGAATTAAAGCCTAAGTTACTAAACTTCGCTTAGGCTGCGAGAGCATAATTTGTTTCGCCGTTTATTCGTCCGTGACACTGTTAAAGTGACGTGTCACCACACACTGCATGCTTACATACCATCTCACATGCTGTCAAAACCATGCCAGCCCCGTGAGTTGAATAAGTATTAATTATAAAGATAATAAAATTTATTTAAATATCCTATATGATACAAAAATCAGACCAAAATATTGGAATTATTATCAAACTTTGCAAAGTTAAAAACCTTTTTATGATTTAAAATCATTATTTTATTTTAGTTTTGTTAAGATATTCTAATTGTATTCCTAAAAAATAAAAATAAATGAAAAGAGTTATTTTTATCTGCTTGATTTTGTTTCCATTATTTATCTTTACTGACTACACTAAAAAATAGACAGAAGAAAACAAAGGGAATTTCTCCATTATTCAGACTAAAATAACGCTTCCGTTGGATTGTCCTACTCCTGTCAGTTTTAAAATTATGACTTTTTATTCGGCATGAACTGGAAAGGTGTAATCAATGATGAAAGAATTGCCAGATACAAATAACCGGTCGCTGTAAATAAACAGCATTCTGAAATTACTGATTTTAGTATTTCAGTGATTATTAATGTTTGAAAAATTTACCCTTGTTTGCTTCAATGGAAGAAAAAGAATTAATAAAGAAGCTCAGGGAAGAGGATGAGTTGGCTTTCGAATATATATTCAGAGAATATTTTCGTAGATTATGTTTATATGCTTATCATTATTTACGTGACGCGGAAGAGGCACGTGAAGTAGTGGAAGATTTTTTTGTTGATTTCTGGGATAATGCAGAAAACATCAAAATCAACTCGACAATTGAAGGATATTTATTCAAAAGTATCCGTAACAGATGCATTAAATATATCAGACATGAAAATATAAAAAGAAAGATCATTGACAATAATTATATTTTCACTGATGATGAATTCCCCGAACCTGCTTCTGATGATTTTCCAGATACATTTCTGATATCGGATGAAATTGAAAACAGAATTAGCCATGAAATAAAAATGCTTCCCGAACAATTTCCTGATAATGAAAATATTTTTGTATTAAATTATTTTGGTTAATCAGGATAAAATATTTTGGATCTCTTCTTTATCGAGCACTTCTTTTTTAAGAAGGGCGTCAGCCATTTTATTAAGTAATTCTCTTTTTTCGGTTAACATCTGTTTTGTTTCTCTATAGCATTTGTCAATAATTTCTTTAATTTCTTCGTCAATCATTTTTTCGAGATGTTCTGAACGTCTTTCGAGTCCGGCTGATTGGCCGAGATATCCGGGTGTGGAGCGGTTTACCAGAGAATAATTGGGTAGTTTTTCGCTCATACCATAAACTACTATCATATTTTTAACCAGTTGGGCAACGCGTTCAAGGTCATTGGAAGCTCCGGTTGATACCTCGTTAAATATGATTTCTTCAGCAGCTCGTCCCCCCAGTAATCCTTTTATTTTCCCGATAATTTCCGATTTAGTCAGTAGATAACGGTCTTCCAGAGGCATTTGTAAGGTATATCCGAGAGCGCCCATACCTCTCGGCACGATAGATACTTTCTGTACCTGGTCGGCGCCCGGAGTAAAGTAGCCTGTAATGGCATGACCTGATTCATGAAAAGCAACAATTTTTCTTTCTTTTTCGTTTATGAGTTTGTTTTTCTTTTCCAGACCTGCTATAATACGTTCGATAGCGGCTTCGAAATCTGACTGTGTAACTTCGTCGCGGTTATTCCGTGCGGCCAATATAGCGGCTTCGTTACACACATTGGCTATCTCGGCGCCGGCAAAGCCCGGCGTCTGAGCAGCAAGTTGCTTAAGGTCCACTTTCGAGCTGAGTTTCAGCTTGCGGGTATGTACTTTGAATATTGCTTCACGGCCTTTCATATCGGGGCGATCAACCAGAACCTGCCTGTCGAATCGCCCGGGCCTCAACAACGCAGGGTCGAGCACTTCAGGTCTGTTTGTTGCGCCGATAATAATTACACCGGCACCGGAATCGAAGCCATCCATTTCTACAAGTAACTGATTTAGCGTATTTTCGCGTTCGTCATATCCTCCTCCGTAAGCCAGAGCATTACCACGGCTTTTCCCGATAGCGTCTATTTCGTCAATGAATATTATACATGGTGCGGAAGTTTTAGCCTGTCTGAACAAATCTCTTACACGGGCCGCACCTAATCCGACAAACATCTCTACAAAATCCGATCCGCTTAGATTGAAAAAAGGTACTCCGGCTTCCCCTGACACAGCTCGTGCCAACAAGGTTTTCCCTGTGCCAGGAGGCCCTACAAGCAGCAATCCCTTTGGTAACTTGCCACCTAATGCCGTATATTTTTTAGGATTCTTTAAAAAATCAACAATTTCTTTAACTTCTTCAACTGCTTCATCAACACCCGCTACATCGGAAAATTTAACCTGATTTTCAGGTTTTTCTGCAACTATCTTAGCTTTGTTCTTTCCGAAATCAAGCATCGGATTGCTCCCCATCCGCTTGAAAATAAAACCCCATAAAGCGAACAGGAAAATAAGAGGGAATAGCCAGTTTAGAAAAAAATTACGAAGTGAATTTGATTCGAACCTTCCTTCGAAATTTACATCAGCAGCCAACAACTTTGGTAAAAGCTTCGGATCAGGTAATTCCGGAATACGGCTTACAATAAATTGCCGTGCCACCTGTCTTTCGATCGATGGCACTCTTACCCGCCATGGTGCTGAAGGTGCATGCGTAAGAGCCTTTTCTTCCTCCTCAACTTCTTCTATTTTGAACTCGCCAACAATCCGATCATTGAAAATCACAATTCGTGATACTTTGCCCGAATCTATAGCGTTCAAAAAATCTCTGTAACTCAATCTTACATTGCCAGACCTATCGGGAAATAGTAGCAGTTGAAGAAAAATAATCATCATTGTGATTGTCAAAAAATATATAAAAGAAAATTTTTCAGTTTTTTTCATAACTACCTTAATTAAAATAGGACAATATTTTTACTTCGGCAATATTTTTCATTCCAGATTAATTGATATACTAACCAGATAAAACAAACACATATGAATATATAAACAATCCTTAAAAAGGATTCAGCAATTTCCAAATTTACTCCTTTTATTGTAAATTAATGTGATATATTATTATTTCATTAAAGAAATGAGTTTTTACTTTTTAGAGTTTCATCTTTTATAATTAATAGATAATCAATTTATATAATATTTTTTTAATTATCTTATCACTCTCCGGCTATTATAAAGGGTCTTATTTATGAATTAATACTATGAACAGCGAAAAATTCAATAATGAAACTGATGAACTTCTTGTTAAATATTTGACAGGAAATGCTTCTGAAGATGAATGTGCTGAAGCAAAAGAGTGGATTAACAAATCGGATGAAAACAGAAAATATTTTGAACATCTGAATTTTGTTTATATCGCAGCTAAGAGTGCAGATAAGGCAGAAATGCCTGATACAAATTTGGTTTGGGAAAGGGTTAAAGCAAGGCATTACAAAAATGCAGCGAAAAAAGCCAATATAAAGAGCAAAAATATCGTTCGGCCAGATAAATAGAAAAGTTGTTCTTGAAGGTGAAGCGTATTTTGATGTGGTAAAAGATTCTTCTTTACACTTTATAGTAAGTACAAAATACCTTGATGTCAGAGCTTACGGAACCGAGTTTAATGTAAAGGCCTATAGCGATGAAGACATTGTCGAAACAACGCTTGTAAACGGTTCTATAGAGCTTGAAGGAAGACTTCTTGCAAGAGCAGGGAAACGTTCGGTCAAACTCGAACCAAACCAGACAGCTATTTTTTATATTAAGGAAAAGCTGCCGGAGGATACTGATAATAATGCCATTTTAAAAGAAAAGCGCATGGAGGAAGACAACAAAGTTATCGAAGTAACAAAGAACCTCGAAATAAAACCTGACGTCAATACTATAATTTATACTTCATGGAAAGATCCTGTATGGTATATTGAAAGTGAATCGCTCGAGAGTCTTGCAGAGAAATTTGAACGCCGATACAATATTAAATTTGAATTCAAGGATGAGAACCTTAAGAACTACAGGTTCACAGGAAAACTAAAAGATGAAACACTTGAACAGGTACTTCTTTTGATGCAATTTTCGGCTCCTATTGAATATAAGATTGAAGACAACAAGGTGATAATAAGCGAAAATAAGTATTTCAAAAAATCATACAATGAGATGCTTGTAACAAAAAGAAAATGATGTCTAACTACTAACCTTAAATGCTTATGAAAATGAACCATTCCCCGTAAAAAAAGTCGCAGAATAAAATCTATTCTGCGACTCGATGCTTTTAAGTAATATCCTGCCCTCATTATGCCAGTAATTTTACGGCAGGAAAATGTCTAATTAAAAAGCTTTTAAATTTATGAAACACCCATGTAAGGCAGCTTCCACAAACACGAATTAACAAACTATGGGTGTTCCATCCGCTCGATAAAGATTGTTAAAAGCAAGATAGTAACGTATTGGTAATTAATATTATAATAATTTTGTACGGATGAAATAGTAAAAAATAGATACCCTGAAGATTACAAAAAGTATTTCTGGGAAAAGTCTTTAAACTTTTTGTTGATAAGCATCTTTTCGCTCTCTCACTTCTTCGCTCTCCTACCTCTCGCCTCTGATTTTACCTCTTATGCCAAAAATTCATTTATTATAAATGCGAAAGCCTTTAAAACATTACTTGCTGCGGAACGTAAATCGGTTTATCTTAGCAAAAAAACCGGTTATTACAAGTTATGCGGAAAAATCCTGAATTTTACAAGGCCCTAACTACTTCAATTGATAAATCAAGGATATTTGATGATCTTCTCCATACAATTGCATGGGGAACTGATGCCAGCCTGTACAGGCTTATCCCGTGGATGGTTGTAAAACCTGCATGTGAGGAAGAGGTATCCTTTATTCTCAGAAAAGCTTGCGAATTTCGTGTGCCGGTTACCTTCAGAGCGGCAGGCACAAGCCTTTCCGGCCAGGCTGTCACCGATTCGGTAATTATTCTGATTTCAGGTAACAACTGGAATAATTTCAGAATAATGGAATATTTGTTGCCTCGCCTGGAAATTGTACCTGTAAAAGAAACTGTAACAGTTTTTCCTGTATGTACTATGAAAAAAATGGGACTCGACAAAAAACTTATCGAACTGGCAAAACTTTGTGCTTCAGAAGTTATAGTACCTGAAACAAATTGTTGCGGCTTTTCCGGCGATAAGGGATTCTTTAATCCAGAACTCAACCGCTACGCATTAAGAAACCTCAGAGAACAAATACCTGATACAGTAATACACGGGTATTCGACAAGCCGCACCTGTGAGATAGGTCTGACACTCAATTCCGGTATTTCATTTAAATCAATCGTCTATCTTGTTGATATGGTTACTCGTCCGAAAAATTTTAAATCTTTTTAATATCATTACTAATTAGTTATACCAATATGTTTTTAACTTTAAACGGTCAAACTCGATTTAATTTTTTCTAAATGATTTTCTGATTATTCTTTAAAACAATTTATTATGCGAAAGGAACTTCTTCTTTTTCTGTTTCTTATGTCGCAGGTAATCTATGCCCAGTTGGATTATTCCCCGGTTATAGGCGTCAGCGATAAAAGACCGGAAATATACGGATTTAAAAATGCGAGGGTGGTAGTTGATTACCAGACCACGCTGGATAATATGGATTTACTTGTTTCAGAAGGAAGGATTCTGTCGGTCGGAAAGAACATCTCTTTCCCGAGAGGCACAATAGTATTCGACCTTACCGGTAAAAGTGTCTATCCTTCCTTTATTGATGTTTATGCCGGAAATTATGGTATCAAAACACAGACTCCGGCAGCTGAGTCAAATCAATTTGCTCAAGTGATTTCTATGCAGCAGCAGGCCGAACGGCAGACTGAACCTGCTTCCCGGGTAGCCGGGTATTGGAATGAGGGCATAAAAGCTTCTTATAATGTTTCCGATGAGTTTATACCCGATTCCCGCACAGCAGGCGAATATCGCCAGGCAGGCTTTGGAGCGGTTGTGACTTTCAAACCCGACGGTATTGCACGAGGTACATCTGCACTCGTTTCGACAGGCGACAACAAATCGAACAGCGTTCTTATCAAGAACAAGGCAACTGCCAACTTTTCATTCAACCGTGGCCGTTCATCCGATCTTTATCCTGCCTCACAATTCGGAATTATAGCACTCCTGCGACAATTCAACTACGATGCCCGATGGTATAAAGAATTACCTTCTGGATATTTTCACGATGACGATATCGAGGCATACCTTTCCAATCTTTCTTTACCACAGGTTATGGAAGTAAGAAATAAACTTGAGATAATGAGGGCCGATAAAATCGGAAAGGAATTTGGAATCGGTTATATAATAAAAGGTGCAGGCGATGAATACCATGCACTTAATGATATTAAGAAAACCGGAGTAAAACTTATTATTCCTGTTAATTTTCCTGATGCTCCTGATGTAAAGGATCCATACGATGCTGCAAGAGTGCCTTATGCAACTCTCAAACATTATGAACTTGCGCCTTCTAACCTCTCAATGGTAGCATCGGCAGGAATAACTTTTGCCATTACCTCATCCGATCTTCGCCAGTTATCAACTTTCCTGTCTAACGTTCGGAAAGCTGTCAGATATGGATTGCCTGAGACAGAAGCACTTAAAGCATTGACTTATACTCCTGCTTCTATGATAGGTGTAACAGACCTTGTAGGCGCTATCAGAAAAAATATGATTGCAAATTTTTTTATTACATCCGGTAATATTTTCAGCGACGATTGCGTGATATATGAACACTGGATACAGGGAGTGCCTTACAGATTCGTCGATCTTAGACTGAAAGATATGAGAGGGACGTACACACTTACGGCTGACACTGCAAAATACAAAATGATTCTGTCGGGTACATTCGACAAGCCTTCAATAAAACTCATGATTGACACTGTTGAAATCAGGGGAGCATCGTTCACCCTCGATAAAGATCTGGTTAACATAAATTTCGAAAGGCAGAATATAAGATATAGACTTTCGGGTTATATTGCGAAAAATGATATGCAGGGTGGAGGGCAGCTTGATAACGGAAAGCCGGTAACATGGAAAGCAACATTCATCAGCAGGGAATACGAACAGGATTCCCGTCAGAAAAAAACTTCGCCGCCGGTTGTAAAGCCCGGCCCGATTGTTTATCCTTTCTCGCCTTACGGATTAACCAGACTGCCTGAACAGAAAGATGTACTTTTCAGAAATGCCACGGTATGGACAAATGAGAAGGAAGGGATTTTGACGAATGCAGATGTTCTTGTACGCAAAGGTAAAATTGTGGCAGTCGGCAAAAACCTTACGGCAACCGGAGCAGAAATAATAGATGCAACAGGAATGCACCTCACACCCGGAATTATTGACGAACATTCTCATATTGCACTCGATGCCACAAATGAAATGGGACAGGCTATAACGTCAGAAGTAAGATGCAGTGATGTTATAGACCCTGAAGATATAACCATTTACAGGCAGCTTGCTGGAGGAGTTACGGCGGCTCATATACTTCACGGCTCAGCAAACCCTATAGGAGGACAGTCGGTGATAATAAAACATCGCTGGGGCCGCTCAGCCGATGAACTTAAAGTTGAAAACCAGCCCGGATTTCTTAAACATGCTCTTGGCGAAAATGTAAAACGAAATACAAGCCGCTATCCAAATACAAGAATGGGAGTGGAACAGATAATACGGGATGCATACCAGAGGGCGGTTGACTACAACAGAGAATGGAAAGAATGGAACTCGCTTAAGCCAGCCGACAGAGTGGGTAAAATACCTCCCCGCCGCGACCTTGAACTCGATGCACTCGTTGATGTTCTGGAAGGCAGAAGCTTTATAGTCTGCCATACCTATGTGCAGTCGGAAGGCACTATGATAATGAACCTTGCTCAGGATTTCGGCGTCAGAGTGAATACTCTTATCCATTTCAACGAAGGTTATAAGATAGCAGACCAGATTAAGGAACACGGCGCTGCAGCATCGGTCTTTTCCGACTGGTGGGATTATAAATACGAAGTTTACGAAGGCACTTCATATAACGCGCCGATGCTGCTTGGACAGGGCATACTCACCTGCCTCCATTCTGATGACGCAGAAATGGGCAGAAGACTTAATCAGGAGGCGGCAAAAGTTGTAAAGTACGGTAATATACCTGAGGAAGAGGCACTTAAGCTTGTTACACTTAACCCTGCAAAGATTCTTCACCTCGACGACAGAATGGGAAGCATAAAGGCAGGAAAAGATGCCGACCTTGTTCTATGGACCGACAACCCCCTTTCAATCTATGCCCGCGCCAGCAAAACAATGGTTGACGGTATTATTTACTTCGACGAGGAAACCGATGCACGCCTCAGAGAACAAATGACAAATGACCGGAACAGAATTATATCAAATATTCTTAAAGAATCCCAGCCGGCTTCACCATCAAACCCTAATTCTCAAAGAAGATGAAAACAAAAGCTATATTTTCAATTTTAATTATTGTTGCCTTTATTACTCAGGTTGCAGCACAGAGCCCTGTCGTGGCTCCGGTACAGAAAAAACCAGTAATTCTATATGGAGGAACAATACATACAGGAACAGGAGAAGTAATTGAAAACGGCATTATCGCTTTTTCTGCAGGAAAAATAACATTCGTGGGGAAAGCATCCCAAAGCAAGCTGGATAAATCATCATACGAGGTAATAGATGTCACCGGCAAACATATTTATCCCGGACTGATTTTCGTAAATACAAGTCTCGGCCTTGTTGAAATCGGAGGCGTGGATGTGACTGTGGATAACCGCGAACTTGGCGACCTTAATCCCAATGTGCGGGCTATAGTTGCTTATAATACAGATTCGCATGTGATACCCGTAATCAGATCGAACGGCATTCTTCTTGCTCAGATAGTTCCTCAGGGAACTCTTCTTCCGGGAACTGCAAGCGTTGTACAGCTCGATGCATGGAACTGGGAAGATGCGGCTTACAGAATGGATAACGGACTTATTCTCAGCTGGCCAAGGAAGACTACCACAGGAACAAGAACAACGACAGCTACACAATCACAGCCTTCACAGGCAGGACAAACGGCTTATGAGAGAAATGTCGAACAGCTCGAAAAAATATTCTCTGATGCAGTGGCTTATTCGGCAATCGAAAAACCTGTAAATACGAATCTAAGGTTAGAAGCAATGAAAGGTCTGTTCGACGGTACCAAAACACTTTTTATCAATGCTCCCGACGCAAAGGGCATAATAGCAGCTGTTACATTTGCAAAACGTTATGGAGTCAAAAAAATAGTCCTTACAAATGCAAGTGAATCGGCATGGGAGGTGAAAGATTTTCTTAAAGAAAACAATATACCTGTTATTATTGCAAACCCTTTGAGTCTGCCTCTTTATGAACATAGCGATGTAAGAATGCCCTTTAAACTGGCAGTTATGTTCAAAAAAGAGGGAATTCTTACAGGCCTCACTTATTCGTCGCAGGCATACCCTAATCTTCCTTTTGCTGCCGGCCAGACAGTTGCTTACGGACTTACAAAAGAAGAAGCGCTTCAGACTGTGACGCTTAATAATGCTAAAATTCTTGGCATTGATGATGTAACTGGCTCGCTTGAGACGGGCAAGGATGCAAACATCGTTGTTTCAACAGGCGATTTACTCGATATGAAAACAAATAATATAGAACTGGCATTTATTACCGGCAGGAACATTAACCTCGACAATAAACATAAACAACTCACAAGGCGTTTTCAGGCGAAATATAATAATGGAGAAGCGAAGCAACTGATAAAATAAAGTCCCTCATTTAGAGCTTGTCTGCCGAAGCAATAGATAAGGCAGTGACTTAGAGTGCAAATAAAAGGGCAAAAAATAAATTATCTGAGTATTGATTAATAAACAGCTATTAATAATCTATTGATATCTAATGAATAGCTTTAATTAGCTTCTGATGAAAATTATTATAATCGGTACCGCATTTCCTTACAGGGGAGGACTCTCGGCTTTTAACGAACGGCTTGCCCGCCAGTTTTCTTCTGAAGGACATGATGTGTTGATTATAACTTTCAAGCTTCAGTACCCGTCGTTTTTGTTTCCGGGTAAAACCCAATTTCAAAAAGGGCCTCCGCCTGAAGGGCTTTCAATAATCCGGATGGTTAATTCAGTCAATCCTTTTTCTTGGATTGGAACCGGATGTAAAATAAGAAAAGAGAAACCTGATATCGTTATCTTTAAATACTGGCTTCCCTTTATGGCGCCTTGTTTCGGTACCATTGCAAGGATTGTGCATTCAAACAGGCGTACAAAAGTGATTTGTATATTCGATAATGTCATTCCTCATGAAAAAAGAGCCGGTGATAAACTTCTTACAAGATATTTCATTAATTCAATACAAGGTGCTTTGGTAATGTCGGAACCTGTTCTGAACGATCTTTTGAAATTCGGGAAAGAGATTCCCGTAAACCTTAATCCGCATCCTCTTTTTGATAATTTCGGCCAGCCGGTCACGAAAGATGAGGCAATCGCAAAACTGAATTTAAGTCATGCATACTCTTATATTCTTTTTTTTGGATTCGTCAGGGAGTATAAAGGCCTTGATTTGCTGCTCAAAGCTTTTCCGGCCATTAAAAGTGTGCATAAAAACGTGAAGCTGATCATTGCAGGTGAGTTTTATGATGATGAAAAACCATATATGGATCTCATCAGGGAAGAAAATCTGACTGATGATGTTCATGTTTTCAATAGATTTATTGATGATAACGAGGTTGCATATTTCTTTTGTGCTGCCGACCTTGTTGTGCAGCCGTATAAAAGTGCAACGCAAAGCGGTGTGACACAGATAGCATATCACTTTGATAAACCAATGGTTGTGACTGATGTAGGAGGATTAAAGGAAATGGTGCCGGATGGAGTATGCGGGTTTGTTGTAAAGCCCGATCCTGCTGAAATTGCCGATGCCGTAATCAGGTTTTTTTCAGGCGGCTATTATGAGTCATTTATCGAAAATATCAGGGAAGAAAAGAAAAAATATTCATGGGAGAGCTTAACAAATTCTATTCTGGATATTTACAATAAAATTAAAGAAGATGATAATCAGAAGTAAAGCTCCATTAAGGATAGGGTTGGCAGGTGGAGGCACTGATGTTTCGCCGTACTCCGATCTGTATGGCGGCGCAGTGTTGAATGCCTCGATCAACATGTATGCTTATGCATCTATTGAATTTATAAAGGGTTCGTCAATAATTTTAAAGTCGGAAGACAAAAATACCCGGGTTGAGTTTCCTGTTTCTGAAGAACCTGTTATTGACGGTAAACTTGACTTGATTAAAGGAGTGTATAAAAGAGTTATTAAAGATTTTAAAATTCAACCCGAGCCTTTTAAACTTACAACATTTGTTGATGCGCCTCCGGGTTCAGGTCTGGGCTCATCATCAACACTGGTTGTTGCCGTTCTGGGAGCTTTTACAGAATGGTTCAGATTGCCGCTCGGAGAATACGATATAGCGAGGCTTGCATGGGAAATTGAACGTAACGACCTTGGTATGGCAGGAGGGAAGCAAGACCAGTATGCTGCTGCTTTTGGAGGGATTAATTTTATGGAGTTTTTCAGGAATAATAAGGTAATCGTCAACCCGTTAAGAATTAAAGACCAGATATTAAATGAATTATCCAATAACCTGGTTCTTTATTATACTGAAACCAGCAGAATCTCATCAGACATCATTAAAGAACAACAAAAGAATGTGGAGAAAGGAGCCGCACAGTCGGTTGAAGCGATGCATCGTCTGAAAGAACTTGCAGTCAGGATGAAAGAAGCACTGCTGAAAGGAGAAATGGATTATATGGGAGAATTACTCGATATTTCGTGGAAATATAAGAAGCAGTTGGCAGGTGGAATATCGAATCCTCAAATTGACCAAATATATGAAACTGCAATAAAGTCGGGAGCTACCGGTGGCAAAATAAGCGGTGCAGGAGGAGGAGGGTTCATATTTTTCTATTGCCCGGGGAATACACGGTATGAAGTAATTAAGGCTCTTTCACGATTCGGAGGGCACGAACAAAAGTATGAATTTACAAAAAACGGTCTTGTCACCTGGACATTATAAGCATGATAAATGAAGCGATAATACTTGCCGGAGGATTTGGCACACGTTTAAGAGGTGTTGTTAATGATGTTCCGAAATCAATGGCACCTGTGAAAGGAAAACCTTTTCTCTTCTGGCTTTTTAAATATCTCGAAAAACAGAACATCGGGAAAGTAATAATTGCCTCAGGTTACAGGCATGAGTCAATTGAATCATATTTTGGAACAGCTTTAGGTAGTATTGGAATTGAATATTCTGTCGAAAAAGAGCCTCTCGACACAGGAGGAGCTGTATTACTGGCCTCTTCACTCGTGAAAGGCGAAGCATTCTTTGTTCTTAACGGCGACACTTTTTATGATGTCAATCTTCTTGAGTTTGAAAAGTTTTTTATAGAATCTGAAGCAGTCATGTCGGTTGCTTTGAAGCCGATGAGTAACAGCAGCCGTTATGGTTCGGTCGTTCTTAAAAATAATAGAATTACTGCCTTTAGGGAAAAGGGTATAAACGAAAGCGGACTTATCAACGGAGGGGTTTACATCGTAAACAAAAAATGGTTTATCAAAGCGGCACCAGGATTAAAATTTTCTATGGAGAAAAATATTCTTGAGAAAAGAATAGAATCTGATATTATCACCGGATTTATTTCGGATGCTGCTTTTATTGATATTGGAGTTCCTGAAGATTATATGAGAGCCGAAGAAGAAATGCCTGAATGGTTGATTGGTTGATTGGATGATTCTTTCTTAATTTATTTTATCTTTAATCAGGTAGGTATTTCTCTCGGGAGAGTTTCTATTGATAAGTTCTCCGAGAAATCCCGTAAGGAAAAGCAGAGTGCCAATAATCATTACTGCAAGGGCAATATAGAACCATGCACTGTCGGTAACGAGAGGAGCTCTAAGGTTATGTGAAACGTAGTGTAATTTTCTTATTCCAAGGTAGGCTGCCATAATAAAGCCTGCAAGGAACATAAGAGTTCCAAGCGACCCGAACAGATGCATAGGGCTTTTGCCGAACCGGGTGATGAAACCTATGGTGAGCAGGTCGAGATAACCTTTTATGAACCGGTCGAGGCCATATTTTGTCGTTCCGTATTTCCTTGTCCTGTGCTCTACAACTTTTTCGCCTATTTTTTTGAATCCGGCTTCTTTAGCCAGGATGGGAATATAGCGGTGCATTTCGCCAAAGACTTCAATGCTTTTCACAACTTCGTTTCTGTATGCCTTAAGTCCACAGTTAAAGTCGTGAAGCTTTATCCCCGACGACAATCGGGCTGTCAAGTTATAGAATCTGCTTGTTACCTTTTTTATGAACGGATCGTATCTTTTCTTTTTCCAGCCTGAAACAAGGTCATACCCCTCTTCCTTTATCGTTTTATAAAGTGCAGGTATTTCGTCGGGTGAATCCTGAAGGTCGGAGTCCATAGTAATTACCACTTCTCCCGAAGCAAGTCTGAAACCTGTGTGTAAAGCAGCAGCTTTTCCGTAATTACGCCTGAAACTAACTGCTTTAATATTTTTGTTGTTCTTCCCAAGCTTTTTAATCGTTTCCCATGAATTATCGTTACTGCCGTCGTCAACAAAAATCAATTCATACGAATAACCCTCTTTAGTGCATACTCTTTCGATCCATTGCGTAAGTTCAGGGAGCGATTCCTGTTCGTTATATACAGGTATCACTATGGAAAGATCCATAATTGTAAATTATCTATTATCAGAAATGTCAATAAGCGGGTTGCCTTCTTTTTTTATGAATGCACTTACAAGCAACGACATAATTGTACCATAGAGAATATTGCTAAAAATACTCGACAGAGCTATTATTTCCGGCACGAGTAATTTTTTCTGCATGGCAAGGCTTGCATCTATTGCCTGTTGTGGAGTGCCTCTTTTCACAAGCATCTCCTCAACCATTACAAGCTGTTTATCCTTAAGCCCGGGATCGATGAATTTATATAGAATATAAGCAAAAATGGCAGCAATTATTGAATAATACACAAAGATAACCACACCTGCACCCACACTCTGACCATATTTAATATATCCATGAAGATAATTATCCCTGTATGACTTTAACATAAAATACAGGAGAACGATCTCAATGAGCAGAAACACATATCCCTGTACTCTATTAAAAGAAAGGTCAAGGAAGTACATTACAAGTGTATATACTACACTTATCATTCCGAGTATTAGTCCGTTCGTAAGATTTGCTTTCCAGACAGAGGTAGTTTTTTCCATTGATTTATTTTTTAATATAAAATTTGATTAGCAGTCAAATATAATTTAAAATTACAAAATAAGATAATATTTTTAAGGTGGATAGAATTTGTTATTTTTGTAGCGGGTAAGTCTTATACGACCAGCTCCCGCCGAACTCCCCCAGGGTCGGAAGGCAGCAAGGGTAGGTGGTTGTAGCGGTGCGATATAAGTAACTTACCCTTTTTGTTTATACGGATAAAACAGTTATTTTTTTAATTCGTTTTTATTATTAAATTTCCTCTATAAATCTTCACTCCTAAGCACTAAAAGATTCTTGCTGAATAATTTCCTCTGCGGACATAAAAGTCCAAGTCTGTGTGCTTTTTTTGTGGGTATAAGCCAGTTTGAAGACG
>JAGPFZ010000088.1 GCA_018056245.1 Bacteroidales bacterium
CCTTAATTAAATCACGAATTAATTCTTCATCATCCACGATAAGGATTCTGCTGTTGGCCACACGAATCACCCCTATCATATTATCAGGGGAATAACCATGGGGTATACATGATTCTCCTGACAACTATATACCAATAACTCTGCATTAATTATAAACAATAAATGTGATAAAAATGTGACAGTTATTTATACGGTACTACCACGGGATATAAAAAAGCTGCTTGACTTATCTTGTCTGTCTGCAATAAAATGTGTTACATAAAGACAACCTATTATGTCATATATTGTCATGTTGTTTGTTATTGCCTTTTATAAACTTAACATCCAAGCCATTCTATTGTATTAATATTTCTTCTAACCTGGTCTGCCTGATAACAGAAATACCTCAAGTCAGCGCATATCAATCAAAACATTTGGATTGCTGATACAAACTCACTTTAATATTCATAAAGATAACCGGCATTCTACGCAGATTCAGCATCATAATCCCATTTTTGTTTCTTATATGTGTTTCACTAATTGTTTCTATGTTTTAAAAGAGAAACAGAAAAATATTTATTAATAAGATATATCTTACTTGCCTATAGGGTCAGGAATAAAAATGAGGAGGAGTATATTTATGAATTTCAATCTGAAGACAATACGGGCAAAAATATTGTTAATGGTAGTAAGTATCATCATTTTTGCCAGCCTTTTATTTTTAGTAGCCAGCTCTTTTATAATGGTAAACAGAACCGAACAACAGGTAAAAAATGAGATCCTAAATACAACTACATCGGTAACTCAAATGCTTGAGAATACTTTAAAGATGAGTATTCGCAACTCGCTGCGCTTTTCTGCTGAACAAAACAAGCAGGTTGCTGAATATTATTATAATCAATATAAAATTGGAGCCATAACCGAGGAGGAAGCCTGGAACAGATTCAAAGAAGTTTTATTCTCCCAAAAAGTCGGCAGTACAGGCTATATGTATGCTGCCAATAGTAAAGGCATTGCCGTTATGCATCCTGTACCGGGGGTTGAAGGTAAAGATTTTAGCGGTATGGAGTTTGTTGAAAATATGAAAGTTAAACCGGTCCAGTTTCAGACTTATATGTGGAAAAACCCCAATGAAACGGTAGAACGAGAAAAGTCTCAGTATTCAGAATATGTTGAAGCCTGGGATCTTATCATAGTTGCAGCAAGTTATACTGAGGAATTCTCAGAAATGCTTGATAAAGAGGCTTTGGTAAAGGTACTCCGTGATGCCAATCTTCGTTTTGCGAAAACAGGTTATATAGCACTTTTTGATCCGGACGGTGTACTGTTATATCATCCCCAACAAGAGTATCAGGGTAAAAACTTAAAAGAACTTATCGGAGAAGATAATACCCAGGCTATGATAGAAAATACCAAAGGTGGATATATTCAATATGATCTGGACGGAAAAACTCGCATTTCGACTACAACTCATCTTCCCAATATGGATCTTTATCTGGTCTCGGTTGTACCGAAGAATGAGCTTTATACCGGATTATCAGGAGTATTTGCATCTATAGGATTCATAGTGATATTATTCCTGTTTTTGGCTATTGCTCTAAGTATCAGGTTGACAAAAAGCATAGTTAAACCTCTGCAGGAACTGGAAGTGCATGCTGCAGTTATGGCTGAACTTGATATTAGTCAGGACCTTCCTGGCCAACTTGTTAATTCCGAAGGAGAAATAGGTTCCTTGGCCAAAGCATTCGAAACATTAAGAGCTGAACTTAGTATGGCTTTAAAGGCTATCAAAGATGTTGCTGACAATACAAACAGCACTTCGGAACAGATGAGTGTAATAATCGGGAATAATGCACGTATTTCAGATGAACTTTCCAAAGCAACTCAAGAGATAGCTGAAGGAGCAGCAACTCAGGCGATTAATACCGAAAGTGGTACTAATGAAATCCTGGAAATGATACGCGTTATGGAAGAAATTAGTGTCATGATAAATGGCCTGGTTTCGCAGATTAATAAAATTGGATTGTTGAAAGATGAAGGAGGTAAATCGGTATTGGAGTTAAAAGGCTCTTCAGAAGGAGCTCGTATTTTAACCACCAGCATGAATACGCTTATACGAAAATTGGAAATAATGGCAAATAATATTGGGGCTATTGTTGACGTAATTAGTGGAATTGCCGACCAGACCAACCTGCTTGCTCTCAATGCTGCGATTGAGGCGGCGCGCGCGGGTGAGCAAGGCCGGGGGTTTGCTGTTGTTGCAGACGAGGTTCGTAAGCTCGCCGAACAATCTGGTAATTCTGCCGGAGAGATTAGCAGGATTATAAATGATCTGTCCAAAGTAGTCACAGAAGTTGTTGCGAGTGTCGATGAGGTTCAAAACATAATGAATGAATTAATCAGTAAGGTTGGTACCACAGAGACTGTTTTTGATAATATGTCAGTTGCAATAGATGACAGCAGTTTGGCAAGTAAGAGTATTAATGACAGGGTCTCTGCCATCTTTGACTCGACCAGACGCACTACGGATCAAATGAGAAAATTATCTGCTATTGCTGAACAAAATGCTGCTGGTGCTGAGGAAAGTGCTGCTTCGGTACAAGAAATTACTCAATCCATGCAGGAAACTGCTAAAATGGCCAATCTATTAAATAATATGGCAAATAAACTAAATGAATTGGCAGGCCGGTTCAGGACCTGATAGAAGAAATAAGGGACAAGGGTAAGACCAGGCTTCTAAAAGAGACCATTCGTCGCCCGTGGCTCCTCAGGATGACATTTATGAGACTTTATCAGTAATCCCGATACATAAGGGGGTTCTCCTATGTCAATTAAAGATTGACCCAGGAGAACCCCCTTATGTCTACAACTATCAAATAGCTTAATTTTCAGTATAATAGACGAATCCTACAGTTCCCAGACCAGTATGAAGGCCTATGACCGGTCCGATAGAACAAATATCAACCGGCATACCATAGCGTTCCATCAGCATGTTTCTTAAATTCATCGCTTTTTCAGGAGCATTTATATGGTGAATCAGTATTTCCTTCAATCCGTATTTATTACGGTCTGATTCCATCATTTCCAGCATACGATTTATTGCCGCCGATGTTCCGCGGGTTTTTGCCAATAGATGGGTCATCCCGGTTTTCATGTCAACGGTTAAAATCGGTCGTATATTTAATATCGTTCCCAACAAAGCCGACGCGGTACCTATTCTGCCGCCCTTTTTTAGATAGTCAAGAGTTTCCGGAACAAAAAAGAACCGTACCCGGTCACGAACATATTGAGCTGCCTGTAAGGCTTTATTCAAATTAGCACCGGCTTTTACTTCACGCGCTGCTGCTATAACCTGCATACCCAGAGCCATACAATTAGTATAAGAATCCATAATCTCAATCCTGGCCTTTGGATATTCCTGCAAGATTTTATCCCGGGCCTGTAAAGCGGTGGCATAAGTTCCGCTCATGGCTGAAGAAATAAAAATAGCCAGCACCTCATCACCATGGGCTACTATCCCACGAAATTTTTCCATGATTTCTCCCAGCGAGGGTTGGGATGAAGTTGGTATAATACCGGTTTTTTCAATCTTATTGTAGAAATATTCATAATCCACTTCTGTTTCCA
>JAGPFZ010000089.1 GCA_018056245.1 Bacteroidales bacterium
AATCCGATTACAAGAGCTAAGATGTCGCCGGCCGAACTGTCCAAGCGACAAGCTGAAGCAAATAAAAAAATGCTTGAAAACTGGAGCGTGAAAGACGGCTGTATATGGTTTAACGGCTCGGGAGATAATCTCTGCTCCGTAAAAGAATATGGTGATTTCGAACTGCTTGTTGACTGGAGAATTACAAAGAAAGGCGACAGCGGCATTTATCTGAGAGGAACCCCACAGGTTCAGATATGGGACACATCGAGAGTGGAGGTTGGAGCTCAGGTGGGTTCAGGTGGCCTGTATAATAACCAGAAACATCCATCAAAACCTCTTACAGTGGCCGATAACCCTGTTGGTGACTGGAATACATTGAGGATTATTATGATAGGCGAAAAAGTATCGGTGTGGCTGAACGGCATCCTGGTAGTTGATGACGTTGTAATGGAAAATTACTGGGATCGTTCAATCCCTATCTTCCCGAAAGGTCCGATAGAATTGCAGGCTCACGGCACAGACCTGGGTTTCAGAGATATTTATATCAGAGAGATAAATGAGAAATATTATAATCTCACCCCTGAAGAACGTGACGAGGGATTTGTATCGCTTTTTAACGGCCGTAACCTCGATGGATGGATAGGAGATAAAGTGTCTTACGTAGTTGAGGATGGAAAGATTGTAATTAAACCCGGAGAGAAAGGAGGAGGAAATCTTTATACTGAAAAAGAATATTCGGATTTTATTTTCAGATTCGAATTCCAGCTAACTCCTGCCGCCAATAACGGACTCGGCATAAGGACTCCCTTAACCGGCGATGCAGCTTATGTTGGTATGGAGATACAGATACTTGACGACACTGCTCCGGTATATGCCAACCTCGAACCTTATCAGTACCATGGATCGGTTTATGGAGTTATCCCGGCAAAGAGAGGTTACCTCAAGCCTGTCGGAGAATGGAATTATGAAGAAGTATATGCCAGAGGAACTTCAATTAGAGTGACACTAAACGGAACCGTTATTGTTGACGGCGATATTGCAGAGGCGATAGAAAAAGGAACAATGGACAAAAGAGACCACCCCGGACTGAAAAACAAATCAGGACATATTGGATTCCTCGGACATGGATCTGTAGTGAGATTCAGGAATATAAGAATAAAAGAGCTGAACTGATAATTGCGGATCTACAATCTACAATACAAAAGCATTAATTAATGAAATCTCTTTTTTTGATTTTCCTAACCGTTTTTATTATCCAGTGTTCATCGAACCGACCTGTACAACCTTACGGCCCTTTGCCTGCAGAACGTCAGATTAAATGGCATGAGCTTGGCTATTACATGTTCATTCATTTTTCAATAAACACTTTCACCGATAAGGAGTGGGGATATGGAGATGAGTCACCCTCTCTTTTCAATCCCTCTGAGCTCGATTGCCGCCAATGGGCAAAAGTGGCTAGAGATGCGGGTATGAAAGGAATAGTAATTACTGCAAAACATCACGATGGTTTCTGCCTCTGGCCATCGCAATACACCGGACATTCGGTAAAAAATTCTCCATGGCGAAACGGAAACGGTGACCTGTTGAGAGGGCTCCGGCAGGCATGCGATGAGTATGGATTGAAGCTTGGAATCTATCTTTCACCATGGGACCGTAACAGCTCCGTTTACGGAACACCTGAATACTTGACGTATTACCGCAACCAGTTACGTGAGTTACTTACAAATTATGGCGATATATTTGAAGTATGGTTCGATGGGGCAAACGGCGGTGACCCGGAAACATACTGGGCTCCACACGATAATGTCACAAGTGCGGAACTGACTATTGACCTCGGCGGCGAAATCGAAGTAAACAGAATATTGATTCAGGAATATATACCTCTCGGACAGCGAATAAAAAAATTTTCAATACTTGCATGGACCGGTAACGAATGGAGCAAGGTTACAGAAGGAACAACTGCAGGGTACAAGATAATAAGGAAATTTCCGGTTATAAGAACATCAAGAATACAACTGCGAATTGAAGAGTCAAAAGACTGTCCGGTTATTTCGAATATAGAACTTTACAGAGCACCCGGAGAATAGTATTTCCCGTTCGGGTTGAGCTTGTTATTTCAATAAAGATTCTGTTTTATATTTATATTTTTACAGGCGGTAATTTTTCAGAATGGCATTAAATTATATCTGGATAGCATTCTTTCTTATCGGTTTCCTTTTTGCTCTCGGACAACTAATCTTCGAAGGCCGTACAGATATATTCAATGAGCTTGTAAATGCGGCTTTCTCGAATGCTAAATCCGGATTCGAAATATCGCTCGGCCTTACCGGCGTTCTAACCCTCTGGATGGGACTTATGAAAGTTGGAGAAAAAGGAGGTATGATTGACATTCTTTCCAGACTTACCTCTCCTCTTTTTTCGAGATTATTTCCCAGTCTGCCCGCCGGCCATTCTGCTTATGGTTCGATGGTATTGAACATTGCAGCTAACATGATGGGGCTCGATAATGCTGCAACACCTGTCGGACTCAAGGCAATGAAGGAGATGCAGGAAGTAAACCCCAAAAAAGATACTGCTTCCGACGCACAGATAATGTTTCTCGTACTTAATGCTTCTGGACTTACCATAATCCCTGTTAGTATAATCGTTTATCGGTTTCAGCTCGGAGCAGCAAATCCTGCCGACGTTTTCATCCCTATTCTGATATCAACTTTTGCTTCTACATTGACCGGACTGATAAGCGTAGCAATAGTTCAGAAAATAAACCTGCTCGACAGGGTTGTTCTGGCATATCTCGGAACAATAACGGCAATAATTGCAGGAATAATAATATATTTCAGCACTCTTTCGAAGGAAAAGATAACCTCGGTTTCCACATTTGCAGCAAATTTTACTCTTATAATAATTATTGTTCTGTTTATAGTTCTTGCAATGCTTCGGAAAGCAAATGTTTATGAGGCATTTATCGAAGGGGCTAAAGAAGGCTTCGGTATAGCTGTCAAAATCATTCCGTTTCTTGTAGCAATACTTGTTGCTGTAGGTATTTTCAGGGCTTCAGGAGCTATGGATTTGATGATTTCAGGAATAGCATCATTCTTTAGCTGGATGGGGGTCGATACCGAATTCACCAAAGCTCTTCCGGTTGCTTTAATGAAGCCTCTTAGCGGAAGCGGAGCAAGGGGATTAATGGTTGATGCCATGACTACATACGGCGCAGATTCATTCGTCGGCAGGCTCGCCTGTTGCATGCAGGGCTCGACCGATACGACATTCTATATCATTGCAGTATATTTCGGCTCCGTAAGCATTAAAAATACCCGACATGCTGTGGGATGCAGCCTTTTAGCCGATTTTGCCGGAATAGTCACCGCAATATTTGTATCATATTTATTTTTTGGATAAAATCTTATATTATTTTATTCTATACTTTTGAGGCATGATTTTTAACGGAAGGCTATTTATAGTACAGGTTTTTGTATTAATAACCTTGATTAATACAGAACTTGTTTATTTCCAGCCAGTAAGAGAGTACTTTTCAGAAAAAAAAGAACATTTTCCTGATAATCATACTATTGCAAC
>JAGPFZ010000007.1 GCA_018056245.1 Bacteroidales bacterium
GACTACTTCATGAAGGTAAAAGTTGTATCTTAAGGAACCGCCGTATACGAGACCCGTACGTACGGTGGTGTGAGAGGTCGGAAAATGAAATAGGAGGAAAACTGTTTCATTTTCCTCCTACTCGATTCCTTAATATATACTTAATATATATTAGATTATGATATACAGAACACTGATTACAAAAAGAAGGTAGTAATAAACTGATATTTTTTCTTTTATTTACATTTGAAAAAAGTCTGGCTTTGGAAAAAGGAATAGTAATAAAATCAACGGGAAGCCATTATAGAGTACTCAGGCAAAATGGAGAAATCACGGAATGCGTGATAAAAGGACGTTTTAGAATTAAAGAAATAAATACAACAAATCCTGTTGCCGTTGGTGATCATGTCAGGTTTATTATTGAACCGGGAAAAGATACCGGCATTATTACTGAGATTGAGGAGAGGAAGAATTATATAATACGCAAAGCTTCAAATCTGTCGAAACAATATCATATCATTGCTGCAAATATAGACCAGGTACTTCTGATGATTACAATAAAAATGCCCGAGACACAACAAGAATTTATTGACAGATTTCTTGCAACATCCGAAGCTTATAGAATAAAGACTTTTATTATTTTTAATAAAACCGATTTGTATAGTGAGAATGAAACTGCAAAAATGAATAGTCTTATTAGCCTGTATTCAAAAATAGGATACAGTTGCTTCGGCATTTCGGTAAAGACTGGAGAGAATATTAGTGCTCTGGTTGAAATATTGAAAGATAAAATAACTCTATTGGCTGGTAATTCAGGAGTGGGTAAAAGTTCTCTGCTTAATTATTTTAATCCTTCCTTGAATCTTAAAACAGAGGAAATATCAACATATCATGAGCAGGGAAAACATGTAACAACATTTCCTGAGATGCATGCCATGCCCTTTGGTGGTTTTATGATAGACACGCCGGGAATAAGAGCTTTTGGAATAATTGATATGGAAAAGAATGAGATATACCATTTTTTCCCGGAAATATTTCGTAAATCGGCGGAATGTAAGTTTCACAATTGTCTTCATGTAAATGAACCGGGTTGTGCGGTTAGACAAGCTCTTGAAACAGGAGAAATAGACAGGAGGAGATATCGTAGTTACCTTAATATTCTTGAAGATGAAAACAGAAAATACCGGTAAGAATTTACGTGTATATAATAAAATCATTTATTTTTATAATAATATTCAAATAACTACAGGATGAGAAGAATTCTGATTATTGTCAATTCGGCGTTCATTCTGATTTTGCTGATAAACTTCTTCTATTATAGAAATCTATACCGGCAACAAACAAATTATATCGTAGAGCTTCTCGACAGACAGGTTCAGATAGTGGGGCTTGAGGTTGACAGTATAAATTATGCTTTTACAAGTGACCTTAATCAAATTATTTATAATACTAAAAATCCGTCAAAGTTCTTTGATAAGTCGCGACCGGAAATAAAATATGCAATCACCGAACAGATGAAACTTTTTTATTCTAAATACCGTGATTTTATAACAAAAATAAGATTGTACGATAATAATTTGAATGAATATACTCTTTCAAAAGATGAGTCGAAAAATGAATGGATTGAAAGTGAATTTATTTCTCTTGATCAAAGAACTATTGAGACAAAGGAAGTGCTTATTAAAAATGGCAATGAATTTAATTATTACGGTGTATTTTTTGTTAACGGCCAACCGACTGGTAACATAGCGGTAACTGTTGATTATAAAAAGTATTTTAACAAGCTCTTTTCTAAATACAATTTAAAAGATTACCAATGGCAATGGGTGCTGGCAGACGATGGTGAAATTATTTACGATAATAACGAGAATGTCCCGGTCTATTCGGAGATAAACAAAATCATTTCCGACCTGCAAGAAGGTATTGTTGCAAATATAGTTCACTCAGCAACTATCGGAGAAAAAAAATTCGAAGTACTCTCATCATATTTTTCAACTCAATTACTTCTACGGGATATTGGAATAGTTTTTTCAGCTCCTACTGTTTTTTTCCAGAAATATATAATTAGCAATTCTTTATTAATTGTAACAATTACACTTATTTTAATTCTGATAATAATTTTAGTTTTCTGGCGATATCTAAAAAGGCAACAAGAATCTATTAAGGAACTTACCGAATCGAAAAGAATCCTTAAACAGCTTATAAGTCAGATGCCTGTTGGAGTAATAATATATAACAGCAAGAGGGAAATACTGGAAGCTAATAAGATTGCTGCCGATTATTATTCATATAATGTGGAAGATGAGATGATAGGTAAAATATTTCCTGAAACAAATTTTGATAGGGAAAATGAATACTTCTCAAAATACCTTGCAGGGAAATTCGACCCTGAACAATTTATTGTAATCAGGAAAGTGGCCGAGGAGATAATACTTTTCAGAAGCAGTATCCCTATATCTTATCAAGGTCAGGAAGCAACACTTGATATTTTGATGGACGTTACAATGTTTGAGTCGGCCAGAAAGCAAGAAGAGAAAGCCAATATGGCAAAGACAGAATTTCTTACAAGGATGAGTTATGAAATAAGGACTCCACTAAACGGAATTATCGGTATGTCGGACATACTCAGCAGGTATGAACTTCCCGCTGAAGTGATGGATATTGTCCATCTTCTTAGGCGATCAACAGAAGTGCTGCTTGGAATTATTAATGATATTCTTGATTTTTCAAAAATTGAAACCGGGAAAATGTTGCTCGAAGAGATTCCTTTTAATATCAGAGAAGAAATATTTTATGCAGTTGACCTTGTTAAAACCAATGCAGCTGAAAAAAATGTATCAATTATGTGCAATATTGATGAAGATGTCCCGGAGACCGTTATTGGGGATCCTTACAGGCTCAGGCAGGTGCTTGTGAATCTTATAAACAATTCAATAACCAATACAGAAAATGGTAAAGTTTATGTTAAATGCAGTTTAGAGTTAAATAAAAATGGTTTAATAACACTTGCTTTTGAAATACTTGATACTGGAAAAGCTTTTGACGGTGCAGAATTGAAAAAGATATTCGGAGATTTTATATATACCGAATCTAAAATTTCCAGAAATAGTTTTGAATCTGGATTTGCGACTTTAATAGCACGCCAGCTTATTGAACTAATGGGAGGTAGATTGAGTGCAGTAAGTCCATCAGGTATTGACGGGAAAAACGGAACTAAAGTATCTTTTACAATTCAGATTTATTCTAATGAACGGGTAATAAAGAACATTGATTCATCGGGTAAAAAAGGGATAAACAATATCAAAGCACTTATTATTACAAGTTCACAAACAAGGGACGAGGATCTTCTGTCTCTGCTTCACCGTTCAGGTTTGCAGTTGACTGTAACTTCTTTCACAAAATCAACAATTAATCAGCTAAAAATAAATTCAATAAGTAAGGATGAAAAATATGATCTTATTATCCTTACCGACGATGAATTCATTGACGGACTGGATATTGCCCAGCAATTATGGGATAATCAGCTTTCGATTTATTACAGAATTATTATGATTAGCTCAAATGACAGGAAAGGCAATTATCTTAGATGCATAAATCTTGGAGTAGATTTTTACCTTGTAAAACCTTTCGATTACAGTGAATTTCACAATGCTATCATCCAGGCGTTTCATATTGAATCTGACAATCCAATATTTCAGGAAGAGATAACAAAGCGCGAATTAAACATACTTTTAGTTGATGATAACAAAATGAACCAGAAAATTATGGCAAAAATGTTGAATAGTCTGGGTCATAAAGTAGAAATAGCAGAAGAGGGTTATGACGGTTATATAATGGCAAAAAATAAAAAATATGATATTATTTTTATGGATTTGCTTATGCCGGAGATGGATGGATTTGAAGCAACAAGGAGGATAATGGAAGTTCATAAGGATATGATTATTGTGGCTTTCACTGCCGACAACATGCCTGAAACACGTAAAAAAGCAGAACTGTGCGGAATTAAAGAATTCATTCCCAAACCTGTCAGAATGGATGATCTGAAAAAACTTTTTATAAAATATTTCAGCTACAACAATTGATCTTTTTCTCCCATTTGAAAACTTTATCTGAAGTTCTTAGATGGTGGTCAATTTTAACCGAACAGTAACTCCCTTTCATAGCTCTGGCGATTGCCTTTAGGTCAACCCGTATCTCATTCACAGTGAATTCGAGAGCTCCGGTTGTTGGGCCTGTAATAAGAACGGTGTCACCTACAGCGAGATCTCCGTTTTCAAGTTTTATCTCGGCAACTCCGGGCTTTGCAAAATAATTTGTTACCTTGCCAAGATATGTCTTTTCCATTGTCGCATTTGAGCCATATTTATCACTCCATTCTCCAATTTTACGGCCAAGATAATAACCGTCCCAGAAACCACGGTTAAAAACTGTTGAAAGTCGCGTCATCCATTCGTCTATCCTATCTTTTGTATATGTACCTTCTTCGAGAGCTTTGAGAGCTTCATCATAACATGAGGTTACTGTTCGGACATATTCAGGCGAACGTGCTCTGCCTTCAATTTTAAGTATTTTCACACCCGAATTAACTATTTTGTCAAGGAAACCTATGGTGCAAAGATCTTTTGGCGACATTATATATTGATTATTTATTTCCAGTTCATAGCCTGTCTCTTTGTCGGTAACCAGGTAGGATCTTCTGCAGGTCTGGTTGCATTCGCCTCTGTTGGCCGATTTGTTATATTCATGCAAGCTGAGATAGCACTTCCCGGATATTGCCATACAGAGTGCTCCATGCGTAAATATTTCTATCCGGAAAAGTTTTCCGTCAGGGCCTCTGATGCCCCTTTTTTCAATCTCGGATGTTATATGTTTTATTCGGCTGAGTGTAAGTTCTCTTGCAAGAACTGCGGTACCAGCCCACTTCGAATAAAATTCTATTGAATATGAATTGGTTATGTTAAGCTGAGTTGAAAGGTGAACCTCCATTCCCTGGGAGGCAGCATAGTTAATTACTGACTGGTCGGAAGCGATAACTGCCGTAACCCCGCTGACTTTTGCCGAATCAATAATTCTTTTCATTGAATCAATTTCGTCTTCATAAATAATCACATTCAATGTAAGATATGATTTCAAGCCATGTTTATTACAAAAAGATACTAATTCAGGTAAGTCTTCAGATGAAAAATTACTTGATGATGCAGCCCGCATGTTAAGATGTCCAATACCAAAGTATATAGAATCGGCATTTCCCTGAGCAGCTGCAGTGAGCGATTCCCAGTTGCCTGCCGGTGAACTTATTTCAATATCCTTTCTTCTCATATTCGATAGAAAACAATACTTTAGTAATTAAGAGTTTTTTTACTCTTTCTTTAATATTATTCTTATACATGTGCCTATACCCGGTTCAGAATATTTTACAAAAATTTTCCCTTTGTGGTATTCTTCAATTATTCTTTTTGCTATGGAAAGGCCAAGTCCCCAGCCTCTCTGTTTAGTAGTAAATCCTGGTGTGAAGATTTTTTTATGTGCCGATCTTGGAATGCCTCGTCCATTGTCTTTAATGTCAATAATGCAATAATTATTAGTTGTATTTACTGAAACAGTTATTTTTCCTTCACCGTCAATAGCATCTATAGCATTTTTACAAACGTTCTCAATAACCCAGGAGAAAAGGGCTTCATTATGTTTGACAATAATTTCTGCAAGAGGATCATATTCAGTTATGAATTCAGTTTTTGATGAAGCCCGCAACCTTATATAATCAATAGTTTCCTTGATTACAGGTATGATATTCCCCTTTTTAAGGTCAGGATGCGAACCTATTCTGGAAAACCGTTCCGTTATTTTTTCAAGACGTTCGACATCCCTGGTCATTTCTTCTGTAAAAGGTATTTCAGGATGCTTGTCGCTCAACACTTCAATCCAGCCTGTAAGTGATGAAACGGGCGTGCCAAGCTGGTGCGCGGTTTCTTTGGACATCCCAACCCATAACTGGTTTTGTTCTGCTTTTCTCGATGAATCGAAAGCCAGATATGAAACAATAATAAACAGCACTATTATGCTAAATTGGACAATAGGATAATAAAAAAGTTTTTTTAATATAATACTGTCTTCATAATAGATACGATTTATTTGTCCACCAGGTATTTCGATAACTATTGGATCGGATTTTTCTTTTATTTTGTTTAATCTCTTTTTGAGAAAATCAGGTTCAGCAACTCTTAGCGAGTCATAATTGTTTGAAGAAATAATGGAGTCCCTGCCGTCAGTAAGAATAACGGGAATAGTTTTATTGTTTTCAATTATAGATGTCAGGAATTCCAGGTTCTTTTCTTCACCTGAAGCGGAACTAAACTGACGTATCGCTTCAGCCCATATTTCCATTTTCTTTCTCTCTTCAGCTTTAAGATTTTTTACCAGAGTATAGGTATAATAGAATGAAAAAAGTCCAATTCCGATTGCAAAAAGCAGTAATGCAAGCTTCCAGATGGTTTTATGCCGATAAACATTCATTTTTAATGCTTTTATTGGTTATTTATTTTTTTCTTCCTGAAAATACGATTCAGGGTATTCTCTTTCTTTACAGGAACCGTATCCTGCCGGTATTCATTATTGTCAGTTTCAGACCATTCAATTCTGAATTTAGGCCGGGATTCAGGTACGTTTGTAAATGATGTGTCATTTTCATACCAGCCGTACTCCTGGTTAAGAATATTTTTAAGATTGCTTTTTTCATTAGTAAAACTTTTCCTGATATTATTTTCTGTCGCTTTAATATCATACGTAACTTTAACATTTTCACCTTTCCCTGCTATTTTAAGAAACAAAGAGGTGCGTCCAAGTCCATCATCTTCAACATATCCGAATTCTGTTAAAGCTAGTTTCTTCTTTTTAATTTTACCTGAAAGCAGTTCCGAAAGATATATTTTAACATGATATTCAAAAATATTATCGAATGAATGAGTCCCGTTAATAGTAAAATCTGCGGCAGAAGAATATATGTCCATCTGGGGAATTGAGAGTGAGTAATTATTAATATAGAGATTATTTTCGATCTTCGAAAAAGATATATTTTCGAGCTCTTTTATGTCAATGTACTTTGATAGCGCTTTTGCAGGTTCAAAGGCTGTAAGTGCACCATTCTGGATAATATATTTTCCTTCAGCGACTGTAGTTTTTACAATCGGGCGCATGAGAGAATCCAACGGAATAAGAATTTTAAATGTACCTGAAAGTAAACCTGAAATATGTTCAGAGCGTAAAAAATTCTGACCGAAGTTATTAAATGAAGCAAAGCATTTTTTTATGTCAATATTTTTTAACTGGAAATCTCCCTGACTGATGAAGGACTTACCTTTGCTTTCTGCAAGTATAAAATTAACATTAACAACACCATCGAGAGTATTAGCCGATAAGTTTCTGAAGTAAAGCTGGCCGGGTTTGTAAACCATTTTGCAGTAGAGATTTTCAGCTCTGAAATTGTTATATATAAAGTTTTCAATCTTTAAATTTATATCCGTTTCAATATTAGAGGGCATTATTATTTCTGGAAGTAGTTTGTTTTTCTGACCATACTGCGGAGTAACAAACAGCGACGGATTGAAATTCGAGGCCGAAATATCGGCAATTATTCTTATATTAACCTGCCTGCCTGCAAGTCGTTGAAGCAGATTTATGAATTCCCCGTCAATTTTAAAACACTGGCCTTTATATGAAAAGATAACCCCTTCAGCTTGCAAATTTTCAGCAATATTAATATTACCGTAAGCATTATTGAAAGAATATCTGTCGTCACTATTGGTTATGCCAAAAGAATCGAATTTGATTTGGGCTCTATGAATCAATCCAGAAAAATCAGAAATTGAATATTTTACATTTCTTTTCAAAGGCCCATAAAGTTCAAGGTCCAACTTCATAGAGCCTTCAGCAGAAAGCAATCCTGGAATTTTTATAAATTTCAAGAGTTCTGCTGGAATTATTTCGCCCGAAAAGTTCCCCGATATAACAGGTTGTTTAAGGTCGGTTATAGAGAAATTTGTCGACCACGACGCACTGCCTAAGTCGAAGGAGCAGTTTTTTATATCGAGTCTTGTTGTTTCCGGGCAAGCTTGTTTCCCGTTAGTGTAAGTTCCCGAAAAGTATAAGTTTTTAAGCTGAATATCTGATTTTTTATAAGATATATTTCCTTTTTCCAGTGAAAAACTAATATCTGTCTTAAGATTTTTTGTATGGCTAATAGGTCCGGAAATAATGCATTCGGCTTTCAACATTCCGCCAGGAGAATATTCACGTACTTTATCGAGATATTTTTGAGGGAGATATTTTTTTATACGTGAAAGATTGATCTCATTTCCTGATATTTTTAAAAATAAATCTTTTCGAGGATGAATATATCCCGATATATCGAATGAAATTCCTTCAAGCTTAGCTATTCCTTTCCTTAAAGTAATTTCAGTTCCAGAGCTGCTTAGATTCACATCAACAGAAATATTGACAGCTGGATTTAATATTGTGGAATAGATTTTGAATTTATTGATTTTTATATCGGATGAGAAAATGAAATAAATATTTGTACCTGCAATTTTGCTCCGGAGTTTTCCGTGTCCTATTTTCCCTGATAAATTAAGGCTTGTGGCCTTGTTGTAATAACTTACTTCCATATTTCTGATAATTACTTTCTCGAGATCTATTGCAAAGTTGCCATTTCTGGTTTTCTCTGTGGATACAGCGTAGTTAACTCCTCCATAGGTGTCGGAGAAAAGATTAATCTTACCGTCCGATATTATGGCGCTTTCAATTAAATAATTACCATTAATAATGTTTGGAAGGCTGAATTCAAGAGTTACCAACCCTGCATTCAGAAGCGTGTCAGTATTATATTCTTTGAACTGGCTTTTGTCGAAAGATGCTGAAGAAAAAACAGTAACATTTTTAAGTTCTATCGAAGCCTTAGGGAACCTGCGAAGTAACGATAATTTATGGCTTCCGATCATTGTTCTGGTCGAAATTTTTTTGTTGGAGGCTTCAATGAAAGTATTAAAAACTTTATCCTGATATACTATTGCAGCAATAATCAATGAGGAGGATAAAACTATTACCACCGTCGCACACAAGAACAATATTTTTAATACATGTTTCATTTATTACATCTATTACATCCTGTTGAAACGATTTCAAATCATTAAATGTTATTTTTAATTTTAATTATTACCCTTCGTAACTAACGAGTAATAACATATCGGCTTCAAATAAATGGGATGTTTTCAATTTCTTAAATTATATTGATGCAAAGATATACATTATGTAAGCTTCATATTAAGGTTATTGTGTGGCAATGTTCATAATAACCAAGCAGAAACTATTTGTTTTGGAAATAGATTGTAAATTAATTCAATAACTTTATATCTATATATTTTAACGACAGTTATGAAAAATGTTTTGGCCATAGCCTTATTCCCAGTGGTTGTATTTATTACATTATGCAATCAAAACCATAAAACCGTTTTGTTAACTGATGAATTTCAGGAATTAAGTGACGATTCACTTTTATCGTTTGTTCAGTTCAAGACATTGGAGTATTTCATTGATGGTGCTGAACCGGTTTCAGGGATGGCAAGGGAGAGATATCATATAGATGGAATATATTCGGAAAATGATATAAATGTAGTTACGACTGGAGGTTCAGGTTTCGGGATTATGGCTATTATTGCAGGTATTGACAGAGGTTACATTTCAAGGCAGGATGGAGTATCTATATTATGGAAAATAGTGAATTTTCTAACCAGAGCCGACAGATTCCATGGTGCTTTTCCACACTGGCTTTATGGTGAAACAGGGAAAGTAAAACCCTTTTCATCAAAAGATGATGGTGCCGACATAGTTGAAACAGCATATCTTATGCAGGGACTACTGACTGCGAGACAATATCTGATGACAGGCTCTTCTGATGAACAGAAGCTGGCAGGTAAAATTGATTCTTTATGGAAAGCAGTTGAATGGGACTGGTTTACGAGAGGCGGGGAAGATGTTCTTTACTGGCATTGGTCACCTGATTACGGCTGGGAAATGAATCACCAGGTCAGAGGTTATAATGAATGCCTGATTCTTTATATACTTGCGGCTTCTTCGCCTTCACATTCTATCGGCCCGGATGTTTACCATAAGGGTTGGGCGAAGGGCGGTGATATTAATGGTTATACAAGTCCTTACGGATATACCCTGAGACTGAAACATGACGGAGCACCGGAATATGGAGGTCCGCTTTTCTGGGCTCACTATTCTTATCTCGGGCTCGACCCCCGGCTATTAAAGGACATATATGCCGACTACTGGCAGGAAAATGTAAATCATACACTTATTAATTGGAAATGGTGCTCATTAAATCCATGCGGTTATAAAGGATACAGCGAGAACTGCTGGGGTCTTACAGCAAGTTATTCGCCCAGAGGCTATTTTGCTCACCGCCCCGGACCTGGGACTGACTTAGGAGTAATATCTCCTACTGCAGCCATCGCTTCAATACCTTATACACCAGATAAGTCAATGGCAGCCATCAGACATTTCTATTTTGAGCTTGGAAGCAAAATCTGGGGTAAATATGGATTTTACGATGCATTCTCTGAGCAGGCGGACTGGTTTCCTCAGAGATATCTGGCAATTGACGAGGGGCCAATAGTTGTGATGATTGAGAACTACAGGACAGGTCTTTTGTGGAATCTATTCATGAGTTGTCCGGAAGTAAAAGCCGGACTAAAAAAGCTTGGCTTTGAATTGATAAAATAAACAAATGTTTGTTTTGAAGGTTCTCGTGAAATTGAGATTTGTCAGTCGTTGAAAGTGATAGATACTCCTATTTCAAAAGGATAAAGCCCATATCCTCCTGGACCTTTACCGCTTATAAATAGCGGAGTTTTGTAATATGTAGCGTAGAAATTCAGGTTTTCGAATCCTGCACGTGCAGTAAAACCAAACCTCAGAATGTTCAGACTGAAATCATCGTTCGATTTTACTTTGTCGCCATTTTTATATACCATTTTACTATGCGAGCCAAGTTTTACAGCGCCAATTACACCTCCTCCGAAATTAAGCTGCTTGTTGTCGGTAGGAACCTGAACTTCGAGTAATATGGGAATGGTAAGATAAAGCGTGGTTAATTTCGATTTTTTTAATATTTCATCCGGAATAAATTCTGAAATAGTTCCATCTGGACTTTTGACAATATTATTATTTTCATCGAATCGGTAATTGTTCCAATTAAGACCCATTCCGGTAACAAGCCCAAAATGTTGTGTAAATCCAAAACTTTCCTGTAAAGGAATAATATTAAAACATATTGACTTACCTGTATGAAGATTCATATAATCAATGTCGGAAGGCAATGAAAAACTGTTGTCTTCAGAAAGGAATCCGTTAAATCCTAATTCGATCCCCGAAATATGTCCTTTGAATTTTTTGGGAGGCTTTTTTGCCATACTTGTACTACAAGTAGAGTTATAATTTTCTTCGGGTTCATTGATATTATATTTTTCAAAATGAATTTTGGAGCTTCCTTCAAGCGATTCGAGGATTTCAAGCCCTCTGTTTCCAATTCTTATTCTTAAAGAATCTTTATCGTCCTCAATAATCAACAGATTGTTCCCTAAAGTTAAAACTGTTTTTTCATCATTTAAATTCTGCTTTTCTGTTTCTTCATTTTCTTTTGAAATTACTTCCTGACCGAAAGCCTGCAATATAATATTTGCAACCACCAGAATTATTGTTATTTTTTTCATTTTTTGTTTAAATTTTATTTCATTGCTGGGACGATTTGAGAGTTATTATTGTTACATAGCCTTATTCGGATTTTTTAACAGGAAGATTTAATTTGAGCAGCTTTGAATTGAAATTTATTGAGCTAATATCCCCCGTTTCATCAGTACGCTGATTCAATACCATTTGCCATCCTAATAGTTTATTGAGTCCGGTTATTCCTGCTTCGGCAATTTCGTACGGTTTTAATTCATCATCTCTGACTGTTGGATTATTTAAAATCTTTTTCCTGAAAAACACAATAAGTCTTTTCGTTAATTCAGAATCCTCTTCTGAGTCAATCAATGAATGTGAAATATTTTTATTTGTAATATGTAATTGCTTTGGTATGTAGCTATCCAGGACAATATCTTCTTTAAAGGCTGATTTATTAATGATTATCTTTTCAGGTTTTGGAGTTTCCTGTTCGAAAGTTTCCGGTGTATGGTCTATTCCTTTTACTGGTTGAAGTGCAAGTTTAGTTCCTATGATGTTTATCGCTGTTGGAGCTGGAGTTGATTCATGCTTTATTTTATCGGCTGTCATTTCAGGAGTAGCATTATTTATAGTCTGAGGCTTTTTGCTTTCTGCAATATCGCCGGAAGGTAAAACAGTTTCTTTGTTTTGGGGCGAAAAAACAAGAATAACGAATAAAGTAATTGAAGCTGCAGCACATAAAACAGCTGTGGATAAACGTGCAATTTTTTTTGTTGTTGAAAGTCTTTTTAATCTATGCTTATTTCGAAAACTTAATAGAGGAGGATGAAGTTTTGTTTTTTGAAAAATTTCAAAGTTTTTCTTTTTTTCTTCATCCTCAACAATAATCTGGTAAAGTTCATTTTCCTGTTCAGGAATAAGATCTTTCTCCAGTGAGCCTATACAAAGAAGATTAAACTGGTCTTCATCAATGTCTGAAAGATTTTTTTTAAGTCTCTCTTTTCCAGGGAAAGGATTATCTTCAGATCTTATTCTGAAAAAAACAATGTTTTCGAACTCTTTCTTGATATCAGGATTTTTATCAAGAAAATCCATTAGAAGATTTAATTGATTGGTGTCGAGACGACCGTCGAGATAATCGGTTAACCATATTTCGTAATTTGTTCTATCGGGCTTCATTTCAGATAACTGTTTCAATTTTTCCGATATAATTTTTCATGGCAAGCCTTCCTCTGTAGATATTTATCTTTACCTGTGCTTCAGTTTGTCCGGTTATTTCTCCAATTTCCTTATAGGAGTATCCTTCATAGTCCCTGAGGAGCACGGAAATTTTTTGCTGTTCGGGAAGCCTTTCGAGAGCAGCATGAAGTATTTCATTAAGCCCTGTGTAATGGGTTTCGTCCAGTATTTTCTCCTGGTGTTCGGCCTCTAGAGTTATTACTCTTTTTTCTCTTCGGATAATATCAATCATAATATTGTATGCAGTAGTAAAAAGCCATGATTTTGCAACATTAAAATCTATCTCTGTTACATGCTTCCATAATTTTTCATAGGTATCTTGGACGATATCATTTGCCCTGTCATCATCTTTAAGACTGCTGCGGATAAATCGCCAGAGGCCGTCGGAAAAACAATCGACAGCTTTATTGTATTCTTTTACTGTCATGAAATTTTTTTCATGCTAAAGACGAATACCACCTCGAAATGTTACAAAGATTAAAAGAAAATGTAAAGCTGTTGGATATAACAACTTTATCGTTAGTAATTAATAAGGAATTATTGTTTCATTTGATACACTCTAACCCAATCAATTTCCATAGAAGTCATTCCATTCAAAGGCCTGGTAGTTCCTCCGGAAAGATTGACAAACATAGGCTCCCGAGGAACGTTTTCGGTTAACTTAAATGCTTCTATACCGTTGATTTTCCATACCATCATCTGAGGAGTCCATTCAAGAGTGTAAATAAAACTTTTAGCAGCGAATTTTGAACCTAATTTAGATTTGACCTTTCGGCCGTTTTCATCAAACAGACCAAGCCAGACATTCCCATTAAATGTTGTACAGATATTTAAATGAGGTGTAATTTTGTCGGCAATAAGCCAGAATGAATTTCTTGCATTTGGATTGCCGAGTTTGATCTTCGCAGAGAAAATTCCATATTTCTGTCTGAAAGAAATTCCTGTGTTTATAATTCCTGAAGTATAACTGAATTCCTTTGTAAAGAAGCCTTTAACTGGCGACCAGGCCTTACCTGTAATTTTTTGTGGTTTGGTTATGATTTTCAAATAACTGTTTCGCACTTCAAAATTACCATTATCAGTATAGAAATGAAGGTCGGATTCAAGTGAATACCGGTCGTGAAGTAGCTTTTCTCCCCAATAATAATTTGTAAGCCATTTGTTTTTATCAATTTTCTCTCCTTCAAATTCATCGCTGAAAACAAGTTCCCGATTTTTAAGCACATCAAATTTATTACTGTCCTTTACTTTGAAATACCATATTATATCGGGATTATTTTTCAGATTTAGGTATTCTTGTAGCTGTTTAAATTCATTGGTTTTTTCAAATCTTTTTTTGTCGAGGAGGTATTCTTTCTTTTCCTTGAATTCCTTTGTCCCGACGTACTCTTTAAGTTCATTATACCTGGCTAGCCGGGCAGAAGCGTCTAAGTTCAGAAAATTGGAATATTCTTTCGAAGATTTGAATTTGTAATACTCTTTTATTTCCGGTGAAGACTTTAACTGCCTGAATTCAGCCAGTTTTTTTGCGTTGTCTGAACCTGCAAAATCTTTCGATTTCATCTTTTCTTTAAAGTCGGTTTCGGAAACAAGCTGTTTTAGTTCCTCGTATTTCTTAATTTTTTCTGAGCCATCAAGTTCCTTGAACTTCTTCAAAGCATTCCCTTCAACTGTCTTAAAATACAAAACTATATCCTTTGCCTTTTTAAGCGAAAGAAATTCTTTTTCTTTTGCATACTCTTCTGAACTTTTATAAGAAAGACTTTCTATTTCCTTTTTTTTCTGCTTGAAACCTTCAGAATTAATCAAGTCGTTCAGTTCATTATATCTCGCAAGTTGGTTGGATTCTGAAAAAGTTTTTAACTTTTCAAATTCAGCTATGAGGGCCTTTTCTTCTCGTTCAATTTTTTCAGTGGCTGGAACTATTCCCAGTAAAAGCTTAAGACTTGCCATTGTGATAATTGTTTTGATATAACATGTTAAAGATAAAAAATCTTTTATTAATTAAATATAAATGTTTTGTGTTTATTTACAACTCAAAATAAAGACTTTAAATTATAGATATAAAATTTATTCCTTTCCATCTTTTTCTTTTAGATTTACTGGACTCTATTGAAGAAGATATTAATATCGGGGGCCAATATTTATTAATTGAAATAAAATCTATTATGAAATTTAAATCAATTAGCATAAATTTGATAAATAAATATTTTATAAATATAAAAATTGGACGGCAAGATATTTTTTTAATATTTCATTTGTTCCTGTAACAGAAAATTTCTATAAAGATACGTTTTTATGAACTATTTAGCACTGAATATCGCTATTTTAGCATTTCTGACTATGAGTTTTAAACCTGTAACGCAAGCCGGTGAAGACTCTGTTACTAAAAAGGTAGTTGTAATTTCTATTGATGGTTCTATAAATCCTTCAACTGCAGAATACATAAATTCAGGTATTAGTAAGGCAAAGCGGGAAAATGTAGAATGCCTGATTATCAAATTGAATACTCCTGGAGGATTATTAAAATCTACCAGAGTTATTGTATCTGATTTGCTCGATTCTGAAATTCCTGTAGTTGTGTTTGTTTATCCTAGTGGCGCACAGGCAGCTTCAGCAGGTGTTTTTGTAACACTTGCAGCTCATATAGCGGTAATGGCACCAGGAACTAATATAGGTGCAGCGCATCCTGTTGGTCTTCAGGGTGAACAGGATTCAGTTATGAACGAAAAAGCCACTAACGACGCTGCAGCATTCATAAGGTCAATAAGTGAGAAGAGGAAAAGAAATGTTCAGTGGGCAGAAGATGCCGTAAGAAAAAGTATTTCAATTACAGAAAATGAAGCCTTGAAAGAAAATGTTATAGATGTAATTGCGGCTTCGATGCCAGATTTGCTTAAAAAAATTGATGGGAAAGAAATAACCGTATCCACTGGCACAAAAGTTCTGAATACTGAAAATGCCGAGGTAATTGATATTGAAATGGACTTTAAGCAAAAAATCCTTAACATGCTAAGTGATCCTAATATTGCATATATATTATTAATGATCGGTATCTACGGCATAATGTTCGAACTTTATAATCCCGGAGCAATATTTCCAGGTGTGGTTGGTGGAATTAGTTTAATCGTTGCTTTTTACTCGTTGCATACTCTGCCTGTAAATTATGCAGGCCTGGCATTGATTGTTTTTGCAATTATTTTATTTATTGCAGAAATAAAAATAGTTAGTCACGGATTATTAACTTTGGGTGGAATTATTTCATTAATACTTGGATCAATAATGTTAATCAATACTGAGTCAACATTGGAAGTTATCAGAATCTCATGGTTTGTAATTCTGGTGATCGTTATATTTACGACTGCTTTCTTTTTATTTGCGATTGGTTTCGGCATTAAAGCTCAAACCCGCAAGCCTACGACAGGAATAGAAGGTATTATAGGAGAAATTGGGGAAACTATTTGTGATTTAAATCCTGAGGGTCAGGTAAGAATTCATGGTGAGCTCTGGAATGCTGAAAGCCCTGATGGCTTCGTCAGCAAAGGAACAAAAGTTAAAGTTATACGGGTATCAAATCTTAAATTAATAGTGAGTAAAATAACTTAAAACAAATTTAAAAGGAATTGTTATGGAGCAGACATCAAACGTTTTATTAATAGCGGGGATTATATTCCTGTTAATTATTCTTGCAAGCGCAATCAAAATTTTGCGTGAATATGAACGTGCGGTTGTTTTCAGGTTGGGAAGATTGATTGGGGTCAGAGGCCCTGGTATTATTTTCCTTATTCCTGTTATTGACCGGATGGTAAAGGTAAGTCTGAGAACTGTTGTTATGGACGTACCTACACAGGATGTAATTACGAAAGATAATGTATCTATAAAGGTAAATGCTGTGGTTTATTTCCGTGTGATACAGCCCGATAAGGCAATTGTTGAAGTTGAAAATTATCTCTTCGCCACCTCGCAATTATCACAAACCACTTTGAGAAGCATACTCGGGCAATCGGAGCTTGATGAGTTACTCTCTCAAAGAGAAAAAATCAACATTGAACTTGCAAAAATAATTGATCATCAGACCGAACCATGGGGAATAAAAGTTTCAACAGTTGAAGTAAAGCATATTGACCTGCCTCAGGAGATGCAGCGTGCAATGGCTAAACAAGCCGAAGCCGAGAGAGAGCGACGTGCGAAAGTGATCCATGCTGAAGGTGAATTCCAGGCAAGCCAAAGACTTGCCGATGCGGCTCAAATAATTAGTTCAAACCCAGCAGCTCTGCAACTACGTTTCCTGCAAACTCTTACGGAAGTCGCATCAGAACAAAGTTCTACAATAATTTTTCCGGTACCCCTTGATATAATTTCCGCTTTTTTACCAAAGAATGGGAAATAATTTGTTGTTTGAGTGATCAATAAAATTTTTGAAGGAATAGAATATCAATCTATTAGTAAAAAAAATGAAATGTGACAATTGGTTATTTATAAATTTTATAATTTTTTTTTTATTGATTTTAAAATAAGATACAATGAAATCTAATAGAAGGACATTTATAAAGGCAGCCTCTGCGGCTGCTGCAGCAGCTACAGTTTTCCCATTCGAAACATTTTCTATTGGTAAGCCGGGTTTTGCTCCCAGTGATAAGGTAAGGGTGGCTCTGATCGGAGGCAACAGCCAGGGCTGGAGTAACCTGGCTTCTTTTCTGAAAAACAAAGAAGTTGAGTGCGTTGCAATGTGCGATATTGACAGAAATGTACTGAATAAGCGTACAGATGATATTGTTAAGCTTGGGTTTCAGAAACCAAGACTTTATGTTGATTACAGAAAAATGCTCGAGAGCAACGATATTGATGTGGTGATAATAGGCACACCCGACCACTGGCACTGCCTTATGTTAGTTGACACTCTGGAATCAGGGAAAAATGCTTATGTTGAAAAACCTATCGGTAATTCCATTGCTGAAATAAATATAATGCAAAATGCTGTAAAGAAACATGGAAAACTCGTTCAGGTTGGACAGTGGCAAAGAAGTCAGCCCCATTTCGTGGATGCAATGAATTACTTGAAAACTGGGAAGCTCGGCCGGATAAGGGTTTGTAAGGCATGGTCGTATATCGACTGGAAGGGAGCAGTTCCAAAAGTCCCGGATTCTCCGGTCCCTGAGGGTGTGGATTATGACAGGTGGCTCGGCCCTACACCTAAAAGACCATTCAATAAAAACAGATTTCATTTTACCTGGCGCTGGTATTGGGAATATGGAGGAGGACTTATGACCGACTGGGGTGTACATCTTATTGACTATATTCTTTATGGAATGAACAGGTCGGTTCCAACTTCGGTGATGGCGATAGGAGGAAAATACGCCTATCCCGATGACGACATGGTTACACCCGATACTATGACCGCAGTTTACGATTTCAATGATTTTACCATGATATGGGAACACACAATTGGTATCGGGCTTGGAAACTGGAAGAGACCTCATGGAATGGCATATACAGGTGAAAATGGTACGTTGGTTCTTGACCGTAACGGCTGGGAGGTATTTCCTGAAAAGAACAGAATAGAAGCTGTACCGGTTCAGAAAAATGTAGGAGTAGGCCTCGATCTCCATGTCAGGAATTTTCTCGACTGCCTGCGCGACAATACACCACAGAAACTTAATGCCGGAATTGATATTGGCAGAAACGTAGCACTGGTTGCTCAAATGGGTAATATTGCATTCCGGACAGGTGAAAAAGTCTATTGGGACAATACAAAACAGCAGTTTACATCTTCAAATGCAAATAAGCTTATAACCCCGACTTATTACAACGGATATAAACTGCCGAAATATTAAAAACAGTGGTTAAATTTCAAAAATTGCTTTTTTAATTTCAGACCATTTCTCAGGTAATATTCGTGCTCCGGAGGTTTCTATTACTCTTGCCGCAAGAAATGAGCCATATTGTCCGCATGTAATTAGTGGCTTATTCTGCGCAATACCGTAAAGAAAACCTGATGCGTACAAATCACCGGCTCCTGTTGTGTCGAGGCATTCAGCAGGGTATGGTTGAATTTTATAGGTTTCATTGCCTCTTTTAACCAGAGAGCCTTCAGCTCCCATCTTGATAACAACTATCTCACATTTTTCTGAAAGCAGTTCAAGTGCTTTTTCCGGTTCAAGCCCTGTAAAAGTGCGTGACTCATCCGAATTTGCAAACAAAATATCAATGTAATTATCAATAATTTCACGAAAAGAATTTATTCTGTCGGCAACTACATTATAGCTGGCAAGATCGAGAGCAATCTTCATGTTCATTGATTTTGCCAGAGAACAGGCTCTTAAAATAAATGGAAGGTTATTTATCAGATAACCTTCAAGATAAAGAATATCAAAACCTTGAAATATAGATGGAATAATATCATCCGGATAAAGCTCTACGGCGGCGCCAATATATGTGGCAAAAGTTCTCTCCCTGTCAGGAGTTACAAAAGCAATAGCAACACCTGTAGGTGTATTTGACTGCTTGAGAAATGTTTTCACTCCTGCATGCTTAAGATCATTTTTAAAAAAGTATCCGTTTTCGTCATTGCCTATGGAGCCTATAAAACCTGTTTCAGCCCCTAACATTGCTAATCCGTGAATCGTATTTGCCGCTGAACCCCCTGAAGCAAAAAAACTGTGAAAATGTGCAGTTTCTTTACGTATTTTTTCAGAAAGTTTATGATTAATGAGCTGCATACTTCCCTTTGGAAGGGAAAATCTCTTAAGTAATTTCTCATCATCACTAAAAATAATAACATCCACTATAGCATTGCCGATGCCAATAATTTTTTTCATTGCAAAAAATTTTTCAAATATATTGTTAAATTCATCAAAAGCCTGTATTTTTGCCACGCTAAAATCCAGGACAGAAAAATATTCCTCAGTAGCTCAGCTGGTTAGAGCGGCGGACTGTTAATCCGTAGGTCGCAGGTTCGATCCCTGCCTGGGGAGCAAGTAATAAATAACAGACTTTTTCAGAAAAGGCATTTTTTATACGACATTTTATAATTTATTTAAGTTATTCATTAGATTTCTTTAAGATTCTTCTTAAATTATCCTGATTAATATTTATTTTTGGTAATTTAGATTCTGGCAAAGAATAGATTTTTCAATCTGGAAGATAAAATATTTTAATGAAAGTTCTTGTCATAACTGACCTTTGCGGCGGGTTTTCTATAACCTTGCCAGAAAGGCAGCTTTATAAAGGCCTGATGGAGAAGGGAGTTGAAATGACTGTAGTCACCCACTATCCAACCGCCGAATCGGAGTATCTGGAAAAGGCAGGATTGAAGGTGATTTATATCCCGATACTGAAAAAATTTGATTTTAAGGCGATAAAGAATCTGAAACGGGTAATCAGAGAGGGGAAATATGACATTCTTTATATTACATTCGGAAAGGGTATCACTAACGCCATTCTGGCGGTGTGGAACACTAAGGTAAAAATTATTGGCTATATAGGTTCACTCAATATCCACTGGCATGATCCCACGGCTTACCTTTCATTTCTTAATCCAAGAATCGATCGTATGGTTTGCCTCAGTGATGGAGTTATGGAACATTTTATAAAGCAGGGAGGTAGGCGGCTTAAAGAAAAATCTATAAGAATTTATAAAGGCTATAACCCTGAATGGATACATGTTTCATCGGCTGTTCCAAGACAGGCACTGGATATACCGGAGGATGCTTTAATAGTATGTTGTATTGCAAATATAAGGAAGGAGAAGGGGATTCCTTATCTGATTAATTCAGCTCGGTATCTGCCTGATAACCTTCCTGTGTATTTTATTCTTATTGGAAAAGGAATGGACTCAAAGAAAATAAAACGATTGGTTTCAAGATCGCCTTATAATAACCATTTCCGGATACTTGGATTTATTTATGATATTTTTCCATATACCGCAATGTGCGACATTTATGTTCAGCCTTCGGTAACAGAAGGGCTGGGACGATCTATTATAGAAGCTATGTGTCTCAGGAAACCGGTTATTGTTACAGACAGAGGTGGTGCAAAAGAACTTGTTGATGAAGGCATTAATGGTTTTGTGGTGCCCGCGAAATCTTCATTTGCAATCGCCCAAAAAATAAATTATTGCTTCGCTATACGTGAAAAACTTCCGGAAATGGGGGAAAAGTCACTCTTGAAAGTAAAGAAGCTTCTTGACCCTAAAGAGGCTGTTGAGAAGACTTACAGGTTGTTTTGTGAAGAAACAGGTAAATACATTTAGGGTACCTCGAAAAACTACTTTTTTGGCGCTGTTATTTTACACAAATATATTATATGGTTTTCTAAAAACTTAATTTTACCCCCTATTTTTTATTTAATTAATTATCAGATACATACATAAGTACATCTTTCACCTCCGGACATAACTATCCCATGGCAACCATTATTTTTAATTGAGTACAGCGACTGATATTGTAAGTAAGGTTCATTAGCCCGATTTTCGCTGTAGCTATTACAATCCCAATAGTGCGGACAATGGAGCCATGCATGCTGTTTTCTACAAAGCCGAACACGTGTTCGACCCTTACATGTGTCCTCGATTTCTCTTTGTTATTGGCTTTCTGTTCTTCGGTTAAGGGTTTGTTGCGGTACCCTTTCTCAATTATTTTGTTGATGACTTTTTTCTTTTTGTAAACCGTTTCCTGATCCTCTCCTGTATAAGCGCTGTCAGCATAAAGCGGTTGTCCCTCATCTTTCTCTGTCGGCAACTGTTCCATAACTTGAGAGTCATGTACAGATGCATCAGTAACAATAAATTCTTCTATGAGTTTAGTCTTTGTATCGGCTTTTACATGGTTCTTATAACCGTAAAAAGTATTGTTGTTTTTCTTAGTCCATCTGGCATCCACGTCCTTCTGTGCTAATTTATGGAGCTTCACTTTCCACTCCGCCGGCGCTGTACCTGTCTCTTTAATACTCTTGTTCTCTTAGCGGGTATTTCGTTGGCGTGGAGCCTCCTATTTTGGGGTCAAAAACGAAACCAACAGATTTGTATGGAGCTTTTCGGGCAATACTCTAACCGCATCAAAAGAAAATGTTACCGGTACAACCCTTATAGGAACAATCTACCTTCAGGGTTCGGTATCGCCAAAAAAACGGTTTGATCTATCTATAAATCTGTCGTCCAACAAGATAACCACTACAATAAACGACAAAACAGTAAGCACTATTGAACACTCATATCCAATTGAATGCCCTTATGTGGGACTTATGGTTTCCGGCGCTATTTCAGGCGCAAGGACACAGACATCGGATATCCCGTCACAGTCGGCTAAATTCAGTAACTTTTCAGTTACCGTTGACGGGGTGACAGAGAGGATTGGCGAAGAAAATTTTGCTTTAGAGGTACCTGAATCCCAGCCAAATAGTGGTGGCGGTTTTCAGGGTATGGGACGATCAAGGGGTGTAACCTTCTTCCAGACTGAGTATCAAGGCAAACCTGTTGAATATCTCGCGGAATCAACCTTGATGCCACGGTTCCGGACCGAGAAACAATTGAAAGGCAAAGTAAAATAGGCCAGATTATATATCTCATCATTGGGCGTTTACGATGCTTTCATCAACGGCAAGGAGGTTAAAGAGATACTCTCCGATGGCACTGAAATGGACGACGTCTTCAGTCCGGGTTGGACAAATTACAACGATTATCTTTACTATCGCGCATACGATGTTACTAGTTACATTGACAATAAAGATTTGGCTATAGGGGTACGACTTGGTACAGGATGGTACGCCGGCATAATTGGCCGCGCTTACTACGGCGGTATAGGTGAAAAAGGGATCAACGAACTCTCCCTGTTGGCCGAATTGGCCATCGAATACGTTGATGGTAGCACTGAAATAATAACATCCAATACAACCGATTGGGTTGCCTCCGAAAATGGCCCAATATTATCGAATGATTTCTTCGCCGGAGAAGTATACGATTCACGGTTGGAAGCTAATATCAAAGGATGGGACAACAGCGGATTCAACGCCCAGAGATGGTCACAAGTAAAAAGACTCGACTATAAACCAAAATTAGTGGGGGGAAACGAAAATACCGCTTACATGCTTGAAGAGTACCGTATTGACCCTAAAGAGAGCGATTAAACCTATATTTATGATCCAAAGGAGATAGATATGTCCACTGGATTGGCTTTTGGAGCGGTAAAACCGGCTTTCGTAAATCCGGAAGAAAAAATCAGCCTTGAAAAGGGGAAAATCTTGATGGTAGATTTGGGGCAGAACATAGCGGGTGTTCCTGGTATATCTATAACGGGTGCCGAAGGAACGATCGTTAAATTAAGGGGAGCAGAGATGTTAAATGACGGTAAAGATAATCCTGAAGTACGTAACGGTGGCAGTTGCGGTCCCAAAGGTACATTATATTGGACCGGACTGACCAGGGCGCGGGAAACAGATAAAAACTGGTACACCGACCTTTATTATATGAACGACGAAGAGGTTCAGGAGTATAGACCTAGTTTTACTTTCCATGGTTTCAGGTATCTGGAGATATCGGCAGATAACGACATAACCATTTATAGTGTTTACGCCCAGCCCATTACATCTGCCGTTAAACAGACCGGTTTCATAGAGATAAACAACGTTAATGTTAACCAGCTTTTCAGTAATGTCCTCTGGAGCCAGATGGGCAACCATATAACAATACCTACCGATTGCCCCAACCGCTCTGAACGCCTCGGCTGGTCGGGTGATATTGTTGTATTCAGTGAGACATCCCTATACAACTTCGATAATGTCAATTTCATGGATAACTACATGAAGATTGCGGCTAATTATGCAGAAAACAATGGCGGTAACTTCGGGACAACAATGCCTGGGGCTAGCAGTGGGAATGGAAGTTCTAACGCTGGGTGGACAAATGTCGGGATAATTTTGGCGTGGTCAATCTACCAACAAACGGGAGATATTTCGGTACTTTCCGAAAACTACGATATTTTGAAAAATTATATGGATATGATCATCAGGGATGGTCTGCGCGTAGGGTACGGCGACTGGGTGGCTTTCCAAGCAACGTCATCGACATTTATGGCGGAGAGTTACAAGGCATACGATGCGCTGTTAATGTCCAAGATAGCATCAGTCCTAGGTAAATCAGGGGATGAAGCCATGTACTTGGCTGAACACAGTAAAAGTAAGGAGACCATGAGAAACAAGTACATTGACTTACAGGGTAACGTGCTCTCTGTGAGCGCCGACAAGGTAGTAAGCGGTGGCTTTCTCGCCCCAAATATAATCCTTGACAATTCCCAAACAAGTATTTTATGGTCCCTAAAATTGTTATTGTATGGGTCGGACGACGAGAAAAGGGTTTTTATGGATAACCTACTGACAAATATCGAAAATAAAGGGAGCTCAATACGCGATAACGCAGGCGAAAAAACACTGTCGACAGGTTTTCTCGGCGTAAACGTGCTTTTGCCGGTGCTAACCGAAAACGGTTTGTCCGCTTCGGCATACGACCTTTTACTCCAAGATGAAATGCCCTCATGGCTTTATGAGGTTAAACTAGGGGCAACAACCACGTGGGAAAGGTGGAACGCATATTCTGATGAGACAAGTTTCGAGAGTAACGGCATGAACTCATTCAACCACTATGCTTATGGTGCGGTGGCCGAATGGATGTACGAATATATGGTGGGTATCCAAAAAGACGAGAATAATCCGGGATTCAAAAATATCGTTTTACAACCTACTATTGACCTTGGACTTAAATACAACGGCTAAGAGCGAATAAACTGGGTGAACGGGGATTACGAATCATATTATGTCAACATTAAATCATCTTGGAGAGCTAATAACGGTGAGTTACTGACATATGAAACCGTTATACCCGCCAATACAACGGCAACCCTGTATCTTCCATTGGACGAAGACCTTAACGGGAGTTCTGTTAACTACACAAATGGAGCCAAGGGGGTAAACTATGTTGGCACCACAAACCATAATGGATTAAAAGTTGCCGAATTTGGGCTTCTTTCTGGTGGCTATAGATTTGAAATTATTAACGGAGCCATCTCCTCTACCCTTTTACCCGGTTATAAATCTGAATAGGTTAAAACAAAGAGTGGGCGGGATCGATCAATGTGACCCCAGTTCCTGGGCTTCAAAACTTAATAGGTTAGTAAAAAGTGAAGTAAAGTAGTATTTTGAAAATACTACTTTACTTTTTAAAATAGACAGATTACTGGTCAAAACCAGAAAACATTAAAAAGACCGTTATGCTGAAATCCAGAAGACCCTTATTGTTACTAGAACGAATCCCTCACAATGATAAACGCTTCAGGAAAAGTGGATTTTATCCCTACAAGAGCCTCATCAGCAGATTCGAGGGTTGGAAACGAGCCCCAGTAATAATCCCAATGACCGTCACCGCTACTTATTTCAAAAACGCCTTCCAACCCGATAATAGCGGGATCCACCGGCTCAACATATCTCTTTATCCATATAGTGAACCTGTTGGGACTATAGTCCACAGATGGAAGCCTGTACTCATCAGGTACAGATATCTGCCTTACAACTAGCTGGTTGTTAAGACCCTGAGTTAACACTGAAATCTCAACCCTTCTGTTATATTTTAGCGATTTCCAGATAAACCTTCCGTTTGCGTCCCTGTTTTTTGATAGCGGGTCTTCCGGTCCTAGACCTTTGGTAACGACAGACCCCCCGTCTACTCCCCTGCCAATAAGGTACTGTTTAACGAAATCAGCCCTCTTGGCCGATAGATCAATGTTATAACCTTTGTCGCCCTCCTCATCCGTGTAACCCGTAACAAGGATCTGGGCATCGGGTTCAGCGACCAAAAATGCGGCCAGCGAATCCAAAATAAGATAGGCTTCCTCGTTACGGAACCTATTCAACGCGAACATAATATTGGAAACAGACCATATTTTCACCGGCTCGCGAACCAATGAATCGGGACGTGGGCGCACAGCGACAACCACCGGGGCCAATTTATGTACCGAATAGATATCGCTTTGCCCCATTCCGCCGGGACGATCCGACGAAAAGAACGCTACATCTCCCGTGGAGCTGTAAAAAATATCGTCATACGGACTGTTTACGGGAAAGCCCAGGTTTAAGGGCGGTGTCCAAGTGCGGTCACTTTGTAATCTTGTCATGAAAATATCGAAACCACCCATTGAATTGTGGCCTTGGGAGGCAAAATAGAGGGTATCTCCCAGGAAAAAAACCGAAGATTCATCATATTGGGTGTTTATAACAGGACCAACACTTTCCGGTTCCGACCAAAGGCTGTTTTGTCTGTAACTGTAAAAAATATCACTTCCCCCCAAAGAGCCCTCCCTATCGCTTATAAAAAAAACAGTATCACCTGTCGCCGAAAAAGTTATCGATGTCTCCGCGGAAAGCGAATTAACGTGTCCGGTCACCGACAGCGGTTCACTCCACCTCCCCCCTTGTAACCCGGAATAAAAGAGATCACCCTTTCCTTCGTCGGCGTAGAGGTACAAAGTCTCTCCACCCTTGGAGATACCTGCCACACCATCATTCCCGGAGGTATTTATTGGCGATCCTATGTTTTTTGCGGGTTGCCAGAGGGAAGCCGACATCTCCGAATAATAGATATCCTCGTTGTCGTCGGTTCCTACCCCGGCCCGTATCGAGGTAAAGTAAAGTCTTGAACCATCGGCACCGACTATAGGTGCATACTCAGGATCCCCACTGTTGACGTTTGGACCTATGTTTTCTACTAGTGACAATCCATCTACTTTCTCCATGATCTCGATACCCGACTGGCACTCAAACACCAACTTTTCGAAGAAACCCACATATTCACTGTTTCCCTCCTTTAACGCCGAGTCTATCTCCATCCGGTAATAACCTATTGCCCTGCTAAATTCGTACGCTAAATGGTAACTTCTGGCTAGATAATAATGGATATGCTTATCTACCTCTTTATCAAGACTATATGCTTTCTCAAAAGAGATCTTTGCCAAAGAATCTTGGGCCGTATAAAACAAGCAGACACCAATTTTAAAGTGCAACGAAGCGTTATCCGCTTCGCTCTCAAGCGCGTTTTGATACCTGCCCAACGCCTCCAGATACTCCCCCCTCTCAAGGTACATGTCGCCTGTCCCTATAGAACGATTAACCGACCTCCTTATTTTGGTGTCAACATCCCCATAAGAGGGAACCGACTGGGCAAATGACCACCCCGCAATTAAGCAGAGTAGAAAAACGAGGGATAAAATCGACAAATATTTGGCCATCATCCGGATGCTTATAATAATTTCTTAGTTCCAGGGGTTTCTTCGGGTTGAACTCCTGTAGAGAGGTTCTTTCTTGGTCAAGGAATAGGGCGAATTAAAATAGAGGACTATCCCGTGCGACCCCGATGAGATGCTTGAAAGTTGCGAACGGTTCACCTCATAAGCATAACCTATGCCGAAATAGCTGAAGTTAATGCCGAAGCCGGTAAGTATACTCCTGTTTGTGCGGTATCCAGCCATTGCCCAAAGGCGTCCCTTCCACTCGCCCATCACGCTTATATCAGCCTGCCCTCTACTGCCATACGAGTATTTGTAGAGAACCGACGGCTGCACCTTCCAAACATTATCTGCCAGATAAAAATCATAGGTGGCCAACCCATAAAGGTTCTGCAAAAACTTTTTCTCCTGGGTGGTGTATAGAAGTGGCGATGCCAAGTGGATATTCAGATCGTTGTAATTATAATGCACGCCGAAGCCAGTCCGTACCAACGCCTCGTCAAATAGGTTAGAGGAGTAAAGCGATGGATCCATCTCCGTGCCTATAATAACGTTGTCGTAGTTGATCTTGTTCTGGAAGAAACCGAACGACAGGCCGAAGGAGAGCGACTGTTCATCGCTGTTCAAGGCCACCCTGTAGGAGTAGTCCAAATCGACGGAAAACTGCTTAAAGATTCCCGTGTTGTTCTGGTCGACGTGCAAACCGACGCCCATGTCGCGGGTGACCAGTCCGTGCAACCCGAAACGTATGGTTTCAGGTGCTCCCTTGAGACCCGACCATTGGTCGCGATAGTCCATGTAAGCCGAGATGTTGCGGTTAATGCCCGCAGCGGCCGGGTTGACCGAGAAGGGGTTTATTTGGTAAAAGTTCTCTCCCGGAACCTGCTGCGATAGTCCCGAAAGGGAGATCATTAATGTCGCCGTTAACGTCGCTATAATACGTAATTTGTCCATTATCTGTTATTTGTAGAGTTATCTGATTATGGAAATAGACCCGGAATAGTCACAATTAGCGCAATCGGGACATTTTATAAGGAAGTAATAAGTACCAACAGGCAACTGTCGCCCATTATAAGTGCCATCCCAATTATTGTCGTATCCCTTGCTCCTGAAAAGTATCTCTCCCAGGGTGTTAAAAATAAAAAACTCACAACTTTGGAATGTTTGGTTGTTCTCCAGCACCCAATAATCGTTTACCCCGTCGTTGTTGGGGGAAAAGACGTTAATGGCGTTGGCCACGCTCTCTGTTTCGTCATCGACATAGATTGTGAGCTGTTTTTCGAATGCGCCACCGTTATTATCCTCTGTCCGCAAAAGTATGGAGTATGATTCTTTCGACTCAAAATCAAGATCCGTGTTCAATATCAACTCATTGAACGAGACAGTGAAAAAGGCGTTATCCGTATCGCCGGTACCGGATACCAAGGTGTAGAGATGGGTATCGTCAACGTTCTCGTCGGCCGTCGTCAAAGAACAAACAACGCTACCGCTGGGAAGTGTCTCCGGAACCCTGTCGCCGCTCAAAATTATATCTGTCGGTATCGCGTTGGCATAAACAACGGTAACGGTAAAGTTGCCAATATTGGTCTCGTCGGCCGAACGCACGGTATAAACCACCGGCGCGCTAAAATCGTTGGCCGTAACGCCGCTGGTCTGGACAACATCGCCGACCTTAACCAAGGCGTAGGGCGAAGCTTCAAACTCGGCCACAAGGCTCGACAGATTGGTTCCATAAGGTAACTGGAGGGAAATGTTATTGCCATCAATGGTTGTCTCACCCACCTGTCCGGTTATCCCAAACGACAGCAATTTAGCTTCGTTGCTCAATGTGGGCGCCGAAACTACGTAAGGTGCTTCAGTGGATCCAACGATACCGTTAACTTGGAAGGCTAACGTTGCCGTGACTTCCAGCTCCTCGTCGGTACTTGAGTCGTAAACCTTGAACCTCACCGTGCCACTTTCATCGTTGCTGTAGACCATCAGATAGAAAACATACCTTTCCACCGATGGCTGGTAGATGGGATGGGCAACACCCCTGCATTCTCCCCCGATGAAGGCGCCAACAACATCGTTGATGTCGGCGCTCTCCGTGTAATTCAGGTTGATAACCCCGGTGACGGTCATGTTGTTGGCGTAACTGCCGGGGTTAACCGACCATGATGGTTGGGCATGGGCGACTAGTGGCGCTAGTGCCAGCAAAACCAAGGGAAGAAATATTTTTAATCTAATTTTATGTTCCATATTCCGCTTTTTCTCTATTTAACAAACTTTAGCCCAGATGTTTACCCGTTAATCTACAATAACAATTTTCATATAGACCCTGACCGGACTTATTATCCTCATGAAGTAAATTCCTTCCCCATAGGGCGAGAAATCGAACTCAGAGATACCTTCGTAGAGGGTACTGTAGATTACCTTTCCAGCAAAGTCGGTTATCTCCAACCTGCTACCCGAAAGATCTTCGGAACCGACAAAGTTGATACGCACCTTGCCCTTGGTTGGGTTGGGGTAGACATTGAGAGTTGCCTCGGTAACAACTTCGCTGGTCGACTGGCTTATAAGGCTCAATCTGTATGTATTGCTGGGTGAACCTACTATCGAGTTTGGTTTGAAAACGACCGATTCAACAGCGTTCGACAATTTTCCGGTTTTTGTATCCAAAACCTTGAAGGTTATCGTTTCGCTGTCGAGGTTTGAATATAGCGTTACAAAGAAGAGCAATTCACCGTTGACTATAGTAGGTTTGGCCAAGCCCCTGCACTCGTCGCCGGCGAAAGCCCCTACAACATGGTTTTCGGTGACGAATCCCTCGTCGAAGGTCAATTGGGCAAGAAGCGACATGTTAAACTGGTAGTTTTCAGCTTCTAGTTTCCATTGGTCGACAGTCACAACGTTATCATCGGCGGGTACCTGAGCTCCCTTGTACATTCCTGTTTCAGGATATACAAGTGTTCCAGTTCCGTTGGATGTTTTCAGCATATAACCCAACCCCGGTTTCAGGTATTTCAAGTCGCCGATCCATCCCAACATCCCGTCGTACATCGCGAACGCGTACTGGCTCTTGAGCAGGTCGCCGTCGGCCGCGTTATAGTTGCCCAAAGCATCGGAAATCTCGATGTTGACGGCTGGGGTGTACCCTATCCAGTTCCATCCGGTGTTGATGGTGATGGGCAGCTCCGCCGGGTTGAGTTTAGCCCCGGTGTAGACTAGTGAATCGGTTACCGATGTTTTTATCATGTACATCGACTTATTGTCGAATCCGCCGCCACTTGAGAGCGAGCCTTGCCAGCCAATGGTAGAACTGTAATTATCGTAGAGGGTCTGGCCTTTTATCAAATCCCCGGTTTGGGAGGAAACCGACGATAACATCGCGTTTACATCGGCCATATCCCCGCTGGCCAAGTTGAAGGAGATCCATTTCCATCCCTTGGGCAACTGTGTCACCATCTGGTAGGTGTTGTTGGTGGAGATCATCACTGGTTGTGATGGGGTGCCGTGGATTGCGTTCGAGCCAAAAATATATTCGGGAGTAATCCTGAGGTGGATTATCCCCTCGCTGGCGTCCCATATCTTAAGGTCGATATCTTCACCGTTTTCACTGTTGCTGAAGACTGTAAGGAATACCTCGTACATGTCGTATGCCTCCACATATTGGAGGTTAGCGACGCCCCTGCACTGGTTGCCCACGAACGCCCCGAGCATATCAGCGGTATCAGATGAGATGACCCCGTCGATCTTCAACTGGGCGATGAAGTTCATGGAGAACTGGTATTTCTCTGGATCCACGCTCCAATCGGGCGCGGGCGCATAGACATACAGTTTCACGAGCAATGGTTCGTTATACCCGAAGTCGGTTACCACGCTGATTGACTCTTCATAGTATCCGATATTTACGGACGGATCCACAGTGAAATTCAACGTCTTATAGCTGTCGGGCGACAGTGTGCCGGTCTTTGAATCGACAGTCAGCCATTCTGGGAGGTTCTCTATCTTGTAAGTCTTGAGTTCCCCGCCGGAGTTTATAATATTGGCCTGGAACGACAATTTCTCATTGATTTTTTTCCTGAAGCTGAGCTCTTGATCTTGCCATGTCACCTGGTTTTGGTCCACAAAGGCTATCCAAGTCTTTGGCGAAGCCATGGTATTGCCTTGCAGGTCTTTTACATCTTTGACTGTAATATCCAAAGTGATGTTTTCGATCCTATAAGCCTCAACAGTCGGTGTAAATATGATCTTGTCGTTGTTCACCGAATAGGTAAACGGTACATTTTCAACGGGACGTTCCATCTTTATTGTAGGCACATCCGCGCTATACGAGCTATTACCTATTTTTGAGGAAACCGTGAGGTCGACGATATTCTTCAGCGACTCTGTCAAGGTATAGATGCCCATCGACTTGGTATAGAGCTCAAACGGATAGTAGGCAAGCAGACCTATTTCGGTACCCGACAGGCGGTTTACCCTATCCCTGTAGATCTGTTCCTGTTTTCTGGCCAGGTTCCAGATCCTTACCTCATCGACGTAACCGTTAAAGAACTTGTCGTTGTGCTGTACCATTCCGGTAAACCAGCCCCTGGAGCCTATCCAGATGCGGGAGCTACCGAGACCGAGCCACGACTTACCCGACATAGAGTTTTGCAGTTCGCCGTCGATATAAGCATAGGTATTCCCTTTGCGGTTTACTGAGAGGGCGAAGTGGTGCCAAGTGTTATCGAAATAGTTGGTTGTCACCGCGTCGAATACTTTTCCATCGTTCATCACCCGTATGTGGTTATCGGGTGTCCCGAATATCATCCATGAGTTGGGATTGTTGCATTGTCCGTCGCCCCTACCGTTGGAGAAGAGCGCTACAGTATCCATTGGGGCAGCGCCTTTGAACCAGAACTCAACGGTAAAGTCCATCTCCTCAGTTATGGCGTAGGTACCGCTGTTTATCTCGAGATAATCGCCGTCGCCATCGAGTTTCAACGACCTGCCCGATGGATCAACGACCCACGTGGCGCCGTTAATCTTGCCGTTCCTGCTTCTAGCAATATCTTCCACCATTGTTCCGGTGGCCTCGTTCATCTGCCAGCACCCTATAAGGTTGAACTCGTTGCCGGATAACTGGACGTTCATCCGCTCAACTATTGTGGCCAGATCGAGTGCCTTGCCCCATACGCGGAATTCATGCATATAACCTTTAAAGGTTTCGTTTGAACCCGATACCGAGCTCTTGCCTATGTAAAGCTTACCGCCTTCGGTATAGTCGGTTAGCAACGTCTCGCTCCCATCAAGCGCGCCGTCAACGTAGATTTCCGCTATATCCTTGGTTTTATTGTAGGAGCAGACCACGTGGTGCCATTTATTATCGAAGGTGTAGTTAGAGGCGATAGAATTCCCTCCTACGCTGAATGTCAGCTTATTACTGGTGTTAAAACCAATTTGAACCGATTGATCCGCATTAATTCCCTGGGAAATAACTGTTTCCGTTACCATGAAATTGTTTCTCTTGATCCAAAACTCCATGGAGAACGAACCGTTAAGCGACAATCCTTCGGCTATCTCCACGTTATCGTCCACACCGTCAAAGTACAAGAAACCGTCGTGTCGCAGTTCAGTGCCGTTCAGAACGCCGGTAAGTGTGAAGTTGGAGTTGTTGAGCAAACCGTAGTCGATGGGCTCGTTGAATTGGATGCTTATTTCGTCGTCAGGCGACAATATGTCGTCGGCCGGCGAAGGGTTGCCGAATGGATGCGGGTTTATCCTATCGATCATCCCCGAGAAGATATCCGAACCGCTCTCGGCAAGGGCGCAACCGGTGGTAGCTTTGATATCGTAGGTTCCGTCGCTTACCTGCTCCAAGTTCCACTGATATAGAGTGTAGACATCGTTTGTCGGTATCAGCTTAAGGTCGCTGTTGCCCATGCCGGTCGTGTCTTTGTACCACGTATCTAGACCTATCCAACTCGACTGGGAGGAGGGTTTATACCATAGTTTTATCTCATTCAGTCCGGAATAATTGATGTTATAATCCGATAATATGATATTTAGTGTGTCGTTGAAGGAGTTGTTGACCACCCATTGGTTATCGGGACTGATTATGGAGATATCTGAACATGTTGGGATAAAGTGGGCGGAGACCCAAGCTGTATCTACAATGTCGGATTGGCAAGGCGATGAAAGGACTATCGCGATACTGTCGTAATCGTAAATGTCGCCCGTTCCTTTTTCTATAGTAAGTATCTTCTGGATAGATGAGCCTGCCGGAACCTCCAAGGATCTGGCGGGATCAATACCATCCACTTTGATAATAGCCCCGTGGGGATTAGTGGATTGGATGACGGAGAGGTCATAGGTCATGTCGTCGTCGCTCTCGCTCTCGTTACCGAGGGTCAGCGTAAAGTCGGCTGCCTGTCCCGCCGGAATATTGATCTTCACCGCCGGAGCAACGGAGATGGTAGGTACCTCCCTCTTAAGTGTACCAGCGCTAAGCAGCGTACCGGGCAGATAATATTTGGAATAAGTTGCCGTCTCGTTGGGGCACATAGATTGTCCGGCCACCAGCTTAAAGATTGGACCATCGTTGCCTGTGGCGCCGTTACCTGACAAGATTTCTTCAAGTGTAGGGATTTTATACAGTACATCAACCGAGAAGTAATCGCCAATATTGGAGTCGTGCAACACATATCCATAAGTATTGGTGGTAACTGTTTCGCTGCCACTATCTCCCTTGACTATCTCTTTGAGTTTGATACCATCTTCGACTTTCATGCCGGTACCGCCCACTTCGGCGCCTATTTCGAGTTTAGCTTCTTCTGAAAGAGTTATCTCGTACTCGCAAACCGAACCGTCGGTTACCTCATGTGAATAGGTATAGCTTTGTGTTGTGCCGCCGCTAAAGGAGCGGTTTTGGCTCAGTGTTCCCTCGGTCTTAATCTTTTCGTCGGCCGCCAAAGCCTCTTTCCACAACCTTATCTGTTGGTTGTAGATACGGATACTGTCGTTCAAACCGGCAGCTTTGTTGAAGGTGTAACTTGGCCCGTCATAATCGGCTTCCACTGTGCCTATGTAGTCGGTTGATGACGCGGCGCTGCCCCAAACGGGGTCATCATTGTTTTTACCGTAATTGGGGTTATCCGCCGATAGCTTGGAGACATAAACCGTTGGGTATTTCGTGAAATACTGGTTCCTGATATCCTGAAGGTCGGGTATTAGGTAGTTTTCTATATGGTTACGGTCGTATACGAATGTTGTGGCGTAGTCTTCGGGTACCATGACAAATCCCTTCATCTGGGCGATTTTGAAGGTATCCAGCCCTTGGACAATTTCGCCGTTCAAACAATCTATACCTGTTTCGCAGAGCGCCTTATTTACAAGTGTTATATTGTTTGATACGCCGAAGTTCATGTTTCTGGAACTTCCGATGAAGATGTCGCTTCCTGCTCCCACGTTCTCGGCATCGGCGCTTGTTTCCCATCGTTCAGTGGTTGTGGATACCGATCTATACAAGCCGCCGCCGGTTATACTCGACTCTTCTGATAAGCTGAGGGTCACGGTATTTACGATGCTGGTCTCAGTTACCATACCAAGTCCCACCGAGAATTTGGTACCCAACTTTATAGCCTTTTCCAAGTGGATATCCAGTCCCCCACCAACTGCCCAGCTTGAATAAGATACATCGGATGTACCCGATTCACGGAAGGTGTAACTACCGTCACCTGGGGGATCGTGCAACACATATTTTACCAGTTCGGGACCTTTGGTGACAAAGCTTTGGGAGTCGGATGATTTGGCGCCAAGGACCAAAGCCCTGAAGAAGGAACCTTTGGCCGGTGTCATTGGTTTCCATTCCACTGAATGGGATCCTGTCTCCGCCAGCACTTGGAATACTTTTGTGTAACTCCTTTCTGGATATATAAGATCCTGTGTAGTATTGGGTTGTCCTACCCTAAAAGTATAAAGTGTATCACCATCGGCGTCGTTAAGCTCGATTACCTTGCTCTCTACTTCGGCTAACGCGTTGGAGATGGTTAGTTTACCTGCCGTAACGGGTACGGTATCATAGACCCAGTTATCGCCATCATCTTTGTTGATATATTTCTCATAAAGTTTGATTTTGGCCGTGTAATATTGGTATTGGCTAAATACCGGATAATCAAATGGATGATCGTATAAGTTTACAGTAATGGTATCTGTCTCGTCGCTTGAGATCCAGACGTATGTTGAATCGCCGTTAAACGCGGAACCGTCTTTGTTTGTGATGAGCATGTCGGGTGCCTCTCGGTAGATAAAGTCGAGCGACTTATGGTATTGGATTGAATCGATACTGCTTATCACAGAGCTACCTTCGACGAAGGTGGTATCGTATTCCGTCTCCAGCGAGGTTGTCTGTGTGAGGTCGATCAGATCATTGTCTTCAAACCTGATAGTGGGGTTGCTGGCCACGAAGAAATCGGGTATCACATATTTCATGGGCGGGAGGGCAATTACGAACTGCCCAGTGTTGGCATCGGTGGTAACCGATTTGCTGAAACAACCGTTTTGGGTTTCAAAGAACAGTGTGGCTTGTCCCACGTTGTTTTTGCCATATCCGGGAACATGTGAGCTGTTTTCCTGTTCCAATCCGCCCGCTACCCTACCGGTAACTACCCTGAGCGTCGTATCTATAAATTCTATTCCGTACACCGGTTCCTGGAAATCGTGGAAGCCTGTCGCCGGGTACCTACCGGCGGAAAATTCATGTCCACCTTTGGTTACCGTGATAAAATGTTCCCCAATGGGAACGGATACGGTAAAGGCCCCGTTGGCGTCTGTTTTCACCAGTTCCCCGCTTTTGACTACGGCTTCTCCATCAATATTGAGTATCACCTCCTCCTCGTAACAGGTTGTTTGCGCGAACCTTACGGTACCTGTAACAGTAAATGAAGAGACATCTTCAAAGTCCATGTTATTGTGGATATTTGAGCCTGTGCCAATAAATACCACCTTATTTGTAGGGGTGAATTTATGGGTACCGAGTAGAGGCGTGAGTTTGAAGTTTTCCCCGGCAAGGGAGTAGCGTATTCCGTTTATGGTATAATCCCCGTTTTCGTCGGTTATCCCTATATACCCCAACTGTGATGATGTTGGGATTGTGATTGACCACGACGGGCTGTTGCGAAGGAAGCCATGGTTTTCGTTGAAGCTGTTGCCGGTTTTGGAACGGTCGAACAGATATCTTCCCACGTTTTCGTCGGCTCCCCAAGAGGCAACCAATCCGGTTTCGTCGCCGTTCAATATCCTGCCATAGTCGCGCGAGATCTCTTCCTCGGTACGGGCCGTGTTCCAAATCCTTATTTCGTCGATATTTCCGGCGAAGTAGTTTGTTTTGGCGCTATTGGCTCCTATAAACAGTGAGTCGCTGTTCGAAGCAATGGCTGCCGTGAAGGCCTGTGATGTTTTCAGTTTGCCATCAACGTATATCTTAGCGATAGAGCCGTCATATGTAGCGGCAACGTGTACCCAGTTGTTTTGCTCAATGGTGTCGACGTTGAATTTGAGGTTTAAAGCCCCGTTATTGAGTTTGAATACCGGCTGTTTGTTATCGATGAGCAGTTCGTAAGCCGTGCCCTTACTTATGAGGTAATTACCGGACTTGGTAGCGGAAGTTCTGACCCAAGCTTCTATGGATATCGCCGAAGGGTTTAGGTTTGGTTTGTTCGGTACGGCCGTATAATCGTTTGTTCCGTCGAATTGCAGGGAAGAGCCAATGGAACCGGAAGATTTGGTAACCAACACTTTGGCGTTTTTAACGGCGATACCCCCGGTATAGTCGATATGTCCGTTAACTATACCGGTAGGACTTTTGAAACCTATGTCGCTAGAGATATTCGATTTGATAATGTCGCCGTTACATGTTGCTTCGGCTTGGATATAATACATGTAATAAACGCCGGGTTCCGCCGAATAGTCGCTGAACACAGCGGTAGACGAGTTTTGGGAAGCGATAAGCACGCTATCGTCGGCGCTTTCATAGACTTTCCTGTAGATCTTAAAATACTCTACCCTGCTTCCATTGTTGTTGCTCCATTCGAGTTTTACTTGGTCGTTGTAATAACCTTTTGATGCTTTGAGTAGCTTCGTATTTGTGAAGGTCTGCGATAAGTCGGGTACCACAACCGCGTTAGCCGGGGTTCCGGAGGCTACTCCATCCAGACTGCAACTATTTTTTGCCTTGACCTCATATGAATACATCTGACAGTTAACCACAGTATTATCAACGTATGAAGTGACGTTTGCGCCAACATTGAAGAGGGTGCTTCCTCCTCCCCCGAACATTGAGCGTTCAATTATAAAGCCGGTTTCAACGGATGAATTATCGGTCCATGTTACGGTTACATCCACTAAACTAGCGGAGGTCTGTACGTTAGATGGGGCGTTTGGTGGGGCTGGCGCGACACCGGAATCACTGCTTGTCCACACGCTCCAGTCGCCGCACTCATTCTTTGACCTCATCCTATAGTAGTACTCTGTATTAGTTGATGGGGGAGTATCTGAGGTGACCCTTTTATCCCCATCTATCTCGTCCGAGAGGAACAGGTTTGCGGAAAAATCAGATGCGCTGCTACGTTGGTATTGGAAGGAGTTGGGGTTGGTCCCCGCGGTCCAGCTCCATGTGAGGTCTACCACACCTTCGCAATTGTCGCTTGATGCCGCCATACTTGACGGGGCCGGAAGTGGGCCAATCCGTTTACCTGTGACCACACCAGAAAAGGGGCTATAATTTGCTTGTCCGCTAGTAGGTGAAAGCTTCGACCTAACCTTGTAAGTGTGGTCTTGGCCCTTTACCGCGGTATTATCGTTGTAAGTAGTTACGTCATAAGCCACTGATGTTAGATATGCATCGTCCCTATATATTTCGGTGACGTGGTTTGAAGGGGTACATGTCCTGTCAGTTGGGTTAGTCCAGTTTAACTTAACATAATCGCAATCAACGTTATTGGAAGCCGACAGGTTGGTGGGCGCTCCAGATTGGGTGGCAGTAGCCGTCTTTGTAATATTGATGATATCCTCGCTCCCGCAATCCCATTCTCCTTCGATTCTTGCTGAAATAACCTTGCCATAGTCGGATGAATACAATTTGTAGGTTACCTGCCAGTACATCCAATAGGAATTGCTGATCCAATGGGTAACAGTCTGTCTGCCGGCATCCGATCCATAATTATAATAGTTAGACTCACCGTTGATCCAGGCGGTAACGGTTCCTTCTCCTTTCCCGAAATATCCGATGGTTTCTTCGGCGTCGTTGCCGATTTTAACGTAGAGATGGCCGTCACAGAATTCATCGTTATCCGATCCGTCGCAATCGTAATATCCCAGCCAGGTTATCACCACAGTACCGGCGCAATAATCGTATGATATCGAAAACTGTCCGGGATCGTATGACGATGCATAGCTCTTTTCGGTTAAACCAATGAATAACAGGAACATAATTACGAGAGTTGTTCCCAAACGACATTTTTTTTGCATTGTTTTAGGTTTTATATAGGAAGGTGTTTTTAATTAATCCTTGTGTGGCACTTCTGTATAAATAATTGATTTTACCTTAGCGAATGTCAAATTTATCACATTTTATTAAATTGGGACATGATTTACAGATTTTTTTGGAATTTAAATAGTGTGGTTTATAGATAAATCTGTTATTGCTTAAGGGCACCTCGAAAAACTACTTTTTTTGATGCCATTGTTTGACACAAATATATTAAATGGATTTCTAAAAACCTAAATTTACTCCCTCCTATTTTTTATTTATTTAATTATCAGATACATACATAAGTACATCTTTCACCTCTGGACATACCTATCCCATAGCAACCACTATTTTTAATTGAGTACAGCGACTGATATTGTAAGTAAGGTTCATTAGCCCGATTTTTGCTGTAGCTCTTACAATCCCAATAGTGCGGACAATGGAGCCATGCATGCTGTTTTCTACAAAGCCGAACACGTGTTCGACCCTCACGCGTGTCCTCGATTTCTCTTTGTTATTGGCTTTCTGTTCTTCGGTTAAGGGTTTGTTGCGGTAGCCTTTCTCAATTATTTTGTTGATTACTTTTTTCTTTTTGTAAACCGTTTCCTGATCTTCTCCTCTATAAGCGCTGTCAGCATAAAGCGGTTGTCCCTCATCTTTCTCTGTCAGCAACTGTTCCATAACTTGAGAGTCATGTACAGATGCATCTGTAACAATATATTCCTCAATAAGTTTTGTCTTTGTATCGGCTTTCACATGATTTTTATATCCATAGAAGGTCGTGTTGTTTTTCTTAGTCCATCTGGCATCCACGTCCTTCTGTGCTAATTTATGGGGCTTCACTTTCCACTCCGCCGGAGCTGTCCCTGTCTCTTTAATATGCTTGTTCTCTTAGCGGGTATTTCGTTGGCGTGGAGCCTCTAAAAAGCTGGCATCTACCATCTTTCCATGATGGGATAAAACTCCTGCCGCATCAAGGGTTTCATTGAAGATTTTGAACAGGCCCAGGATCGCATCTTTTTCTATAAGCTGCTCCAGGAACAACCAAAATGTTTTACTGTCAGGAACCTTGCCACTTTTCTTCAATTCCAAAAACCGTTTAAAGCTTGCCCGGTCAACAATTTGATATTCCAACTGGTCATCAGAAAGGTTATACAGACTCTGAATAATAAGGGCTTTGAACAATATCAATCTATTGAATGAGGGGCGGCCTCCATTCGATAAGTCCCTATCTTCATTTTTAAATGCTTCATATATAGGTGATTCAAATATTTTCCAGTTAATAAATTTATTCAATTTTCGCAGCGGATCACCAAGCTTAGTAAGCTTTTCCATTAAAAAATGGTCATCAAACAGGCCTAAATCATTTATATTTTTTATCTCGTGCTTTTCATGCCAAGATATAAAACATAGTCAATAAAATCAATTTTATGTTATTAACAATCAGACATATATATCAACAATGGGTTTTTAGAGATGCCCTTAAATAAGATATTATTACAGACTTCTGATATTTAATCCTCCGCTTATTTCGAAGACCGATCCTGCCGAGAAATCCCAGTCGCCTCTTGCAAGCGATGCCACTGCTTTTGCCACATCGGAGGGTAAGCCCCATCGCTTTTGCGGAATCACTCCTTCCTCAATCATTTTATCGTATGTTTCTTTTACTCGCGAATTCATATCTGTCTGAATAATTCCCGGCCTCACCTCAAAAACAAGAATGCCTTCGCGGGTAAGCCTGTCTGCAAATACCTCTGCAGCCATGCTTAATCCGGCTTTCGAAATGCAATATTCCGCTCTTTTTACTGAAGACATATTAGCCGACACTGAGGAAATAAAAATTATTTTCGGATGATATTCCTGAATTATTGATCTGAGCCAGAGCATTTCCTTTGCAACTTTTTGTGTAAAGAACAAGGGGCCCTTTAGATTAATACTCATCACTCTGTCATAACTCTCCTCAGTGAGATCGAGAATATCTGCTCTCTGGAGTGGTGCAACTCCTGCATTGTTTACAAGGATATCAATTCTGCCAAAGCGATCCAGAATATTTTTTACAACTTCGACATGACACGTAGTACAGGAAATGTCGAGTCCTATCGGGAAAAATGCCGCTCCATGTTTTTCTACTTCGTGAGCAAGCGTTTCCATCCCCTCACTGTCGAGCGAGCGCGCAATTGCTACAATATCATAACCTTCCGAAGCAAGTGAAAGTGTAATTGCCCTTCCTATGCCTCTGCTAGCTCCCGTGATTACAGCAACAGGTTTACCATTCATAGGCGGAAAGATTAAGTTGATTATAACTATAACTAATTCTTGCCGGTAAAATTAATAATTTGAGCAATCTTTTCAACACTCTGTTATTTTTCCTTCACGGTATTTCTTCCACACAGTTTCAAACCAGAGCTCCTGAGCAGGAATAGTCTTTACTTCTGTAAGCTGTGCTTTTATGGTCTTATTAAACTGTATTTCCAGAATCTTTTTTTCTACATCCCTTTGATAATCACATAAACTGAAACGCCATTTATCTTCAAGCCTGGTATGTGGTTTTATCCCATGGCTGTCGGTAATCATGTACGATCCTCTACTTCTTCCTCCTTTTTCGAGATAAGTTTTTAAAGCTTCGAGGTATATAAAATGTGTAAGGCAATGCTCCTTCAAACGAAAAGCTTCAGCAAGTTCTTTTACCGATTTTGCAGCAAGCATTCTGTCCAGTTCTTTAAGCATAAAAGATGCCTCTTCAGCAGCCTTGGTGGTTTTTTCAATATCTCTGACAATACCTGCTGTCTCTGACATTCGCTGCCGGATTTCATTTAAATAATCTTGAATGGTATTAATTCTGATTTCTGATTTTGACCATTTTTTTGCCAGTTTAAGCTTTTCTTTCACCTGTTCTTTTACTGAGGAAAGGAATTCCGAAAAAAGTACCGGACCTTTGTTGTATTCTTTAGCTATATAAAGTGCGGCTCTGTAGCTTCCAGTCTGACCTGAGTTAAGGGCCGAACCTCCAGGCCTGTAAACACCATGTGATCCATTAACTTCTCCGACAGGGAAAAGATGCTTCAGATTCGATTCCCACCATATATTACCTTTAAGGCCTCCGTTGTTATGCTGAATGCATACCGCAATCTCAATAGGTTCTGCACTTAGGTCTATGTTATGCTCAAGATACAAATCAAATGCAGGTTTGTTCAAAATCTTAAGCCTTTTAACAGGTGTTTCTTTCAGGGCTTCTGAGTTTTTAAGATATTCGAATACATTCTTGTCTAATATCCCGGGTGAAAACTTTTCACCTGCAGGCCCTGATGGATTGGCTCTGAAATCAATGAAGACCCTCCTCCCTTTTTCCACTCTTTCCCTGTAAACAAGAAGGTCAATAAGTGACGAACCATAATCGGTAGTTTTTGCAGGGTCGAAAGGCCATTGATATCCTTTCAGAAAAATAGCTCTGGTAAGCGTTGTAATATCGGGAAAGAACTCATTCAGAAATTCTCTTTCATCATTCCCTTTTGCATTAGTTGAGAAATATCTGGGTATGACCTGTTGATAGCTTCCTGAAAGGTTCCATCTGAATTTGGTTGAAGCTATTCCGAATTGTGATTCGGTAAGGTTCTGTGCAGTGGCACCTGCTTCAAGGGCAATGCCTGTTGAGCCTGACTGTGACCCAGGGTACACTGAGTCTTTATAAAGACCTGCCGGCCCTCCGGTTCCCATAATAATATTCTCAGTGTTGAAAAGTATGAAAGCATTCTCAATTTTATCTGTCTTAAGATCTATGGCTAAAGCTCCTGTTACTACCTTGGCACTGTTTTCTTTTTTTGTTAGCAGGCTGATAACTCTTACTCTGTCGAGAACTTTGATTTTTCTTTTTTTAACTTCTTTTGCAAGAGCTTCAAATATCATTCTTGAAGTATAAGGACCTGCTGAAGTACCTCTTGCCTTCGGGTCGTTGTCGGTTTTATAACCCACCCAGGCACCATATTTGTTATGCGGGAAAGGTACTCCAATCCTTATCAGATTCATAAATGCCTGAACAGAACCCTGTGCTTCACAAAGAGCAACATCGCCATGCATACACCTGCCTTTGAAAAGGTCTTCGGCCATCAGCTCCGGGCTGTCAGATTCACCTCCTGCAAGAGAGAGTTTATAATAGGTTTGTTTGTCCGAACCTGCGTTTCTTGTTGTCCCTCCTCCCCATTTTTCTGTTGCAATGAGTATATTCCTTTGATCTGCAGAATGAAGGGTCAAAGCAGCATTAAGCGATGCCGCGCCGCTGCCGATTATTAATGTGTTTACACTATAACTGCGGAGTGTATATCCATTAAGAGTAACAGTTTCATTTTCCATCTGTAATAAGTTTTTTAAGTTCAGCAGCGTATATCTCACGATCGCGGGTTACACAACCTCCAGGCCTCATATTTCTTATAAGCCTTGTGCATCCCGAGCATGTTATGCAAAATTTTGAAGGGTCGACATAACCTTTAGTCATCAGGTCAAGAGGCATTGATGGATATGCGAATGAGTTACGGCCAAAGCCTGTAAAAGAAGCACTACCCGAATTGATTACGGCGGCTCCAACATTAGGAGCAAATTGTCTGAGCCATGAATATGCTGATCCAATCATCAAAATATCAGAGAAACATTTCTGTAGTGCCGATGTTCCTTCAATCATTCTTGTCACACCTTTCAAAGGATGTTCTGGAGGTGCGCTCATCCCCGGTAGTGGGTTATCGAATGGCCTCGAAATATAAGGATTATAATAAGGATTCCCCATCGTTATATTCATAAATTTTATGCCCATATTCTTAAGTTCACGGGTAAGTTTTACTGGTTCGGTCAGATCATAATCTTTTCCGTTGGCTGTCGTTGCGAATCCACCTTCGTGAATATCGCCTATACTAAGGCGTGTAGTTATTAAGATATCGGGGACTTTTGTTTTTATACGTTCAACTGTTTCAAGGAGAAATCTGAATCTTTTTTCAGGTTCCGGACCTCCGTAAATACTGTTTTGCCTGTTAAAAGAAAAAAGTAACTCATGAACCAGATAACCGTGACATGCTTTTATATCTACAGCATCAAAGCCGGCCTCGTAAACAAATCGGGAAGTTTCGATAAACTGATTCTGAATAGTTACAAGTTCTTTATCTGTCAAAATTCTCTCATTGCCATTGTCGAGAAGTGGATTATTGCATGGAACCAAAGGTGAGCTTATACCGTCTGGCTTGCTGTAACGACCCGAATGAGTTATCTGGGCGACAATAAAAGGTCTGATGTTTTCAGAAGCGCTTCTGCGAATTTTGTCAATAAGATTCTTATATTCCCTGTAATTATTTTCATGAATCATAAGCTGTCGGGGATTGGAGCGTCCTGAATGAGTTATAGCAATAGCTTCAAACCAGATAATCCCGCTCCCTCCTGCTCCATAGCGTAAATATCGTCGTTCCGTAAGAGGTGAAGGTGACCCATCGGGCTCCGAGTCATAGCCTTCCATAGGTTGAACGACCAGACGGTTATCTATTTGTTTGTCATTTATTTTAGCCTTTTGGAACAAAGGGCTTAAATCCTCACTAAATGGTATTGAAAGCCCAAGCTCGTGAGCCTTTCTCAGAAGTTCGTCTTTGCTCTTGAATCTGAAACGTTCGTGCATTTAATATTGAGATATTTATAGTGTGAATGACAATATTAACCAGGAATATCATGGTTGAAAGTTAGAATAATATTTCATTTCTTTTCATTTTCTTCATCGTCTTCTTCATCGAGCCATTCATATACCGGTTGTTGAGGACCTTCCTTTCTGAAATAGATTGCAAGGATAATGCCCGATACAAATCCCATCATGTGTCCTTCCCAAGACACATTCTGGTAAACTCCGGGGAACATGCCCCAGACCATCGAGCCGTAAAGAAAAACAACAAGAAGTGAAAGGGCGGTTAGTCTGAAATATTTTCTAATTATGCCGCTAAAGAAAAGGAAAGACATCATTCCATAAATAAGTCCGCTTGAGCCTATATGTATGGCTTCCCTGCCGGTAAGCCATACCAGAAAACCGGTAAGAAGATAGTTCCACAAAATTATTTTTAGAGCAGGTTCGGAATAGAAATAAAAAATTATTGTTCCGAGCACAAGAAAAGGAATAGAATTACTCATAAGATGCTTCAGGTCGGCATGTATCATCGGAGAAAGTATGATTCCTGGAAGTCCTTTCAGATGAAGTGGATATATACCAAAAGAGGAAAAATCAATTTCGAAGAGGATTTCAATAGCTTTTACAAGCCACATAAAGAAAACGAAAATGCACGGAATAAATATGCTCAGGAACAGTTTTTTTCTGTTGAAGGCTGCTTCATCGAAGTCAGTCAGGTTTTTATCGGTTTCTACCCCATGTCCTTATATAATTTCCCGATTATTCTCCCGGGAACACAATACCAGCTTCTTTTCTTATTCTGTCGAGCGTTCTAATAAGGTTTCTGCTAAAAGAGTGAGGCACTACCGGGCTTTCTTTTAATCCTTTGTCGAGGCAACGCATTACCTCTTCAGCTTCCCAGTGGTATCCCATTGCTTCAGGCCTAAAGGTGAATTCTTCAGGCTCTTTACCATGAATCTCGAGGATAACCCGCTGGTTCATATCTCTTCCTCTCGATACAATCATGTTTCCTTTGTCACAAAGAAGTTTGCATCCTATCCCTTCGTTTGTTTTGAATGAACTATATAAATCAGCCATTTTGCTATTATCATATCGGAATATTATACTAATTGATTCTTCAGAGTCTGTAGGTGAAAACAAAGCATAGGACTTAACTTCATCGGGTACTCCGATGAATGTAAGGCTATTTATAACGGGGTAAATTCCTATATCATGAAGAGATCCGCCGCCAAGGCTGAGATTGAATTTTCTGTCGTCCGGGTTGAAAGGTGGCTGGAACGAAAACCAACCGTGCAGATGATGAATTTCGCCCAATATTCCTGATTGCAGAATTTCGTGTGCCTTTTTATAATAAGGCTGAAATGGCGGCCAAAGAGCTTCCATCAGAAAAAGATTCCGTTTTTCGGCTTCTGCAATCATTTCCTCAACTTGCTTCGAATTGAGAGCAAATACCTTTTCGCAAATCACGTTTTTTCCATTCCGCAGACATAGCAGAGTGTGCTGGTAGTGCATCGAATGGGGTGAAGCAATGTATATTATTTCGACATCCGGATCCTGAACGAGCTCTTCATAACTACCGTAATACTTTTTGAATCCGTATTCCAATGCAAATTTTTTTGCACGTTCAACATCACGCGATCCTACTGCGTATAGCTCAGCATTATTGAGTAACTGAAGGCCTTTCGTAAATTTGGCTGCCATTTTTCCCGGTGCAAGAATGCCCCATTTATATTTTCGTTCCATAATCCTTTTTTAAGTCAGATAAAAATAGAAAAAATTAAAGAATAATACAGGTAAATAATCACAATGATTTAACAAATTGAAATACAACTTGTTTATAAAAGAAAAGAAATATTTTATAAAAATTTACTACTATGTATAACATAGTATAATAAAATTTATATTTCTTTGCATAAAATAATTGAATAAATAATAATAAAGTTACAAATAAAAATTTAAAAATGAAAATCGCATTAACAATAGATCTTGGAGGTTATTTTTTCAGTATTGATGAAGATGCTTACGAAGAATTGAAGTCGTATTTAAATAATCTCGAGCACTGGTTTTCCGGCGAGGAAAGTTCATCGGAAATAATCAATGATATTGAAGTCAGGATGGCTGAGTTATTACGTGCAAGGCTCTCTGATTCCAGAGACGTTATAACAATTAAGGATGTAAGGGAAGTTATCGAAGTGCTTGGAGTACCAGAAGATATAGCCGGTAATGGAGGGAAAGAAAGTAAAGGAAAGTCCGGCTCATCAGGTTCTCACAGGATGTACCGCGACCCTGACAAGAGAATTCTTGGAGGCGTTTGTGCCGGAATGGGAGCTTACTGGCGAATAGATCCTCTGATTATAAGAGTAATATTTCTTGCACTTATTTTTGCTGGCGGAATAGGAATAATTATTTATTTAATTCTATGGATAGTTCTTCCGGAAGCAAAAACGACTGCGCAGAAAATTGAGATGAGGGGCGAAACTGTAGATATAAACACTATAAAGGAAGCTGTGAAAAGTGAATTTGAAAAAGTGCGAAAGAAAATGAACATGTAAACAAAATTCTAAAATATAGTTGTTCGGTTAACGGGAATAAAATAATGTTTTATGGATATTGATAATGCAAAGGCTCAGATGCGCAAAGGGGTTCTTGAATACTGCATTCTGCTGGTACTTTCAGTCAGTTCGTGTTATGCAAGCGACATAATCAGGCAGCTTAAAGAGGTAAAGGTTATTGTTGTCGAGGGAACTCTTTATCCCTTGCTTACACGTCTTAAGAACTCGGGGCTTCTCAGTTACCGGTGGGAGGAATCACAGCTGGGCCCTCCAAGAAAATATTATATGATAACCGAAGCAGGACGTGATTATCTAAAGGAGCTTGATAATGAGTGGTCCAGCCTTGTTGAATCGGTTAATCTTATAAGAAAGGATATCGTATAATTGTTAATCGGTAATTTATTATTCATTACTTTACCCTGACCTCTCCTTATTCCCGTGACTCCGCTTTGTTTCGTATGCCCTGTGCCCTCAATCCTGATAAAGCCTTAATGATTTGTACTGCCTTATGTGATATCATGAAAGAATTATCAATATGAAGTATATCCCCCCTATTTCATTTTTAATTTTGTTTACTACTTTTATCAGCTTTAAAAGTATTCGGTTTGAATAAAGAAAAAGTTATCACACCATCCCGTGCCATAGCAATTGTTGTTTCCAATATGATAGGCACTGGGGTATATACAAGTCTTGGCCTTCAAGCCGCCGGAGTTCATTCTATTCTGGCTCTAGTACTGATATGGATAACCGGAGGCCTAGTTGCTCTTTGTGGGGCACTTACTTATGGAGAGCTGGCAGCCCGTATACCTCAATCGGGCGGAGAGTATATTTTTCTCTCTAAAATATATCACCCAACTTTCGGTTTTCTTTCCGGTTTTATTTCAATGACTATAGGCTTTGCAGCTCCGCTTGCTATTTCTGCTATTGCACTTGGAACCTATGCAGGAAATTTAATTCCTGTTCCTCCCATGATAACGGCAGTTACTATAATTGTTCTGCTGACCTTACTAAATCTGAGCAGTTTTCGCACAGGCGCTAACTTCAATTTTGTTACAACGGCTCTTAATATATCTCTGATTCTCACTCTTTGCGTAATGGGTTTTATAAAAGGACATTACGACGGCTTTAAACTTACTTTCATGCAGTCAGATCTGAAACAGATAATTAATCCTGCTTTTGCTGTTTCGCTTGTATATGTTTCCTTTGCATATTCAGGTTGGAATTCTGCTGCATATATTGCCCATCAGGTGAAAGATCCTGTAAAAAACCTGCCTGTAGTATTCATCACTGGCACCCTGATCGTGATGACGCTATATACACTTCTTAATTTTGTTTTTCTTTATACTGTACCTCTCGATGAGCTTGAAGGGAAAGTTGATGTGGCATTTATTGCAGCTAAGAATATATTCGGCGATGCCGGAGGAAAATTCATTGCAGTGCTTATATCTATCGGCCTTATTGCTTCAATCAATTCTTTACTTATTCTTGGTCCAAGAGTTACTCAGGCAATTGCAATGGATTATCCGGCCCTTCGTTTCCTTGGGAAGGAAAACAAGAACAGCTCTCCCGTTTATGCCACAGTACTTCTTGCAATTATTTCACTTACTCTTATCTGGACTTCGACCTTTGAGCAGATAATGACTTTGATCGGATTTACGCTAAGTATTTTCACTATATCATCAGTTGCCGGGCTTTTTTTCTTGAGGCACCGTATGAAAGTAAACAACGAGAATTTTTATCATACTTTCGGGTATCCTTTTATTCCACTTTTTTTTATAGTGGTTGAAGGTTGTATGATGGTATATGTGTTTGCAAGCAGGCCTGCCCAGTCACTTGAAGGTATTGGAATCGCCCTCTCCGGGCTTATTGTCTATTTCCTGTTAACAAAAAAGAAAAATGCCGGTATTTAGATTGATTGCAGTTTTTGTTTTTTATCTGCTAATTTCCTCATCATGTCGTAATAACTCACGTTTATTCGAAAATAAGCTTCCTGATGCTCAAATATATAGAGTTCCTTATGATACCGTTAAAGATAATATTATATCGTTTATTTCAGGGAAGTACCATGTGAATAGCAATTGCCTGAATAAATTTGATTCTCTTTCATCGTGGAAGCAATTTTCTTTTCGCATGGACAGCGGTTTTTCTTATCTCGATACTTCAAGGTTAATTAAAATGTCGGTTTGGGCCGAAACGGAAATAACGTACCGACACGACACTTCCGTTCTGTTTTATCCCTTTGGCGGCCCTGATTTTCTGAATGCAAATGCCTTTTATCCCAACGTATCAAGATATATACTGATAGGACTCGAGCCGGTAGGTAAATTACCTGATATTTGTAACATGACTCCATCGGAAGTGAATGAATATCTCGACGATATCTGGATTTCCCTTAATGATATTTTCAGGAGGAGTTATTTCATAACGGGACACATGATTGATGATTTACAGAAAGAAGAAGTTGGCGGAGTCACGCCTGTTATTTCGATCTTCATAAAAAGAAAAGGTTACAAAATTGTTTCGGTAGATTATATTGGTATTGATATCAATGGCAACTGGCAGTATTCTGACAGTTTGAAAAACAAAAAATCATTTGCTTCCGGAGTGAAAATTGATTTTGTCCACGATACTAGCAATATAATTCAAACATTATTTTATTTCAGGGCGAATTTATCCGATGAAGGATTGAAAAAGAATGAACCCTTAATAAACTATCTCTATTCATTACCTGTTTGTAACACGTACCTTAAAGCTGCCTCTTATCTTATGCATAGCAAAGAATTTTCGCAAATACGTAGTTTAATACTTGATAAAAGTAAATCAATTCTACAGGATGATTCAGGTATTGCATATAAATTCTTTGATAAAGAACACTGGGATATTAAGCTTTATGGAAAATATCAGAGACCGGGGAAAGAGTTTTCATGGATTAATGAAACTGATCTGGCTGAGGCATACAAAAAGATGCCGGTAAAACAAGTTCCTTTTACTCTCGGCTATAACTGGCGTACTCGTGCAATAAATCTTCTTTATGCTGTAAAAAAATAAAAAGCACCAAAAAATTATTTGCTTTAGTTTATTCACTTTCTTAACTTTGGTAAAATGACATGATAAAATTAATTCCTGGAGGAATTAAAAAAAATTACATGAAATTTTACAAACCAAAAAACCTGATGATATGAGAGTTCTGATTACCGGATTTATTGCTTTCATTATCTGGTCTTTCTTCTCGATGTGGCTTTATGTTGATATTTTGAAACCTGCAACGAAAAGGTCTGTTGTTATTTCCCCTGCTGAAAGATCTGATATAGTAGCTGATTCGCTTGAGAAGCTTAGTGCATCCATGCCAAAAGAACTACTGTTTTTTTTTGATTTTGACAATACAGAAATCAAGGAAGATCCATCTATTGATGCCGGAGTGGCTGAATTAAAAGGCTGGCTTGAAAAATACCCATCAGCTATGCTTGCGATTACAGGTCATACAGATTTTATTGGAACGCCCGAGTATAATTATAAATTAGGGCTTGAAAGAGCAAATGCAGTCCGTAAATATCTGGAATCAAAAGGAATACCTCCGGATAAGATGATTGTTGATTCGAAAGGCGAGGATGAGCCTGTAGCAAGTCAAATAACATCGAAAGGACGTGCAATGAATAGAAGAACAGTAGTAACAATTAAAATGTGATAAAATGAATACACAACTTATTTTACTAGCGCAATCGGTTACAACGGCCGTTATAGAAATAATACTTTTACTATTGGTTGCTGCCATTATTGGTTTTCTCACAGCATGGTTCTACCAAAAATCGCATTATACGCCTATTATTGAGAAACTGGAAGATGAAAAGGAACAACTTATCCTTAAAATAAACAACCTTAACGATAAAATTAAAGGGCTTAACGATGAAATTAAAAGTCTGAACGATAAAATCACAGACCTTGAAAAAACAATATCCGAACAGGAGAAGGAGATTGAAGAACTGAAAAAGCAATAAAAGGTAAAAAAGAAACCTTTGGAATTTCTGTTAGTTTTATGTAGAAATAAAGGCTTTGAAAAATATCTTATACAACTTAGCTGACCCACCTGGATTCGAACCAGGACTCTGCGGAACCAAAATCCGTTGTGTTACCATTACACCATGGGTCAATTAATCTTTTTTAGATGAGACAAAATTATAAAAATAATACTTTTATAATTTGGAAAGTGAATTTTCGAGCAAAAAATCAAAGTCCGCAATATCGGATACTTTAATTACCTTCAGTGGGCAACGAACAAGAGTCCGGATAACATGCCCGAGATCGCACATCTCTTCATCGCCATCTTCATAATACCATAAAATCCTTATCTGGCAGGGCATGTCAAATGTCTTCTCAAGCTCCCGAAGTATAGCAAAAATCCACTTGATCGACATTGTGTTGATGAGTTCAAAGCCAAGAATAATATCCGTTTTTTTTGCGCAATTGTCGAGATAATTTAAAATCCATTCATAAATAGGCGAATAAAAATCAGAAGGATTTTCCGGTATCGACCTTCCGGTCATAATAATTTTTCCTCTTTCAAGAATAATGCGAGGCGTTCTTTTTGTCGGCTCTATAAGAATACTCTCAGGATACATGGTCAGGCATAACTTCAGGCTCTCTGAAAAGAGAGCCAATTATTGAAGGCGGTAAAATTATATAATAAGTTTAAATCGTCAAATTTATTTTATTATACTTTGCCAATATTTTAATAATATGTTAAAAGTAGAATTATAATTAATATATATCTTCGTAGCTCCATTTACGGAAAGTAATTTAATAGAAATGTTTATGAAGAAAATTACACTTCTGATTATACTCATCATGTTTTTTCCTTCATTTTTATCTTTTTCTCAGGTTAAAGTCTGGTCACTTGAAGATTGTATAAAATATGCACTTGAAGAAAATATTCAAGTTAAGCAACAAGGATTACAAACACAGGTTCAGAAAAATTCACTTGACCTGGCGAAACTTAAGCTTCTGCCAACTATCAACGGTAATGCAACACATAGTTACTCTTTCGGTAGAGCTCTCGATCAGACCACTTATCAATATACTGAACACGAAGATGTTATGTCGGATAATTTCTATATGGGAAGTAGTTTGACCCTCTTCAGCGGTCTTCAGAATTACAATTCAATAAAGAGAAATAATTATGAGTTGTTTGCCAGCCACCAGGATCTTCAGAGTATAAAAGATAATATCACACTGAGTGTTGCACTTGGCTACCTTCAGATATTGCTTAACAGAGAGCTTGTTTCGGCAACTGAGAACCAGTTTTTAATTACAAAACTGCAGATTGAAAAAACAAAAAAGCTTGTGGATGCAGGAAGTGTTGCGATGGGTAATCTATTGCAGATTGAAGCACAGGCAGCTCTGGAAGAGCTTCAGCTTATAAATTTGAAAAATCAATTAAATATTTCTTATCTCAATCTTGCGCAATTATTAGAACTTCAGACACCCGAGGGATTTGAAATAGTAATTCCCGAGATAAGCATAGATACAAATTATATAAGTACTGAAAATGTACTCGATGTATTCAATATTGCGTGCAATAACCGAGCAGAAATAAAAAGCGCCGAAATGAAACTTAAAGCAAGCGAATACGACCTTAAAATTGCACGAGGCGGCAGAAGTCCTCGTATTTCAATGAGCACTTCATTCAGTACAGGATATTCAGATATCAGGAAAAAACTTCTTGGGGTTGATCCTGTTACTGGCCCGATTTATGGTAAATATTCTTTTGCCGACCAGATAAATGATAATATAAACTATGGAATTTCTTTTTCAGTAAATATTCCTTTTCTTAACGGATGGCAGGTCAATAAAAATATTTCCAATTCAAAACTTGCTATAGAAAATAATAATTATGTTCTTGAAGCGACAAAAAAACAGCTTTACAAGAATATCCAGCAGGCTTTTGCCGATAGGGAGGCAGCTTTAAAAAGATATAATGCCGCAATAAAGACTGTAATTGCAAATGAAGAAGCTTTCAGATATTCAGAGCAAAGATTCAATGTTGGTCTGGTTACACCCGTTGATTATAATGCAGCCAAATCACAATTGTTGAAAGCACAGTCAGAAATGGCACAAGCCAAATATGAATTTGTATTCAAAATAAAAGTGCTTGATTTTTATAAAGGAATTCCAATTACATTATCTGAATAAAATCATAATATAATGAAAAATAATAAAATACTAAAAATATTATTACCCATTACGGTTGTACTTATTATTCTTGCATTTGTCGGCAAGAATCAGGGATGGTTTGGGAAACAGGCTGCAGTCAAAGTGGCTGTTGAGAACGTAACCATAAAGAGTATTACTGAAACAATCACGGCAAACGGTAAGATTCAGCCTGAAAAGGAAGTTAAAATAACTCCGGATGTTTCGGGTGAAATTGTTGAGCTTAATGTTAAAGAAGGCGACGATGTGATGAAAGGGCAGTTATTATGTCGTATAAAACCCGATACTTATATTTCGCAACGTGACAGATCACTTGCTGCAATAGCCTCAGCAAGGGCAAGACTGTCGCAATCGGAAGCACAGTTTGTTCAGGCTGAACTGTCATATAAAAGGAATAAACAACTTTTCGAAGAAAAGGCAATCTCTCAATCTGAATTTGAGCAAGCAGAGGCTGCTTATAAAGTAGCAAAAGCTGAAGTAGATGCTGCAAGATTTTCAGTTTCCAGTGCCGAGGCTTCATTAAAAGAGGCAGAGGAAAACCTGATTAAAACATCCATTTATGCACCGATGTCAGGCACTGTGTCAATGCTTCTTGTAGAACTCGGAGAACGAGTTGTGGGAACAAGCATGATGTCGGGTACAGAAATGATGAGGGTTGCCGATCTTTCGCGCATGGAAGCCAGAGTGGAAGTAAACGAGAACGATATTATAAGAGTTAAAGTGGGAGATACAGCCATTGTAAACGTGGATGCCTATCTGGATGAAAAATTTACCGGAGTTGTAACTATGGTTGCAAATTCTGCAAAAACAACAGGTGTCTCCGCAGACCAGGTCACAAATTTCGATGTAAAAATTTTCATACTCCCTGAGTCGTATAAGCATCTCGTGAGTGAAGAAAGGCCAAGCCCGCTTCGACCCGGAATGTCAGTCTCGGTTGATATACGTACTATAACAAAGCCTACAGTATTGGCTGTGCCAATACAGGCCGTAACTACAAGAATCGATACCACACTGGCAGGAGAAACAACTACAGGGAATGAGGTGAGGACTCTTGTTTTCATTACCGACGGAACATATGCTCTTGCCAGAGATGTTAAAACCGGCATTCAGGATAATAGTTATATCGAAATAATTTCCGGTATCAATGAAGGCGATAGGGTAATCACGGCACCATTCAGTGCTATCAGTAAAAAGTTGTCTGACAGCACTCTGATTCAGATTGTTAATAAAGATGAGCTTTATGCTGTAAAATAACTTCTGATCGGGCCTAACAAATGATTTTATGCATAGAAACAGCTACCACTGTGTGCTCTGTTGCATTATGTAGCAGCGACAGTGTTATGTCACTGCGCGAAAGCAGAAACTCCAACTCACATGCTGAAATGCTTGCAGTTTTTATAGATGAAGTTTTTAAAGAACAAAATATAAATGCCCGAGAGCTCGAGGCAATTGCCGTGAGCAAAGGCCCAGGCTCATATACTGGCCTTAGAATAGGCGTTTCCACTGCAAAAGGTATTGCGTACGCCGCAGGTATTCCTCTGATAGGAATCGATACACTTACTTCAATGTATTATGGCTTGCTTGAAACTGAAATAGGTAGAAAATATATTGACAAAGAAACATTACTTTGCCCTATGCTCGATGCCAGAAGAATGGAAGTATATTATTGTATTTATGATTCATACGGCAAAAAAGTCAAAGAAATAACAACCGAAACAATAAATGAAAATTCCTTCACGGATATATCGTCCAATTTTATGATGATATTTTTTGGAAATGGAGTGGACAAATGTTCAGGAGTTATTAAAAGAGATAAACAGATCTTTATAAAAAATTTTGAACTATCTGCTTCATATATGCGAAAACCTGCATATAAGGCACTGAAAGAAGAAAACTTTGAAAATACTGCTTATTTTGAACCGTTTTACCTTAAAGATTTTTTAGCAACACGGCCTAAGAAAAAACTGTTTTAAAAGAAAAAATAATGGTGAATTTTAAAATTAAATATATTATATCTATTATTCTCTTACTTCCTGTTGTCTGGTTAAATGGTCAGGATTCACCTTATCAGGCCGGAGAAAAAGTTTCTTTTATAATGCATTACGGAATCATCACCGGTGGTGCCGGAAACTTAAGCCTTACGAAAGAAGTTCTTGATGGTAGAGAAGTATATCATGCTTATATAATTGGTTATACAACCGGTATTGCAGATGCCATTTTCAAAGTTCGCGACATTTATGAGAGCTATTTCGACCCTGTTACCGAACTTCCTGTGAAGTCTATAAGAGATATTCATGAAGGCCGCTATACCAAATATAATGTAGTCCTTTTCGACCATTACTCACGTCCCGATTCTGCAATTCTTACAAGTAACCTTACAGGAAAACATATAACACAAAAAGGTATTCACGATATACTTTCATGCTTTTATTATTTTCGTAAAAATTACCTGGCAAAAAATTATCCATTCAGGCAGGATGAGAAAATAGTTATAAATACATGGTTCACAGATGAATTCTATCCGATAATACTATGTTATAAGGGAATAGAAAATGTGAAAACACGTTTCGGTAAAATACGATGTTATAAATTTAATCCAGTTACTGAAGTTGGAAGGCTTTTTAAAACTAACGAAGATATTTCGATTTGGTTTTCTGCCGATAAAAATTGTTTACCGGTTAAGATACGATTTGATATATTTGTCGGCTCTTTTACAGCCGAGATAAATTACTACGAAGGGATTGTCGAGCCGTTTAAGTTTATTGATTAAGAAAAAAGAAATGATTAATTTTAAAACAGAATAATATATGGCAACAACACAGGATTTAAGGAATGGATTGGTGATTGAGTTCAATAATGATTTATATACAGTTGTTCAGTTTCAACATGTAAAGCCCGGTAAAGGCCCGGCTTTCGTGCGTACAAGACTTAAAAATATAAGAACCGGAAGGATTATTGAAAATACATTCAATGCTGGAGTTAAAATTAATGTTACACGAGTCGAAAGGAGACCTTTTCAGTATCTGTATAAAGACGATCTTGGATATTATTTTATGCATACCGAAACTTTCGAGCAGGTATATATACCTGAACATATGATTGAGCAATATGAATTTCTGAAAGAAGGCCAGAATGTTGAAATAGTTGTACATGCCGATACTGAAAATATACTTTCGGTCGAACTTCCGCCTTTTGTTGTGCTTGAGATAACATATACGGAACCCGGGCTCAGAGGCGATACCGCGACAAACACTCTGAAGCCTGCAAAAACAGAAACCGGCGCAACTGTCATGGTTCCACTTTTTGTTAATACTGGCGACAAAATAAAAATTGATACACGCGACGGCTCATACGTTGAAAGGGTGAAATCATAAGATGAAATGAAAGAAAAAAGTTCCTCGAAGGAAAGGCTTGAAATTTATAAATTTAAGCTTAATGCATTGCTCGAAATCACTTTGTCTATCAATGCTAACCTTCCTGTCGAGGAACTTCTCGCCAAATACGACTCGATACTGAGAAACAACCTTGGCATCGGGAAGATAATGATTTTCAAATATGATGAAAAATGGGAATGCATCCTTAATGCGGGATTCCCGGATTTATTCCAGAGGTCGGTTAATATTCAGGAACAACTTCTGCCACTTACTGAAACTACAATAGTTACAAACACACCGGGTTTTGAAGGGGTTGATATTATAATACCTGTATTTAATAATCTTATTCCACTGGCATATATATTCATCGGCGATATAGAGGAAGAGGGAGAAGGGATGAGCCCGGTACTTAAACACCTTAGTTTCATCCAGACAATTTCAAATATCATAGTTGTTGCTATTGAAAATATCAGACTTTTTAAAGAAAGCCTCCGTCAGGAAGCTCTTAAGAAAGAGCTGGAACTTACATCACGGATGCAAATGATGTTAATACCAGACGAAAATCAACTTCCCTCTCAAGGTAAAATAGTTGTCAAAGGATTCTATTTTCCCCATTATGAAGTGGGAGGAGATTATTACGACTGCTTGAAACTTTCTGATGATATTACAGGCTTTTGTATTGCAGATGTTTCAGGCAAAGGGATCTCAGCTGCAATATTAATGTCGAATTTTCAAGCGAGCCTGCGCGCGCTATTTACCTATGATATAGATCTGGAAAGCCTTATCAGAAAACTTAATGGAATTGTTATTTCTAATGCCGAAGGAGAAAAGTTTATCACATTTTTTGTGGCAAGGTTTGACCACAACTCAGGAATAATTGAATATGTGAATGCAGCCCATAATCCACCTGTTCTTTATGATACGGTCACTGGCGAAATCATGCATCTGAAAGCCGACTGTGTTGGAATTGGCATGCTCGACGAAATTCCTCCTTTTACATCAAAGGAAATAAAAATAAAGCATTATTCTAAAATCGTATGTTATACCGACGGACTTTCTGAATTGAAAGATGAGAACGGCAAAGAGTTGGGTACAGGCTGTATTATCCGCCATATTCAAAACATAAGGCCGGTTGGAGAGAATATTTCCGAAATGCTAAAAGAACTTGGAATACCTGACAAAAACCCTGGTCTTTTTGATGATGTGTCAATAATTGCTGCAGATCTCTATTGATATATTTCCATTACTTATTGTAATAAATACTCAAAGTGCTCTTATCAATGAGTAATTCTTTTTTCCTTTTTGTACGAGTAGATATTTTCCATTAAGCAGATAATCGCTATTAATTATTTTTTCACCATCATAAACTTTTTCCTTGTTGATACTTATACCACCGCTTTGAATAAGTCTTCTCATTTCGCTCTTTGATGAAAAAATTCTGCAATGCAGGGTACATAAATCGTATATCGCAACGCCATCGGAAAATAAATCTTTGCTGATATTGAATACAGGGACGCCTTCGAAAACAGATAAAAATGTCTTCTCATTCATTTTTCTGAGCGATTCGGTAGTCCCCTGTCCGAAAAGTATCTTAGAAGCCTCGACAGCAGAATTATAGTCTTCGCGTGAATGAACCATTACCGTTACCTCTTCAGCAAGCCGTTTCTGTAGAATACGTTCTTCAGGTTTCTGATAATGAATTGAGATAAGATTTTCGATTGTTTCTCTGCCGAGAGTTGTATATATTTTAATGTATTTTTCTGCGTCTTTGTCCGACACGTTAAGCCAGAACTGGTAAAACTGATATGGTGATGTCTTTTCAGGGTCGAGCCATACGTTTCCCGATTCGGTTTTGCCGAATTTAGTGCCGTCGGCTTTTGTAATCAGCGGACATGTAAGGGCGAATGCTTCGCCGCCGGTCTTCCGTCTGATAAGTTCAGTGCCTGTCAGTATATTGCCCCACTGGTCGGAACCGCCCATCTGCAGTTTACAGTTATAATTCTGGTAAAGGTGAAGATAATCAGTACCCTGTACGAGCTGATAAGAAAATTCGGTGAATGACATCCCTTCTTTCGAATCCGGGCTAAGGCGTTTCTTAACCGAATCTTTTGCCATCATGTAATTAACCGTTATATGTTTGCCGATTTCTCTTATAAAGTCAAGAAAAGAATAATTCTTCATCCAGTCGTAGTTATTGACCATAATTGCTTTGTTCGGGCTGTCCGATTGAAAATCGAGAAATCTTTCAAGTTGTTTCTTAATACATTCCTGATTATGGCTCAATATATCTTCGTCGAGCAACACACGTTCTTCTGATTTGCCCGAAGGGTCGCCAATCATTCCTGTGGCGCCTCCTACCAGTGCAATGGGTATATGCCCGGCTCGCTGAAAATGAACCAGAAGCATTATCTGTACCATGTGCCCGATATGGAGAGAATCGGCGGTAGGGTCGAAACCTATATAACCCGTTACTTTTTCTTTATTAAGCAAATCTTCCGTTCCGGGCATGATATCGTGTATCATGCCCCTCCATCTCAGTTCTTCGATAAAATTCATATATCCTCCACTGGAGCCGCAAATATAGTAAAATATAGTAAATAGGGGTCAGATAAATGTCCCTGCCGGTTTCTTTCTAAACCTTTCAAAACTTCTTGAAAATGTTCCTTCGCCTATTATGGGGAAAATTGCAGGTGCAACGTCGGAAATAGGATTGTAGAATATTGACTCGTTGATTTTTTCTTTTGGAAGAAAAGGCCGGTGTTCATCAATGGCGTTCAGCACTACAAATAATACACTGAGAATAAGTACGGATTTTACAAGCCCGAATGCCATACCAAGGAATCTGTTCAAAAAGCCGAGTGAAGCAATTTTGATTATCTTATCTGTAAGCAATCCAATGAAATGAATGACTATCACAACCGCTATGAAGGTGATGATAAAGGCAATAATTCCCACGTAGCGCCCTGTCATATCAAACCATTCGTAAAGTTTCAAAGCTGTCCAGTCTGAAAATTTTATAGCAGCCCATATTCCAAGAATAAGTGCGGCCA